>VBHB01000116.1 GCA_005880315.1 Chloroflexota bacterium | reverse complement strand
AGTCGCTGGGCAGCCTGAGCTCGTCGAATCCGTTCCCGGCCAGCCTCGATGTGTCGGTTCGGTCGGTCAACCAGGTGGCTTCGATCGCAGCCCTGGCGACCGGCGACCCGGCAGTCGATCCCACTTATCCCACCTCATACGACCCCGACATGTACGCGCGACTGCGCCACATCGCGCTGGTGCTCGGCGGGATCGGCGCCGGCCTGCTGTTGATCTTCGCAATCGTCGCTTACGCGGTCAGCGCCAACTCGGTCCGCGGCGTGGCTGCCGCCCGGAAGGATGAGGTCACGATCACGCGGCTGCTCGGTGCCCGCGGGTGGATGCTGCGTGGGCCGTTCGTGGTCGAAGGCCTCATGACCGGCGCACTTGCCGGCGCCCTGGCGGGCGCGATCGCCGGCGGATTCTGGCTGCTCGCGACACGCTTCGCGGCTGCGACCTACGCGCAAGTACTGCCTGGCGTCGACCTCACTGCGATGAGATATGTCGTCGCCGCGGCCATCGTCGCCGGCGTGCTGCTGGGCACGCTCACTGCGGCCATGGGTTTCCGCCGGTTCCGCGTATGAGACGGGCGGCGGCATGCGTTGCCCTGCTCGCCATGTTCTTGTCACTCCAGCTGTTCAACGCCCGCGTTGCCTACTCGACGTGCGGCACGTCGACAGCATCATCAGCACGCACATCGACGGCCTCGGGCGCGGCGCAGGGATCGTCGACCTGCGCGCCGGCCACAACTGCTCAACAAACGATTTATGACCAGCTCCGCACGCGACTGGGCGGGGATCTCGCGAAGGCGCTCACGACACAGCAGAGGTTGAGCGCCGCGCTGGACCAGACCGCGATCAGCGAGCAGGTGCTCACCGACCAGATCACACAGGAGGAGGCGCGCATCGCCGACCTCGAGGACCAGGTCGCGCTGCTCGACACGCAGATCCAGGACACGCAGGACCGAATCGACGTCGAGCGAGGTCAGATCGCAGCCGTGGCGCGAGCGGCGTACCGCCAGCCCAAGACCCTTCTCGAGGTGATCGCCCGATCGGGCAACCTGCGCGAAGCTCTGGTGTCCACCATCGACCTGGTCGTCGCGGGTGATCGCGCACACACGCTTCAGACCAAGCTCGAAGCCGACTTGATCAAGCTGCAGGCGGACCGCGACGCTCGGCTGGCAGACCTCGATCGTGAGAACGGACTGCGCGACCAGCTCGACGTGAACATGAGCGCGCTCAGCGACCTGATGACCCGCCAGGACGACCTCAGCGCCCAGCTGGCCGACCTGATCACACAGATCCAGACGGCGCAGAGCCAGCTCACAGGCCAGCCCGCGGACGTCACCGCCGCGCTGGCTTTGTTGCTCGAGCAGCAGGAGACCGACCTGGTCCAGAAGTCGTACCTGGCGGCGTGGACGCAGGCGCAGGTCGGCGCCGGCCTGGCGCTGGCCACGCGCGAGCTGCCGCCGGGGACCAACCTGTCGCCGCTTTCGCTCTCGTGGCCGATGGTCGGCGCCACCATCACGCAGCCGTTCGGACCGACCGACGTGCTTCTCGAGCCCAGGCTCGGTCCGTACCCGCATTTCCACACCGGCATCGATCTCGCCGCGCCGCTGGGCACCCCGGTGCTGGCCGCGGCCGACGGCATCGTGGTGGGCGTGGCGCACACATCGGTCGGCTACGGGAACTACGTGATGATCGCCCACGGCGGTGGGGTGATCACTCTGTATGGACACCTACTCGAGACGGACGTCAACGTCGGCGACAAGGTCACGCGCGGCGAGCGAATCGGCCGCGAGGGATCGACCGGCCTGTCCACCGGTCCCCACCTTCATTTCGAGCTGCGCGTCTACGACCAGGTGGTCGACCCGATGCGCTACCTGATCCCGCTTGCGGTAACACCCGCCCCCGCAGCCTGAGATTCAGCCATTCGGGCACACGTGGTCGCTAACCGGCGCGATTGACACCACGATTCGGGCGCAGTTGGTCGTATCAAGAATTCCAAGAAGTGCCCCCGGAGGGAATCGAACCCCCGACCTTGACGTTAGGACCGTCCTGCTCTATCCCCTGAGCTACGGGGGCGTCGGATAGACCACCAGAGTTTACCGGCGGGCCCGTTGACGATCCCATGCGGCCGACGCGCGGCCGTAACTTCTCAGCGGCTTCCCAGGTTCCTCACATAGAGCACTGAGAGGGTGGGAGCATCCTGACGAGCGTGGAACACATAAAGCCTTCTGAAGCCCGGATCCGGGCTCGCGACAGGGCCCTGTCCATGCTCAACCAGCTGACCGCCGGCGTCGCCTTCGCGGCAGTGGCCGGGGTGGGCATCTTCGGCACCGTCAGCGCGCTCACCATCCCTGGGACCTCGACCTCGTCGTCATCGGGGACCGCTTCGACCACCACGACCTCTGCGCCGTCGAGCTCCACCTCCTCGAGCTCATCGTCGACCAGCAGCTCGTCCAGCTCCCTGCAGCCTTCTTCCGGGACTGTGAGCTCGTCATCGAGCTCGGGCGTGGCCGTCTCCGGCGGCTCCGGCTCGTAGCCTTCGTTTCGTGACCGACACCCTTCTCTGGTACTCCACCAGAGGCGCCGGCGCGGTATCGATGATCCTGCTCAGCGCGGTGGTGGTGCTCGGGGTGCTTTCCACGATGCGCGTCCAGAGCGCCGCCTGGCCGCGCTTTCTGACCACCGGCCTCCACCGCAACCTTGCGCTGCTGACGTTGGTCTTCCTCGCGCTGCACATCGTCACCGCGGTCGTCGACCCGTTCACCCACCTCGGCTGGCTGGCCGCGGTCGTGCCCTTCTCCTCTTACTACCGGACGTTCTGGCTCGGACTCGGCACCATCGCGTTCGAGCTGCTCGCGGCGATCGTGGTGACGAGCCTCTTGCGCGGGGTGATCGGCCAGGCGGCCTGGCGGATCGTCCACTGGCTCGCGTACGCCTCTTGGCCGGTCGCCGTCATTCACGGCTTCGGCACGGGCACCGACGTCCTTTCAGCCTGGTTCATGGTGCTGGCGATCGTCTGCGTCTTCGCCGTAGCGCTCGCAATCATCATCCGGCTCATGCAGCCGCCGGCCGATCCACTGGCGTCGGCGCGGAACGAATTCCGCGTAGGCGTCTCGAGAAAGTCGAACCCATGAGCGGCCTGCGCCTGCTCGCGGGACCGAGCCTTTCTTCCGGATCCGAAACCTACGCCGACCACGTGCGGCGACTCGGAGCGGCGACACTCGCGGGTCGTGCGCTCATCGAAGCGCTTGGCCGCAGCGGCCTCACCGGACGGGGCGGCGCATCCTTCTCCGTAGCGGTCAAATGGAAGGCCGTCGCGGTCGCATCGAAAGGGCGGGCGGTGGTCATCGCCAATGGGGCGGAGGGCGAGCCCCAAAGCCACAAGGATCGCCTGCTGATGACGACCCGGCCCCACCTCATCCTCGACGGCGCGTTTCTCGCCGCCCGAACACTGCGCGCGAACCAGGTCGTTCTCTATGTCGGCGAAGAGCACGGGTCCTCATGGGCGGCGATGGAGCGAGCTCTGGACGAGCGGCCCGAAGCTGAGCGCCGCATCGCGCGCATGGTAGCGGCGCCGCATCGTTATGTCGCCGGCGAATCGAGCGCGGCCGTCCACCTCGTCGAGGCCGGCATCGCAACCCCAACGACGACTCCGCCACACCCGCGCGAGCGCGGCGTGGCCTCCGCTCCGACCCTCGTGCAGAACGTGGAGACGCTCGCGCACATCGCCCTCATCGCGCGCTATGGCGACGCTTGGTACAAGTCCGCCGGACGGCGCGGGGCAGCGGGAACGATCCTCATCACCATCACCGGCGGCGTGAAGTCTCCGGGAATCCTCGAGGTCGAAGCGGGGACGACGATCGAAGAGGCGGTGGCCATGGCGGGTGGCGTTTCGGAGCCCGCGGCAGCACTTTTGGTCGGCGGTTACTTCGGCGCCTGGGTGCCGGTGGACAAAGGATGGGCGCTCCCGCTCGACGCCGCCGCCTTGAAGGCCCAGGGCATGAACCTCGGCTGTGGCGTCATCGGCGTCCTCCCCGCGACCAGATGCGGTGTCTGCGACACCGCGCGGATCATGCGCTACCTGGCCCAGGAGAGCTCGGCGCAATGCGGGCCCTGCTTCTTCGGACTCCGCGCGCTTTCCGACGCCATCGGCCGCGTCGCCGAGCGCGGCACCAACCGTGACGACCTCGCGCGCCTCAAGCGATGGGCCGTTGAGGTGCAGGGCCGCGGCGCGTGCAAGCATCCCGACGGCGCGGTCATCTTTCTGCGCTCCGCGCTTTCGACCTTCGCAGACACCTTCGCCTCTCACCCGGCCCACTGGAGGCAGCAGCCCGCATGAGAGAAGGCCTCCACTTGAGCATCGACCGCATCAAGTGCGACGGCCACGGCCTGTGCGCCGAGCTGCTGCCCGAGCTCATCCGCCTCGACGACTGGGGCTACCCCATCATCGCGCCCGGCCCCGTTCCCGATCACCTCCTGCCGCTGGCCCAGCGAGCGGTCGCGACGTGCCCGGTGCTCGCGCTTGCCCTGCGAAGGACGGCTGCTTCGAAATGACCACAACGCTGCTCGGCATCGTCGACGATCGCGCCCTCGGCACGGACATGCGCGTGATCGTCACGCGGCCGGATAGGCTGGCCGAAGCCAAAGCCGCCGCCGATGACGTCATCAAGGCGATCGACGCGGCAGCCAGCCGTTTCCGCGACGACAGCGAGCTCAGCCGCATCAACCGCGAACCCGGGCGCCGCATCGCCGTCTCCCCATTGATGGCTCGAGCCCTGGCGGCCGGGCTGCGCGGTGCGCGCCTGACCGGCGGGGCCGTCGACCCGACGGTGGGGTCGGCCGTGAGGCTCGCCGGCTACGACCGAGACTTCGCAGCGATTCCGGCCGACGGCTCCCCCATCACCGTGTCCGTGACGCGGGTTCCAGGTTGGCGGGCTATCGAATTCGACGAGGCCGATCGCACCGTGTGCGTGATGCAAGGGGTCGAGATCGACCTCGGCGCGACCGCCAAGGCGCTCGCGTCCGACCTCGCCGCAGCCGCCGCGCTAGAGGCCGTGGGCTCGGGGGGCGTCCTCGTCAGCCTGGGCGGCGACATCGCGCTGGCTGGCGACGCGCCCGCGGGAGGGTGGGCGGTGCAGACCAGCGAGGACAGCGGCGCGCCCCTGGATGAAAGCGAGGAGACGATTACGATCCAGTCGGGCGGGATCGCCACGTCTAGCATCACCGTTCGCCGGTGGTCGCGCGGCGGCGTCGTCCTGCACCACATCATCGATCCCGCCACCGGTGCGCCGGCGAGCGGACCGTGGCGAACCGCAAGCGTTGTCGCCGGTTCCTGCGTCGACGCCAACATCGCCGCCACCGCGGCCATCGTGATGGGCGAGGCCGCAATTGCCTGGCTGGCCGCCAACAAGCTGCCGGCCCGCCTGGTCGACCGCGACGGCATCGTCCATCGCCTGGCCGGCTGGCCCGCGCCCCGCCACTAGCCGTCACACCGCCATTCGGGCAAGAACGGTCGTAACGAAGGGCTTGGATGGCCGCGATTCGGGCCCGCATGGTCGCATGGCGGGATTCCCAGGACCGACCCAGGAAGCTCTCAGCAAACTCCCAGGCTTCCGATGCAGGATGGAGGCGTGAGCGACGGATCGAGGCCGGGCGTGGCCGCCAACGGAGCGCGTGTCCTGGTCGTCGACGACGAGCCCAACATCACCGAGCTGCTCTCGATGGCGCTGCGCTACGAGGGCTTCACGGTCAACACCGCCGCCACCGGCCGGGCCGCCCTGACCGCGGTGACACAGTTCTCGCCCGCGCTTGTGATCCTCGACGTCATGCTCCCGGACATCGACGGCCTAGAGGTGCTGAAACGCCTCAACGCCGGCGGCCAGAAGGTGCCGATCATCTTCTTGACCGCCAAGGACGCCACCGAGGACAAGGTCCACGGCCTCACCATCGGCGGCGACGACTACGTCACCAAGCCCTTCAGCATCGAGGAGCTGATGGCGCGGGTACGCGTCGTCCTCCGGCGCCACGGCGCCGCGGGATCCGAAGGCGGCCGCCTCGCGCTCGCGGACCTCGAGATGGACGACGAAGCCCACGAGGTGCGCCGCGGCTCGCACATCATCGAGCTGACCACCACCGAATACCGGCTTCTTCGCTACCTCCTGATCAACGCCGGCCGGGTGCTCACACGCAGCCAGATCCTCGACCACGTGTGGCACTACGACTTCGGCGGCGACGCCAGCGTGCTGGAGACGTACATCAGCTATCTCCGCCGTAAGGTCGACAAGTTCAAGCCGCAGCTGATCCAGACCGTGCGCGGCGTCGGTTACGTCCTCCGCGCGCCGCGCACATAACCAATGACGCAGTCGCTGCGAGGCCGGCTCCTGATCGGGGTCGTGTCGCTCGTTGTCGTCGGACTCCTGATCTCCGACCTCGCGACGTATGTACTGTTCCAGCGTTCGCTGCTGGATCGGATCGACAGCGAGCTGACAGCCCGATCAACCGTCGACACGGCGGTGTTCGTCCTGTCCGGTGCACGCGGACCAGGACCGCCGGTCGACTATCCCGCGGGGACGGTGACAGAACTCCTCGCACCGGATGGTTCGGTCGCCGCCGCCGCAACGCTGCGCGTGGGCGGATCGAGCTCCTTCGTGAAACCGGTCCTGCCGAAGTCGCTTCCGAATCAGGGCATCGACCACCCCAGCAATCCTTTCACGGTCTCCGGCACGGATGGCAAGACACAATTTCGCGTCACCGACTGGCCTGAGAACTCGTTCGGCGGTCAGACCGTCGTCTTCGCGATTCCCTTGACGGATCTGCAGACGACGGTGAACCAGCTCCTGCAGTTCGAAGGCTTGATCAGCCTCGGCGTCGTGGCAGCGACCGCGCTCCTCGCGCTCCTGATCATCCGGATCAGCCTGCGACCCCTGGCGAAGATTGGGGCGGTCGCCAAGGAGATCGCGGCCGGTGACCTCAGCCGCCGAGTCGAACCGGCCACGCCGAAAAGCGAGATCGGCAGGCTGGGGATGGCCCTGAACGGAATGCTCAGCCAGATCGAATCCGCCTTCGCCGAACGCACCGCCTCCAACCGGCGCCTGCGCCGCTTCATCGCGGACGCGTCGCACGAGCTGCGCACGCCGCTCACCTCTATACGTGGCTACTCCGAGATGCTGCGCAGGGGCGCGGCCGAGTCGCCGGTTGACTCCGACCTTGCGCGAAGACGGATCGAGGAGGAGTCGATCCGCATGACGGGCCTGGTCGACGACATGCTCGTCCTCGCGCGCCTCGACCAGGGCAGGCCGCTCGAGCAGGAGCCGATCGACCTCCAGGACATCGCCAACGATGCGGTCGCCGACGCTCGCGCAGTAGCGCCCCAGCGCGACATCAAGCTCACCTCACCCGGTCCGGTGATTGTCAACGGAGACGACACCCGCTTGCGCCAGGTCCTCGGCAACCTCGTCCGCAACGCCATCGTGCACACGCCGTCGCAAACGCCGATCGACGTCACCCTCTCCACCGAGGACAGCGTCGCCAGGCTTGCGGTCACCGACCACGGCCCGGGTCTCGACCCCGAGGAGGTCGACCGGATCTTCGAGCCCTTCTATCGCGCCGACCCGAGCCGCAGTCGCGACAGCGGGGGTGCCGGGTTGGGCCTGTCGATCGTGAGCGCGGT
>VBHB01000115.1 GCA_005880315.1 Chloroflexota bacterium | reverse complement strand
TCCGCCCACTGCAGGTCCTCGAGGATGACGGTCGCCGGCCGGCGACGCAGGTCGCGCGTCAGCGCGGTGGTGATGTCGTGCGGCCGGCGCCCGGTGAGCACGACGTCCAGGAGCTCCCCTTGCGCCGACTGCGCGACATCGAGGAGCGGCCCCAAAGGCCGTGGCGTGAAGAGCGGGTCGCAGGCTCCGACGAGGACGCGCGCTCCCGCCTGGGAATCCGCGAAGTGGCGCACCAGGGCGGTCTTGCCGACGCCCGCCTCTCCGGCCACCAGCACCAGCCGCCCGGCCTTCTGCCTGGTTACGGCTTCCAGCTGCGCGGACAGGACGCCGAGCTGCTCGGCACGTTCGAGTAGAACGCCTTTCCTGTTCGCGTCGACGGTCGCCCGTGCCAGCTTCGCCCTTCTCCCTCGCCGGACATCCTGCGCCCGACGGCACCCCTAGATCAAGCAGACTGTGTCACCGCGATGAGGCGACTTCGGACGCTCGCGATCGTGGGCACGGCCATTCTGGTGTCGTGCGCCGGGCCGCAGCATGCCGCGGCGACCCCGACTCCCTCGATCGCGGCCGCCTCGCCCAGCGCGGCCGCCGAATCTCCCTCCCCGATCCCTCCTCAACAGCGGACGGAGACCTCGCTGCCGGTGGCCCTGGAGGAGTCGGCGGCGGCCGTGGCCGGCGGCAACCTGTACGTGATCGGCGGCCTGGACGCGGCCGGCAACAGCCTGCGGACCGTCTGGGTGTTCGACGGCAAGGCCTGGCGGGCCGGCCCGCGCCTGCCGCTCGGGCTGGATCACACGTCCGCCGCCACCCTCAACGATCACGTCTACGTCGCCGGCGGCCACAGCTTCGGAAGCGACTCCGGCCGCTTCTTCCGGCTCGACGGCGCAGCCTGGACGGAACTGCCGCGCATGCACCACCCACGAGGCGGCCACACGCTGCTGTCGGCGAATGATCGGCTCTATGTGATCGGCGGCAACACCGCGCTCGTGAACGTCGGACCCATGGAGGTGTACGACCCGGTATCCGGTGTCTGGTCCGACAGGCTCGCGCTACCCTCGCCGCGCAACCACGTCTCGGGATTCGTCTTCGGCGCCAACGTCTGCGCCGCCGGCGGGCGCTCGCCCGCGACCACTCGCGTCGATTGCTTCAACTTCGAGAGCTCTACATGGGTACGTTTTCCCGACCTTCCGCGCGCCACCAGCGGGGCGGGCGCGGCCACGCTGGATGACGGAAGGGCAGTGATCCTGGGTGGCGAGAACGCACAGGAAACGTCGATCAACGATCAGTTCGCCAGGCTTCCGAATCCATCGTCATGGGTGGCCGCCGAGGCAATGCTCATCCCGCGCCACGGGTTCGAGCTGGCGGTGTTCCAGGGCCGCGCGTGGGCTTGCGGGGGCGGCGGGCAGCCAGGGCTTCACCCGGTGGCGGTGTGCACCTCGGTCGCCTGACAAACTAGGGGCGCGAATGCAGTACCAGGAACGCTTCTCGGAGACCCATGAGTCTGAGATGTACGACGCGGCAAGCCGCGAGGTCAAGGCCGCCAAGGTGATCGCCATCCTCGAGGATGCGCTCGGAGACCTTCGCACCCTGCGACTGCTGGACCTCGGCTCCTCGAACGGACTCATGACGCGGTTCTATGGCCAGCGCTTCAAGAGTGTGCTCGGCATCGATTTCGACCAGCCCGGCATCGAGTACGCGATCGCCAACAACAAGTCTCCCAACATCGAGTACCGCGTCGGCGACGCAATGGCGACCGGTTTGCCAAATGACTCGGTGGACGTGGTCACGTGCACGCACGTTTACGAGCATGTGCCGGACGCGATGCGGATGATGGACGAGATCTATCGCGTCCTTCGAACGGGCGGAGCGTGCCTGTTCATCGCGGGCAACCGGCTGACGCTGATGGAGGCCGACAACCATCTCCCTCTGCTGTCGCTTCTGCCCAGGCCTGTCGCGCATCGATACATGAGGCTGATGCGGAAGGGTGAAAGGTATTACGAGAGGACCCGGACCCTTTGGGGTCTGCGCAGGCTGGCGGCGCGATTCGAGCTGCACGACTACACGGCGCGCGTGGTCGAAGACCCAGTCCGTTTCCGGGCCACCGATGTCGTGGCTCCAGGGACGTTCAAACAAAAAACTGCGCTCTATGCACTCAAGACCGCGTACTGGCTGGCGCCCACGTACATCTGGTTGCTGAGAAAGAGACGTCAGGAAGAGCCGGGGCCCACCGTGGCGCCGACCACAAACTCGAGCGACGGCCCAGGCGCGTAGAGCCGGTCGCCGCCTGCGCTGACCACGCGCACTGTGAGCTGATGGGGGCCGGGCACCAGGAGCGTGGTGTCGAGGATGGCGTCGAATCCGCAGCGGTCGTAGCTCGAATTGCCGAGGGCGGCCACGGCTTGGGGGCTGTCGTCACCGTAGACAGCCTGCTGATAGGGGGCGCCGTCGACGTCGATGAACACGCTCCGGGCCGGCGCGGCGGCGATGTCGTCTATCGCCCACCCGACCACCGCCACGCGATTGGGCGGTAGGCGGCCGACTCCCAGCGTGGCCTCAGGCAGCCTGAGGCGGGTGATCACGTAGCGGCCGCTGTGTGCGTCGACCGTGAGCGTTTCGCGGGCAACGGGGACCGGGTCACGTCCATGCGCGTAATAGCGGGCGGCGAGCGTTGGAAACGCAAAGATCGCTCCCGCGATCGTGTACGCAACCAGGCCCACGGCCTGCATGCGAAACAGCGCCGGTCCGAATTTCCCGGGCAAAGCGCGAGGCGCGTACTTGAGCGCGACCCAGAAGACCGCCGGCAGCAGCGGGAAGTAGTAGCGGCCCTGGATGCCTGGATAGCCCTCGACGCTGAAGAGGAATGCAGCGAGCAGAAAAAAGGTGATGGCGACGGGATTCGAAAAGGCCATGCGGAGGGCGCATCGGAGGCGGCCGCGGCGCGCCACGCGAACAAGGCGATAGGTGACCTGGGTGAGACGGACCAGGGTGCACACGAGCAACGCGATCGAGATGCCTGCGATGAGGAACCAGGCCGCGACCGTGACGCCGGGCGTTCCGAGCACCAGCGGCGTATCGAGCCACCCGAATGCGCCCCAGAAGCTGGTGAACTCGCGGCCGAAGGTGTGGTCGAGGAAAGTGAAGCTGGTGATGCGGCCGATGTAGCCGGCGATGCCCGGGATGCCACCCGCGAGCGCCGAGCGATAGTCGGGGATGTCGCCCAGCTGCGCGGCCGCGATGAGCGGCGGCGAGCCCCATTGGGTCCAGACCTGGATCGATTCGAGGACGACAGCCGGGATCACCAGCACGGCTGCTTCGAGCGGCCACCGGCGCGCGTCTTTCGTGTGCAGGCGCTGGGTGACGAGCATCGCGCCGGCGGCGGTGGCGACGATCGCGAAGTAGTGGACCTTGGTCACGAGCAGCAGCCCGAGGGCCAGGCCGAGCACTGTGAGCCAGCGCATATCGTGGCTGCGGCGTCGCAGCTCCATCGCGGCCAGCAGCGCGAGCGTGGACAGCGTGAAGCTGAGGCTGTCGGACTGGACCGACGAGCTGAGCATGGTGGTCATGGGAAACAGGCCGATCACGCCTGTGAGCGCGAGGGCCAGCAGCGGCCCGGTGCGCAGGCGGCGCAGCAACAAGTAGGTCAGCACCAGACTGACGCCGAGCAGCGCGACCGAGAGCATGCGCGCGGCGAAGAACAGTGCCACCGGGCTCTTAGTGAAGAGAGACGTCACGCCCATAACGGCCGCGTCGAGCAGGTAGTAGCCGAACGGGTAGTAGCGGAGCAAAGGCGGGTTGAGCAGCTGCTGGTCGGTCTCGCCTGGGACGACCGAGCTGTCGACCGCGCTGTAGTACGAGCTGCCGCCATATCCGGCCGGCGCTTTCACATCGGGCTTCAAGGCAATCACCGCGACGGCGGCCTGGCTTTCGAGATAGGTTGGATACGGAATCGTGCGCCCCGGCGGCACACTCATGTGGGCGACGTCGCGCGGCGCGATCAGGCCGCCGGCGCTGTAGAGCGCGGCCGAGTACTCGAAGTGGACGGTCTCATCCGGCGCCTCGAAAATCGGAACGTAGAAGACCCAGGCCAGCGCCACCAGCGAGGACGCCAGCACGATGACCGCCAGCGCGATGTTCGCCACGCGGTCTCTCACCAGGGCACCCCCGCCGTGATAGCCGGCCGCAGGCGTTGCCATGCGGATGCGTACATGGCCCAGTCGGACCGGTGTGGAATGACCAGGTTGCGCAGCCGGAGCGGGCTCACGCGCTGCAGGAAGATGACGTCGACAGCCGTGGTCGCGATGTAGGAGATCGTTGAACCTGCGGCCGCGCCCACGATTCCGTATGCGGGGATGAGCAGCAGGTACGCGGCGATGGTGATGGGGGTGGCGATGAGCGCCACGTACAGCGAGATCTGCGGGCGTCCTCTGCCCAGCTGGTAGCTCGCGATCGGCTTGTCGAGCCCGAGGGCGATGACCCCAGGCAGGAGCACCCACAGGGGCACCACCGCGGGCAGAAATTCACGGCCGAAGAGGAGGAGCACCAGCAGCGGCGCGAAGAGAGCGATGGCGGCCGCACCCGCGACGCTCAGAAGCATGGTTGCTCGGCAGATCGCGGCGGTCGCGTCGTCGTCTTCGCCTTCCGCCGTCGCGGCGACCCGCGGGGCAAGCACCAGGCCCACCGCGTTGGGGATGTACCAGACCGCCTCCGCAAGCAGGGTCGCGACGCTGTAGATGCCAGCGGCTCCAAGGCCGGCGACGGCGTTGACGATGAAGAGGTCGAGGCGATAGCTCAAGAACTGCAGGACGGTGCTGAGCTGGGCGCGCAAGCCAAAAGCTGCGAGGGTGCGGAGCATGCCCACGGCGCGGCGGAGGTCGGGCGGCGTCGCGGCTGACGGCACGAGCAGCAGCGCCGCCACGAATGCAATCACATTGGCAGCTGCGTATGCCCACACGGCGCCACTTATGCCGCCGTGCAGGGGTCCCAGCGCGATCGCCACCAGCATGACCCAGGCCAGCGCCAAGACGACGTTGACGCCGTTGAACGGCAGCAGCTGATTGCGCCCGAGCATGAAGTAGCGCAGGTAGCGGACCGCGAGCATGAAGGGGATCGCGGCGATCGCGGCCAGGATCACCGTCGTGTCGAGTCCCTGCAGGAGCGATCTCCGCAGCGCCAGCGCGACCACGAGGCCGGCGGCGGCGAGCACGACGCCCCATGCCAAGCCGAACCACACGAGCACGGGCGCGAGCTCCGATTGGCGCATGCGATCCCGGGCGGAGAAATAAATGAGGCCGAAGTCGATGCCGAGGCCGCCTCCGAGGACGATCAGGGTTCCGACCTGGACCGCCAGCGAGTAGGCGCCGGCGCCGTGGGTCCCGGTCAGCCGCGCAACTATCACCGTCGTCGCCGCGCCGCAGATGACGAGCAGGAGTTGAGCGCCGAGAGAACCCAGGACGCGAACGACGAACGTCATTGCTGTGTTTTCTCGAAGGTGATGAGCCGGACGTCGGCGACGAGCGTGAGACCTGGGATGCGGGCCAGGGTGAGGTCCAGCGCCCGGCAGACAGCGCGAAGAGCTATGAGCTGTGGGTCGGTGCGGCCCAGGAGACGTGCCAGGTGGACCGCAAGCATGTATGGGCCGTGGCCGAGGAATCGAATCCCGCTCTCGGACCTTGGCTTGAGACCGCGTGATGTGAACGCTTCGATCCATTCGCGGCGCGACCGCGCCTTCATGTACGCAGGCATGCGGCCGAACACGCGCAGCGGTGCGTATTCGAGCACGGCGATGACGCCGTTCGGACGGAGCATCCTGGCCAGGTTGTCGAGGGCGGCGCCGAAATGTTGATCGTTTGTGATGTGCTGGAGCACGGTCACACTCAGGACGGCGTCGAAGGTGGCGGCGGGCACGTCGAGGTCCTCGATCGCGCCGTGAACGTAGGTCACGTTGGGTGCAGGCGTCGCTAACGCGATCAACGACTCGCTGATGTCCGCGCCTGTCACCAGCCATCCCGCCTGTGCCATCCGCACGCTCCACCGGCCGCTGCCGCTGCCGGCATCGAGGAGATGGCGACCCCGGCCCGGGCCCAGCAGCCTTTCGATCGCCGATTGCCGCAGCCGATCCTCGTAGGCGTCCATCGCAGCATCGCTGTATCCAGCGGCCCGTGGGCCTTGGCGGCGCGCGCGGTCCTCCCAGTAGTCGCGGTCGGCGGTGGGCGGCGTCACTTTGACTCGATGGCGGCCAGATAGAGATCCGCGGTGGCGTCTACGTCGAAGATCTGCAGCAGCTCGGTGCGAGCTTTCCTGTACGCGGACACCTGGGCGTCGCGGTCCGCGATGAATCGCTGCATCGCCGCCGCCAGCGCGCCTGCGTCGGCGGGCGGGATCGGCGCGGCCAGGCCGTGGCGGCGGGCGAGCTCGCCCATGTCGCCGACGTCGGTGACCAGCATGGGCAGCGCTGCCTGGAGGGCTTCGGAAAAGACGATCGGGATGCTCTCGTTTCTCGAGGGGACGACCAGGCAGTCGCACCTCGCCATGTACGCCGCGATGACGGCGGCTGGCTGGCTGGAGAGAAGCGCGATGCGGTCTCCTTTGCCGGCCGCGTTTACGCGTGCCTCGAGCGCGGCCTGCATGCTCCCGGCGCCGCACATGACGAGGCTCGCGTCAGCTCCCGACTCGAGCACCTCGAGCATCGCGTCCACGATTACGTCAGCGCCCTTCACTGCCTCGAGGCGACCGACGAAGAGGAAGTTGATGCCTTTCTTGAGCGGGTGCGGCAGGGGAGCCGCCGTTGGGAGCTTTCGTGTGGTGGGCATGAAGGCGCAGTCGCGGCCGCTGATACTCTCGACCTCCTTGCCCAGCTCGATGCCGTCCGCGAAGCGGTGGTGTGCGTCTCGCAGCACGCGGCGCACCAGGCTGCCGACGATAGGGCGGCGGGCCCACGTGTGGATGTCGGATCCCAGCGCCCAGACCGAATAGCTGCGTGGCGGGCATGCGCGCCAGGCGAGGTAACCGGCGGGCAACGCCCACAACGCGAGTATCGCCTCGATTCGTTCCTCCTTAATGAGCGCCCGCAGCGCGCGCTCGCCGGAGCGGAGGAGTGAGGCTATCAGCCGCAGGTCGTTGGGTGAGCGCAGGCTGAAATCGACCAGCGGCTTGGAGCCGCCTGCCCATCGGAACCAGCGCACCTGGTAGTCGTCGCAATTGTCTTTCGGGCCTGCCTTGTCGGGAGTGAGAACCGTCACGTGACACCCGCGCCGGCTCAGCGCGGAGGCAAAGCCGGGCACGAATGCGCCTGCGTAGTCGGAGCCGGTGGCGGGATAGGAGCTCGTGACGATCGCAATCCGCCGGGGGCCGGCTATCGGAGCTCCTTGTTGTATTCCATGTCGAACCACATGGCGAAGAGCAGAAGCTGCAGGCCCGAGATCGTGAGCAGCGCAACGAGGACGACGGTGGCGATGGCGATGTCGCCGTGCGTGATCTTGGCGACCGTCTCCACCGCTCCGAGGATGAATCCGATCAGGGTGAGGAGAAATCCCAACGCATAGAAGAAGACGAGGGGATGGAAGTCGCGGATGACGTATTTCTCGAACATGCGATAGAAGAAGCCGCGCAACAGCAGGAAGGAGACGGTTGGTATCACCTTCCACACTTTCATCGACGAGCGTTCGCCA
>VBHB01000114.1 GCA_005880315.1 Chloroflexota bacterium | reverse complement strand
GCGTTACCCAGGTAGCGGACGCGCGGCGTCTTCTCCCAGGCGACGCCGCTCGTCAGGCGGTTGCCCTTGCTGTAGTCGGCCTTGCCATCGGCG
The DNA here is from genome assembly GCA_005880315.1 of Chloroflexota bacterium. GTDB lineage: Bacteria > Chloroflexota > Dormibacteria > Dormibacterales > Dormibacteraceae > UBA10449. Next base: position 226 of record VBHB01000114.1, on the reverse strand, counting down.
ACCGGCTCGAGAATCAGGGGCAGCTCCTTGGGGTCCATCTGGCCGTCGCCCGCCATGACCGCGATCACTTCCATGCCGTCGTCGAGCGCCGCCTTGTAACCGGTGGTGATCGCCTTGCCGACGCCGCCGTTGACCTCATGGCGGATCAGCACCACCCGATGGGCCTGTTTGCGGGCCCAGTGCTGGGTCACCTCTGACGTCCTGTCGGGGCTGCAGTCGTCGACCA
>VBHB01000113.1 GCA_005880315.1 Chloroflexota bacterium | reverse complement strand
GCAAGTTGCGCATCGGATTCACTGTGCGGTCGAGCACCAAGGTCGACGAAGAGGTGGCGAGGTGCGTGCGCGAGACCGCGCGCCTGCTCGAGGGTCTCGGCCATCGCGTCACCGAGGGCGGCCCTGACACTGAGCCATTCCGCACTCCGATGCAGGTCATCGTGGTGGCGGGTCTGGGCTCGCTGCCGATCTCGGATGAAAGCAAGCTCGATCCGTTCAACGCGCTCGGGCTCGCGCTGGCCAAACAGGTCTCGGCGATCGACTATGTTCGCTCCGTCGATGCGATTCGGATGCACAGCCGGGTCGTGGTCGCGTTCTGGAATTCGCACGACGTGCTCGTCACGCCGACCCTGCCTCGCACGGCCCCGCCTCTCGGCACGTTGGGCGCGGATCTCTCCGCCGCCGGCGATGAGTACATGGATTTCGTCGGTTTCACGTATCCCTACAACTGCACGGGCCAGCCCGCGGTCTCGCTGCCGCTCGGCGCCGATTCTCGAGGGCTGCCGATCGGCGTTCAGCTCGTGGGCCCGCCGCGCGGCGAGGCCCTCATCCTCGGCCTGGCCGCGCAGCTCGAGCAGGCGAGGCCATGGGTCGGCCGCCGCCCCAAGCTCAACTAACGCTGAGATGGGCAAGCTTCGCGTCGGCGGCGGGGAGGCTCGCGGTCGTCGCCTGAAAGCGCCGAAGGGGATCCGGCCGACGCAGGGCATCGTCAAGGCCGCGATCTTCAACCTCGTCGGCCCGGGCATCGAAGGCGCCCATGTCCTCGACCTTTTCGCGGGTTCGGGAGCGATCGGCATCGAGGCTCTTTCGCGCGGCGCCGCCCAGGTCACGTTCGTCGACCGGGAGCCGCGCGGTCTTGCTATCCTGCGCCAGAACTTGGACGCCCTCGAGTTGAAGGAGCGGGCCCACGTCGTGCGTGGTGACGTCGTCCGCTGGCTCGAAAGCTCCCCCGCCGACGTCGGGCAGGCAGGCCTCGTCTTTCTCGATCCTCCCTACGACGACGTCGTCCTCGACTGCGCGCTGCGAGTGCTCGACCGCACGCTGGCCGATGCCCTAGTGGTGGCGGAGCATTCGCGCCGCCAGACCTTGCCTGACCTAAACCGTCTTCGCGTGGATCGCGAGCGCCGCTACGGCGACACCATGCTCACCCTTCTTCGCGTATGACCAACAAGACCGCGGTCTATCCGGGCAGCTTCGATCCATTCACCAACGGCCATCTCGACGTGGTCGAGCGGGCGCTGGGAATCTTCGACCACTTGATCGTCGCGGTGGCGGCGAACCCCGACAAGCGCCAGCCCCTGTTCAGCGTCGACGAACGTGTTCGTCTCATCAAGGACGCCCTGAAGCGTCACGACCGCGTCGAGGTTGCGAGCTACACCGGCCTGACGGTCGAATATGCGAGGTCGAAAGGCGCGTCGACGCTGGTGAAGGGGCTGCGCGCCTATTCCGATTTCGATGCCGAGCTGCAGCAGGCCCTCATGAACCGGAAGCTCGCACCCGACATCCACACCGTGTTCCTGATGTCGAGCTTCGCCCACATCTACGTGTCGTCAAGTATCTTGAAGGACATCGCGAGCTATGGCGGCAATGTGTCCGACCTGGTGCCTGCAGGTGTCGCCAAGGCGTTGAAGGAGAAGTTCACATAAAGGTCGACGAGCTGCTTGACCGCTTCGAGTACCTGGTTCAGAACGCTCGTCACGTTCCACTCTCGACCCAGGTGATGGTCAACGAGGACGAGATCATGGAACTGATCGACCAGCTCCGTTTCAACCTGCCTGACGAGATCAAGCAAGCGAACTGGACCGTGTCGGAGCAGCAGCGCATCATCAGCGAGGCCCACGCCGAGGCGGCACGCATCATGTCGCGGGCCAACGAACGGGCCGAGGAGACGTCCTCCGAGCACGAGATCCTGAGACGGGCCGAGCGCCATGGGACGCAGGTGGTCAAGGACGCACAAGCGAAGTCGGACGAGATCATCCGCCAGGCCGAGGCTTACGCCCTCGAGCAGCTCAAGCAGCTGGAGGCTCACCTGGGGCGCACCCTGGCCACGGTTCGCAGAGGAGTGGAGGCCCTGCAGTCGAGCCAGCCCGAATCGGACGAGGGCGGCGAAGCGGCGTCCAAGTAGCTTTCGGTAGAATTCGTCAGCCGTGGCTCTGCCGAAGGTAAAGCTCTCCAAGTCGAAGAAAGGTCGCCGCCGTTCGCACCTGGCGCTGGTTCATGTGCAGCTGCAGGCATGCCCGAACTGCAAGAAGCTCACGCGGCCGCACACGATCTGCCGCAACTGCGGCCACTACGCCGGCCGCGAGGTGATCAAAGCCAAAGAGTAGTTGGAAAGAGTCGCTTTTCTCTTTCCCGGCCAGGGCTCGCAGCACGCGGGCATGGGCGCCGAGCTGCTGGTTGATCCCCAAGTCTCGGACCTCTGTGATCGCTGCTCCAGCGCCGCCGATGTCGACCTCCGCCACCTTCTGATCGCCGCGGACGACGACGAGCTGCGGCTGACTCAGAATGCGCAGCCAGCCCTGTGTTTCACGGGCATTGCGCTAACCATGCTGCTCGAAAAGCACGGCATCGAGCCGGTGGGCGCCGCGGGTCACTCCGTAGGCGAGTACGCGGCGCTCGCGGCCGGCGGTGCGGTGGGTGCGCCGCAGGTGATCAAGGCAGTTGTCGAGCGCGGCCGGGCGATGGCGGAAGCGATTCCCGCGGGCACGAGCTCGATGGCGGCGGTGCTCGGCCTCGACCCTCAGGCGGTTGAGGTCGCGCTCGCGGGCATGAACGACGCCTGGCCCGCGAACTACAACACCCCCACGCAGACCGTCATCGCGGGCACGACCGCGGGCCTCGAGGTCGCCACCAGGCGGTTGCAGGAGGCGGGCGCCAAAAGGGTCATCCCCCTCAACGTGAGCGCGGCCTTCCACACGTCGCTGATGGCGCCTGCGGCGGAGCGCCTTCGCCTGGCGCTCGACCGCATCGAATGGCGGTCGCCGCGCGTGCCGGTGATGGCCAACCTCACGGGGCGTCAGCACCAGGGCGGTGATCGCATCCCACATGTGCTGGAGATGCAACTTCGATCCCCGGTGCGGTGGGCCGCCTGCGTGGCCGCGCTCGTCGAGGTTGGCTGTGACACGTTCATAGAGGTCGGTCCGAAGCGAGCGCTGACCGGGATGATGCGCGAGCTCGCACCGGGCAAAACCGCGCTCGCGGTAGGAACTCCGGCGGCCGTTCAGGAGATCCCCGCCTAGGCCCCGCGCAGCGAGGCGACCATATGTCGCCTACCGATTCATAGTGCGTTGACTCATGTCCCTTGGGAAGGCGCACACTGGCCCGGTAGCCGGCCTCTCGTGTCTAGGAGTGGAGATGCCGCTAGAACCTGGTCCCCAACGGGGACCTCCTTCTGAGACCAACCATTCCAAAACCATTTCTCATGGAGGTGAGACATGCACGCAGGCGTAATTCGAAGCACGTACAAGAAAGGCGACTTGAACCAGGTCGTCAAGGAGTACAAGGAGTCCGCCCTTCCGGCGCTGGCCTCTCATCAAGGCAGCCGGTCCGGCATGCTCCTGGTCGATCACGACAGTGGCGAGGCGATCTCCATCGCCATTTACGAGGACGAGGCGTCGGCGAAGGCGTTTGCCCCGAAAGCCGTGAAGCTGCTCGAGTCGTTCAAGAAGTACCGCAGCAGCACGAGCGAACCCAAGCGCGAGCTGTTCGAGATAGCGACCTCGACGCAGCAGGAGACCAAAGCGGTCGTCGAGCGCGGCCTCAAGGCCTTCAATGCCCACGACCTCGAAGCGGTGGCGCGTGACTCCGCGCCGGACATCGAGCTCACCGCGCCTGGCGGCGTCAAGGTGAAGGGCGTACAGGGAGTCAAGGAATACAACCAGAGCTGGATCAAGGCTTTCCCGGACGCGCGGATCGAGAACAAGAAGCTCATCGCCCAGGGCAACACAGTCGTCGTCGAGGGCACGTTCAGCGGCACGCACACCGGTCCGCTGAAGACCCCGATGGGTGAGGTCCCGCCGACCGGGCGCAAGCTCAAGGGCGACTTCATCCAGGTCTTCGAGATCGACCGTGGCCTCGTGAAGAGGAACTACCTGATGTATGACCAGGTCGATGTCATGACCCAGCTGGGCATGGCGCCGGCCGGAGCCAAGTCGACCGCATAGCAAATCGAGAGGAAGGGGCCTGGGCCGGTGGCGCCCGGGCCCCCGCCGAGGGCACGTGTTGAGTGCTGGTACAGTAGTTCGTCGAAACACCCCTATGTGCGATCGCACTGGAGGCGAGATTGGAAACCCAGAAACTGAGCTTCGAAGACTTCAAGAACATCGTGGTGGAGCGGCTTGGCTGCGAGCCTGAGCAGGTGACGATGGATGCCTCCTTCCAGGAGGACCTGAACGCCGACTCGCTCGACCTCGTTGAGCTGATTTACGCATTCGAAGAGAACACCGGTCTGGAGATTCCCGACGAAGACGCCGAGAAAATCACGACGGTCGGCCAAGCCTGGGAATACATACAGGAGAAGGCCGGCTCATAGCACAAGGCGCAGCGCCTCTCGCGCAATCGTTACAACTGCTCCAGCAGAAGATCGGGATTCATTTTCGCGATCCAGGCCTTTTACTCGAGGCGGTCACGCACAGCTCGTTCGCGAACGAGAATCCCCACCAGTCGCCACGCGACAACGAGCGACTCGAATATCTCGGCGACGCTGTGTTGCAGCTGATCACCGCCGAGTACCTGTACAAGCATCATCCCGGCGCGACCGAGGGCGAGCTCACACAGACGCGATCGGCGATGGTCAACACCAACACCCTCGCGCAGATGGCGGAACAGCTCGACCTTGGCAGCTATCTTTATCTGGGCAGAGGGATCGCCAAAGGTGGCGGGCGAAACCTGAAATCGTTGCTTGCCAATGGGTTCGAGGCGGTGCTCGGCGCGGTGTTTCTAGACGCGGGCTACGACGCCGCATATCACTACTACCTCAACCGGTACCGGTCGTTGCCGGCCCCGGCGCAAGATGAGAACTTCAAAGGCCGCCTCCAGCAGCTGGCGCAGGAGCGGTTCGGCCTGACCCCGTTCTACGACAGCGAGGGCGCGCGGGTCGGCAATCAGCGTGAGTACACGTCGGTCGTCTTTGCGGGCGCCGACCCATTGGGCACGGGGCATGGGACGACCAAGCAAGAGGCCGAGCAGGAGGCCGCGCATGCCGCGTTGCAGAGCCTTGGCGAAGGCACGGGCGTAATAGCAGTGACGCCCAAGTCGGGACGGACCGCGCGGCCGCGCAAGCGGCGGGCTCCATCTCCGCGCGGCAAAGCCGCCGCGCCGGCAGGCGATGGGGCCGGAGCGACCGCCGAAATCGTGACCATCATGCCCGCCGCCGACGCCGTGACGGTCGCGGAGCCAGAACCTGCGCTGGACGAGCCTCCGCGTAGCCGCCAGTTCGGAGAAATCGACTAAGGCAAGGCCACATGTTGTGCCCATGGGCTCATATGAGCCCCACATCTGCTACTTTGGCGGGAACTTGTTCCTACGTTCGCTGAGCCTGCTGGGCTTCAAGACCTTCGCCCGGCCGACCGAGATTCGATTCGAAGGCGGCGTCACGGCAATCGTCGGGCCCAACGGCTCCGGCAAGACCAACATCGTCGACTCCATCAAGTGGGTCCTGGGCTCAGGCCAGGCGCGCGACATCCGCGGCAAGAAGATGGAGGAGGTCATCTACGCCGGTGGCGAGCGCCGCTCGCGTGCCTCGTACGCCGAGGTCACGATGGTCTTCGACAACACCGCCGGCCGGCTTCCGGTCGACTACCACGAGGTTGCCATCAAGCGCCGGGTGGAGCGCGACGGCGAGAGCGATTACTTCCTGAACGGCGCGCGGGTCCGCAGGCGCGACATCATCCACATGCTCTCCTCGACCGGCCTCACAGTGGACTCGTACGCGATCATCGACCAGCACGACATCGAGACGATCGTCGTGTGCTCGCCTGCGGAGCGGCGGGCCCTTCTCGAAGAGGCGGCCCAGGTGCGAGGCGTCAAGCAACGCCGCCAGGAAGCCGCCCAGCGGCTTGCGGAGCTGGCCCAGAACCTGCTCCGGCTCGAAGACCTGCGCTCCGAGATCGAGCCCCGACTCGAGGTGGTCCGCGCACAGGCGGCCTCCGCCAGGGAGGCTGCCGAGGCGTTGGCGCGGCTGGAGGTGCTGCGCGGAAGCATCGTCTGGGAGGAGTGGCGCGAGGCGCGCGATGCCCACCGGAAGGCGTCTTCCCAGTCGCAGCAGCTCGAGCGCCGTTTGCTCGAAGCCCGCGAGCTCGCACAGTCGGCTGAGACCGAGTTCGCCGCCTGGCGGACGGAGATGCAGGCAGCGCAAGACCGCCGCCTCGCGCGGCAGAGCACTCTCGGCCGGCTACGCCTCGACGTGGCGGCGGCCGGTCACTCGCTCGAGCTGGCGGAAGAGCGCGCCGAGAGCCATCAGGCGATGGCCGAAGCACTGCGCCGGGAAGAGATGGAGAACCGGACCCAGGCGGCGGCGGCTGCGGCGCTTGGCGAGCAGCTCGAGAACGAGATGGGGGTGGCTCAGGCTGCCCTCGAGGCCGTGCCCGAGCCGGCCTCGCCGGCAGTGGACGCCGACCCGCGCCTCGCGCAACAGGCCCAGCGCGCCGCCGACCAAGCGCGCCGCGCGGTGGCCACTGCGGCCTCGGCCCTGGCGGCGGTGCGCACAAGGCGTGAGTTTCTCGAGCAGCAGGTCGGGCGCTTGCAGGCGGGTGCGGAGGCGGCGCAGCGGATACCGGTGGCGGAGGCTGCGCTGGCTGCCGCCAGGGACGCTGCGAGAAATGCTGAGGCCGCGGCGGCATCCATCACGAGGCTCCGTTCCGAGCTCGAGGGCCTGGAATCGCTTCGAGGGAAGGCGGTCCCAGGCCTGCTTCGCCTCGGCGACGTGGTCACCGCCGAGTCCGGATACGAACGAGCGCTGTCGGCCACGTTGGGCCCACTGGTTGATGCGCACGTCGCCCCTGACGAGGAATCGGCCTCACGCGCGGGCGACTCCGAAAGCGAGCAGCGAACGATCCTCTATCCGCACGATCCTGGGGTCACCCCGAAGCCGGGTTCGATGTTCCAACACGTCCGGGTGAAGCAGGGTTTTGAGGTGGTTGCTCGCAGATTGCTCGGCCATGTGGTCGTCGGCGTCGATGTCACCATCGCCGGCGTCTATCGGGAGGCCGGCCTCGTCCGCGCCGGCGCCGACCCGAGGGTCGAGATCGATGCGCGCCGGGCCCGGCTGCACGATGAGATCGAAGGGCTGGCGCCGGCTGCGTCAGGCGCCGCTGCGGCGGCGATTCGCCTCAAGGACGCTGAAACGGCGCTGGATGAGGTGCGCACCCGCGCGGCTGGAGCCGCCGGCCTCGACGAGTCCAAGCGGCTTCTCGAAGCCGCCCGGGAGGCCGAGCGCGTCGAGGCGGAGCGCGTGCCGGAGCTGGAGCGGGTGGCCGGCGACGCGGATGCCGAGGCCGCGGCTCAAGCTCGTGAGCTGGACGCACAGGCATCCCGTCGAGCCGCGGCGCAGCAGGCCTTGCTGGAGCGAGCGAGGTGGCATGATCGGCACCAGGACCTGCAGCGGCAGATCGCCGCTGTCGAAGAAGACCTGGCCCGTCATCGTCAGGCGGCGGAAGAGCGGACACGGCGGGTCGCAGCTGCCGATGAAAGTGCTGCTCTCGCCGCGGAGGTGCTGCCGCGCCTGAGGAATGAGGCTGAGGCCGCCAGGGCTCGGCTCGTCGACGCCGAGCGCGAGTCACCCGCAGCGGACGAGGAGATGGCGGAGGGTGCGCGGCGCCTCGTGACGCTCGAGGAGGCGCGAATCGACGCTCGGCTCAAGGCGGGCACGCTCGAGGGCAACCTGGAGCTCATTGCGCGCGAGGCCGAGCTGCTCTCCGCTCGGATGGAGGAGATCCGGGCGCGGATGCCGGATGGGGTGGCGCCGGAGGAAATACCCGGCGGCAAGGCGCGTGAAAAGGAAATGCGCGCGCTCGAGAAGAGGGTGGATGAGATAGGCCCTACCAATGCCCTGGCCGATGCCGAGTGCAGGGAGCTCGAGGAGCGCTTCGAGACGCTGCACACGCAGCTCGACGACATCGCCGCGGCGAGAGGCGACCTGGAGCAGCTCATCACCAAGCTCCGCGACGAGGAGGAATCGCGCTACGAGGCCGTGTTCGGCGCGGTGGCCGCCAACTTCCACGAGTACTTCTCGCAGCTGGCCCCCGGTGGGCGCGCGACCCTTCGTCACGCGGATGGCGAGGAGGGCCCGCGCACAGGCGTCGAGATCCTGGTGCAGCCTGCGCGCAAGCGGCTTCAGAACGTGACGCTCCTGTCATCGGGCGAAAGGTCACTCGCGGCGCTGGCGCTCGTGCTGGCCCTCGACGAAGTCAACCCCAGTCCGTTCACGATCCTCGACGAGGTGGACGCCGCACTCGACGACGCGAACGTCGGCAGGTTCGGAGAGAT
>VBHB01000224.1 GCA_005880315.1 Chloroflexota bacterium | reverse complement strand
GCCGACGACAATCGCACTCCCGCCCAGCGGCGGGCGGATGCGTGGGTCGACATCGCGCGCCGTCAGCTGGATTGTGGTCGGCTGCCGCAGGTCGGTGGGCAGAAGCCGCACCTGATGGTCACCGTCGACGTGGCGACGCTGACGAAGGCGGCGGGTTCGCCGGCGGCGGAGCTGGAGTGGGCGCAGCCGATTCCGGCCGAGACCGCGCGGCGCATCGCCTGCGACTGCACGATCACACCCATCCTCATGGGCGCGGAGTCACACCAGGTGGACGCCGGCCGCACCAGCCGCTCGATACCGCCTTCGATGATGCGAGCCTTGATCGCGCGCGACAAGCACTGTCGATTCCCGGGCTGCGATCGGCCGGTGGCCTGGACGCAAGGTCACCATCTCAAGCATTGGGCCGATGGCGGGCCGACATTGCCTTTCAACCTGGCGCTTCTTTGCGCGAGACATCACCACCTCACCCACGAAGGGGGTATCAGGCTCGAATGGGGCGCCGACGGCGAGCTGGTCGCTACTTGACGGCGGGCATCCAGGCGGCGCGGCGCGTCTCGTATGCGGCTATGGATTTGTCGTGGCGCTCGATCAGGCTGATTTCGTCGAGGCCGTTGATCAGGCAATCCCGATAGAAGGGGTCGATCTCGAATCGATAGGTGAATCCATCGCCGCGTACCTCTTGCTTTTCCAGGTCGATGGTCACCATTGTGGTCGGGTCTTCGGAGGCGAGGTCGATCAGATGACGGACCTGGCTTTCGGGCAGGGGCACCGCGAGCAGGCCGGTCTTGTAGCAGTTGGCGCGGAAGATGTCGGCGAAGCTCGGAGACACGATGGCGCGGTAGCCGGCGTCGCGGAGCGCCCATGGCGCGTGCTCGCGCGAGGAGCCGCAGCCGAAGTTCGCGCCGGTGACCAGCACCGAGGCGCCCTGGTGCTCCGGGCGGTTCAGGACGAAGTCGTCCGCTTGCCTCCAGTCATAGAAGAGAAAGGGGCCGTAGCCCGTGCGCTCGATTCTCTTCAGGAATTGCTTGGGGATGATCTGGTCGGTGTCCACGTCGGCGCGATCCAGCGGCGCCATGCGTCCTTTGACTTGCTTGACTGCTTCCACTGTTACAGCAGCTCCCGCACGTCGACTAGATGTCCGGTGACGGCGGCGGCGGCGGCCATGGGCGGGCTCATCAGGTGTGTGCGGCCGCCCGCGCCTTGCCGGCCCTCGAAGTTGCGGTTGCTCGTCGAGGCGCAGCGCTCACCCGGGGCCAGGATGTCCGGGTTCATGCCCAGGCACATCGAGCACCCGGCGTTGCGCCATTCGAAACCTGCGGCCTTAAACACGGCGTCGAGGCCCTCGTCCTCGGCGGCGCGTT
>VBHB01000112.1 GCA_005880315.1 Chloroflexota bacterium | reverse complement strand
CGTACTTGACGGCGTTGTCCATGAGGTTGTCGAGGATCTGGTGGAGGCGCTCGGGATCGGCCGCCACAGGTGGGATGTCTGACGGCACGTCAATCTCGAGAACCAGGTTGCGACCTTCGGCTCGGGGTCGGACCATTGCCAGCTCCTGTTGGAGGTGACCGGCGAGGTCGACCGCGGTGATGTGCAGCGAGATGGATCCAGTCTCAACGCGCGCGAGGTCGAGCAGCTCCTGTGCCATTCTCAGTACGCGCTCGGACTCCTCGTGGACGATCGTGGCCGCGCGCGTGCGCTCGAGGTCGGTCGCGATGCTGCCGTCCACCAGCGCCTGGCTGAACCCGATGAGGCTGGTCAACGGAGTCTTCAGCTCGTGGGATACGTTGGCGAGAAATTCGCGCTGCACCCGCCGCGCGCGTTCCACCGCCTCCGCCATTCGATCGAACGCAGCACCCAGCGTTCCAATTTCATCGGTGCCGCGGATGCCGACACGTCGCGAGTAGTGGCCGGCGGCGATGTCCTCGGCGGCTGACGCGAGCTTGGCCAGAGGCCGAGTCAGCGACATGCTGACCAGAAGTACGAGGAGCATCGCCAGCAACAGCGCGGCGCCACCCGCCAGCAGGAGGCGGGGCACGAGGTCGCCGGCCGCTGCGGCGGCGAAAGCACCCTGGGGCAAGGCGAGCACCACATAGGCCGCCCCCAGCGGATCGCGGGCCGGGGTGATCGTGGTCGCTGCCGCGAGATAGACCTGACCCTCGAGCATGGTCCGCGCCTCGGCCACCCCCGTAACGCGCTTGGATGGCGTCACAGAGATGACCAGTCCGGACGTGCCCTGGCCCGCGCTGTCGAATACGACGCGCCGCTGCCTGTTGAGAAGCAGGAGGCGATTTGTCCCGAGCTGGGTAGCGAGCACGTTGAGGCGCTCCTGGTATTCGATGGGATCGTCCATCCCGCGAGCCGCTGTGCAAATCCCGGCGTTGGTCGCGGCTCCCGCGCGGATCTGGCATTGCTGATGGAGGACAAGCGGACGAGTGGTGAGGATCGACCTGTCCAGCTGCTCCTGGGCGCTCTGGAGCTCGAGATCGCGCACCAGGACCCATGTCAAAGCACCGCTCAGGAGCAAGCTCACGGCGACGATGCCGGCGGCCGCCGCCAGTAGCCGGAGTCGCAGGCTCAGCTCGCCGCCAGCTCCAGCCGGTAACCGACCCCCCACACCGTCTGGATGCTCGGATCGGAGATCTTGGCCGCGGCAAGCTTCTCGCGGACCTGCTGCACATGCACGTCGACCGTGCGGGTGTAGCCGGGGAAGTCGTATCCCCAAACGAGGTCGAGCAGCTCGCTGCGCTGGAAGACGCGGCCAGGATGCCGGGCGAGCAGGGCCAGGAGGTCGAACTCCTTGGGCCGGAGCTGGACGCGCGCCACGCCCTGGCGCACCTCATGGCGCTCGAGGTCGACCTCCAGCTTGCCCGCCCTGATGAGCTTGGGCTGATCCGGCTCCAGTCGGGCCCTGCGCAGGAGCGCCTTGGCGCGCGCCACCAGCTCCTGCGGATGAAAGGGCTTGGTCAGGTAGTCGTCGGCGCCGACCTCGAGGCCGACGACCTTGTCCGTGACCTCGTCGCGGGCCGTGAGCATGATGATCGGCACCTGGCTCTGCTTGCGGATCTCCTTGCAAAGGGTGAGGCCGTCGGTGCCTGGGAGCATGATGTCCAGCACCACGAGGTCTGGCTTGACCTGGCCGAAGCGCGCAAGGGCCTGCGTCCCGTCTTCTATTCCCTCCACGTCGTAGCCCTCACGAGAGAGGTACAGGCGCGCGAGCTCCAGGATGTGGGCCTCGTCATCGACGACCAGGACTTTGAAGCTCAAACCGGCCATACCATCAATACATCACCATCCCGTCATCCGGATGTCCGGTCGACGTGAGCGAAATGTAAACGAGCTAGCCCCTCATCTCCCCACCTTCCGCCTGGACCCCGGCGCCTTGTGCGCAGGAGCGGCCGAACCGCCCTGTGGTGACCCCTTGGGAGCGGCCCGCCGGTCGGTACCCGCCCGCAGAACGAGCTTCAACGGGTTGCCCTGGAGGCTGAACCGTTCCCGGATCGCCTTCTCCAGGTAGCGCCGGTATGAGAAATGGAGCAATCCGACGTCGTTGACGAACATGACCACGGTGGGTGCTTCCGCAGCCGCCTGGGTTGCGTAGCCGAGCTTGAGGCGGCGGCCCTTGAAGCTTGGTGGGGGATGGTCGGTGAAGGCTTGCCGCAGGACCTTGTTCAGCTCGTTGGGCGGCATCTTGATGCGCCGTTGGCCGACGACCTCGAGGGCCGCGGGGATCACAGCGAGGATGCCTTCCTTGGTCTTGGCCGAAACCGTCACGATCGGCGCAAACGGCGCGAACTTGAAGCTGCGCGCGAGCTCGGTTCGCCAATGCGCGGCTTTGCGTTTGGCCGGCTCGACAAGGTCGATCTTGTTGACCACGATGATGAGGCCTTTGCCCGCTTCGAGGGCGTAGCCGGCGACGTGCTGGTCCTGGGCGAGCGCGCCGGCGGAAGCGTCAATCACCAACAGCACGGCGTCAGCCCGCTCCATCGCGTGGATTCCGCGTAGAAGGCTGTACTGCTCGAGACGATCGCGTGCGGTCGACTTGCGGCGAATGCCGGCTGTGTCGATGAGAACGACCGGTACTCCATCGAAGACGACCTCGGTGTCGACAGGATCGCGCGTGGTCCCGGGCACCGGGCTGACCAGCGCCCGCTCGTCACCCAGGAGCGCGTTCAGGAGCGATGACTTACCGACGTTGGGGCGGCCCATGATCGCGAGGCGGTCGGCCTTGGAGTCGGCTTCGGGTTCGCCGGCTTCCGGGAATTGCGCGACGACACGATCGAGAAAATCGCCCACGCCCAGCCCGTGCTGGGCGGAGACCAGGCTGGGCTCATCGAAGCCGAGCTCGAGGACCTCGTGGGCGAAATGGCGATTGTCCGGCGAATCGGCCTTGTTGGCGGCGACGAGCACATTGCGGCCGGACCGACGGAGAAGGTGCCCGATATCGCGGTCAATCGCGGTCAATCCTTCGCGGACATCGAGGAGAAGCACGATGACGTCCGCCTCTTCGATCGCGACTTTGGTCTGGGCCTCGATCGCCTCGCGCGACTCGCTCTCCTCGGCGACCTCGCCGCTGGGCCCCCACAGGTTCAAGCCCGCGGTGTCGACGATCGTGAACTCGCGTCCGCTCCAGTCGGCGACGCCGTAAAGGCGGTCGCGCGTCAGGCCCGACTGCGGATCGACGATGGCCTTGCGCCAACCGAGGATGCGGTTAAAAAGCGTGGACTTGCCCACGTTTGGACGGCCCACGATGGCGACGATCGGCCTGGACATGCATTCAATTAGGCCAGCTTTCACTCGGCGGCGTATCGGAGTACCGTTGATCCAGATCCCTGATGTCAACCATGCTGGTCGGTTACCGGTCTCGTTTCAGCCAGGGTGTACGCCGGCTTGTAGCCTCACCGTTTGCTGCGCCTCCATGCGCTTTGTGCGGGCGGGGATCCGCCTCGGTCGGGTGGGCCGTCGATCCGTTCGGTCGGATGCACGGCCGCTGCCCGGGCTGCGTCGACGAGGGTTCCCCATCTCAGCTCCGGGCGAAATCGAAGCCCTCTTAGTCGACTCCTAATCCGGCCCACGGGCGAGCCGCTGGAATTCGGTGACCGGCGGGATCGTGAGCATGCGTCCGTCGTCGCTGCGCACCAGCTGCCATCTACCCTCGTGAACCATCCAGTGATGGCGATAACAGAGAAGGACGAGGTTGTCGAGGTCGGTCGATCCATCTGTTTGGTGTCAAGCCGTTAACACGATAGCGACGAAAAGGCTTGAGCCCACCCGGCCGCATTCGCGGCCGGCCTCTCGCAAGACCGGGGGCGAGTCCGAGGCAATCATTTCGGGCCTCCAGGCCCACCCTACCGCCCTCTTCCCAGTCCTTTTCGGGAGCATTAATAGCGACGATGCGAAAGTTCACTCCCGACGAACGCCGAGCGCGTCTAGCCCGGCGCCACCACCTGGCGCCGGGAAATCGCGTCACCACAGCTACCCAGGTCGCGCGCGACATGGTCGGCCTGCACAGTACCGACCCGGCCACCGTCTTCGTGGCCGCCTGGGCGCGGATGAAGAATGCGAACGTCGCCGGCATTGAAGTCGAGCTGTACGACGAGCGATCGCTGTTGCGCGTTCTTGTCATGCGGAGGACGGCATTCGTCCTCCCACCCGACCTCGCAGCGGTCGCCCTTGCAGCCTGCTCGCGCTCGGTCGGGCGGACTCAGCGCAGGCAGCTCGAGCAGTGGATCGACAAGGCCGGGATCGCGAGAGACCCGGCGGCCTGGCTGAGAAAGCTGGAGGAGTCGACGTTCGACGCGGTCGCCGCGCGTGGCCATGCCACGGCGGCGCAGGTGTCTTCAGACGTGCCGCTGCTCAAGCGCCGGCTGCAGCTGGCCGTCGGAACCAGCAACGAGGCGAGCGTCACCCTCGCCCCATTCGTCCTCCGACTCCTGGCGGTCGACGGTCGGCTGATACGCGGACGCCCGCGCGGCGGCTGGCTCAGCACCCAGTGGTCGTGGGCCACGACCGAAACCTGGCTGGGCAAGGCGATGCGAGCCTGGACCATCCACGATGCGCAGGTCGAGCTGGTCCGGGCGTGGCTCAAAGCGTTCGGACCGGCCACTGTCGGCGACGTGCGCTGGTGGACTGGATGGACGCTGAGTGAGGTCCGCCGCGCGCTGGCCACGATCAAGCCGGCGGAAGTCGACCTTGGGGGCGCCACCGGCATCGTGCTCCCCGACGATCTCGGTCCCACCCGCCGACCCGAACCTTTTGCTTCCCTGCTACCTGGGCTCGATCCCACCGTGATGGGGTGGGCCGGACGAGATTGGTACCTGGGTGAGCACCGCGCTGCGCTGTTCGACCGCAGCGGCAACGCCGGGCCCACCGTGTGGTGGGACGGCCGCGTCGTCGGAGGCTGGGCTCAGCGACGTAACGGCGAGATCCTCATCCGGCTGCTCGAGGACGTTGGCAGGGATGCGCGCTCGGCAATCGAGAGCGAAGCCGACCGCCTGCGTACGTGGCTAGGTGAGACACGCCGCGTGATGCCCCGATTCAGCACGCCTCTGGTGAAGGAGCTGGCGGCCGAAACGACAGGGCTGACGCCGCGATCGCGCAGAGGACCCCGCCAAACCCAAAAGCTGCCGCCGGGCTGACGAAGGTCCACAAGACCCCCGCAACTAGGCTCGAAACCAGGTCGCCGACTCCATTGACCGAGTTGAGCACCCCGAACGCAGTGCCAAGCCGTCGCTCCTCCACGATCGAGCTCACAAGTGAGCTTTCGACCGAGCTCACGACCGGGTTCTGGGCACCGACGAGCAGCGCCAGCAGCGCGACCGCCGCCCATCCGTGCCCGAGCACCCCAACCACGCATGCAGCGGCAAATGTCACGTAAGCCGCGGCGAGCACGGGCGCTTTCCCGACCCGGTCTGCGAGCCAGCCCGCGGGGAAAGACACCGCCGCACCGACTGCGTTGTGGGCCAGGTAGAACGCGACTGCGGCCGACAAGGCCACGGTCTGGCTCAGCTCGGGTCGCAACATCTGGGCCGCGCGCAGTGTGAAAAAGGCGGTGGCGAAGTTGCCGACTCCGAACACCGCAACCGGAGCGATCAACCGCCAGAAGGCGGCCGGCAGAGGCACGCGCAGAGATACGGGCTGGGCGCCTTGGTGCCGAGGGTCGCGCGTGAGAAGGGCGAAGAGTGTCACCGCGAGGATTCCGGGGATCAGCGCGATCGCGAACACCGTACGGAATCCATGACCGGTCGCCAGGAGAATGAACGCCATGGCGGGGCCGAGCAGGGCACCTGCGGTGTCGAGCGCCTCGTGGAACCCGAAGGCTTTGCCGAGGTGCGCCCGGTCCACCGAGCCGGCAAGCATGGCCGACCGAATCGGCTGCCGGAGCCCGCGGCCCATCCACGCCAGCGCGCGCGCGATGATGACCTGCGGCCAGCTCGTCACAGCGAGCAGCAGCCCGAGTGCGACCACCGTCGTCCCATAGCCGCCCACAGCCAGGCGCTTCCGCCACGCGATACGGTCGCTGTACCAGCCGCTCCACAGCTTCACCACCGCGGACGACCCGTCGGCCACACCCTCGACGATGCCGACCGCCAGCGCCGGCGCTCCGAGCCCCACGGTGATGAAGAGCGGCAGGACCGCGAACACCATCTCGTAGTTGGCGTCCGCGGCGAGGTCGGCGACCCCGATGCCGATGATGTTGCGATTCAGCCACGTGGCCCGACCGGCCTTCGGCGATGGCTCGTTCTGGCTCAGGTGATCTCTAGAGGCTCGTCACGAAATGGACCGCCATCGTTTGCCGCGACGAACGCGTTTGCGTCGACTGGCTTGCCGTTCTCGACTGAGACGATGACGTACACGTAACCCGCCCACGCGCGCTCGGTGTCGAACACGGAGGCGCGGGCCGGGTGGTCGGGGTGGCTGTGGTAGTAGCCGATGATGTCGAGCCCGGCTTCATCGGCCTCGCGCTGGATACGTATGTGGTCGAGGGGATCGATCTCATAACGATCACGCGATCGCTCGACGATGATGTTCCTGGCGCGACGCACGTCGGTGACGGTGCGTTCACCTTGCGGTCCGAGCATGATCCCGCAGATCTCGTTGGGATAGCCGTCGGCTCCATGCGCCTGGATGGCGTCGAACGCAGGACGGCGGATCTTCACCGGTTTCCGTAAAGGCCGGTCGACAGGTAGCGGTCGCCGGAGTCAGGGAAGACAGTGACCACGACTCCCTCGCGGACGCTCTCCGCCAGGCGCCGGACCGCCCACAGCACCGCGCCGCTCGAGTGGCCGACCAGGAGCCCCTCGGTGCGGGCCACGGCCCGGGCCAGGTCGTATGCGGGCTCGGTCGGGCTCCCCCAGATTTCATCCGCGACGGACGGATCCCAGATCTTCGGGACGATCGCGGTCGGGAGGTGCTTCAAGCCCTCGAGGCCGTGGAACGATTCCTCAGGCTGGACGGCGATGGTGCGAATGGACGCGTCGTGCTCCTTCAAGCGGCGGGAGGTGCCCACGAAGGTGCCGGTGGTGCCGAGTCCGGCGACGAAATGCGTGATGTGTCCGGATGTCTGCGCCAGGATCTCCACGGCTGTGCCCTCGTAGTGCGCGCGCACGTTCGCCGGATTCGAGTACTGGTCAGGGTAGAAGTAGAGGTCTGCATTCTTGGCGACGATTTCCCTCACCAGCGTGATGGCGCCATCGGAACCTTCCAGCGCATCGCTGTAAACAATCTCTGCGCCGTAGGCGGTGACGAGTGCTTTGCGCTCGGCACTCACGTTGCTCGGCATCACGAGCTTGACGCGGTAACCCTTGGCAGCGCCGACCATCGAATATGCGATCCCGGTGTTGCCCGAGGTCGAGTCGATGATGGTTTTCTTGCGCGTCAACGCACCGCTCCTCTCCCCGTCTTCGATCATGAAGAGCGCCGCGCGGTCCTTGACCGAGCCGCCCGGGTTGAACCATTCGGCCTTGGCATAGACCTCGAGTCCCGGGAAATCGCGCTCGAAGAGCCTCACGCGCAGCAACGGCGTGTTGCCGATCAGGCCGATGATCCCGGCGCTCACGGTTCGCTGTGCTGCCATCGCGTCAAGGATAGGAACACCTGGCCGCCGTCGGTTCCCGGCTAGGTGAGGAAGTGCGCTGCGAGGATGCCGATGACGACGTAGACGCCCCCAAGCGCGTATCCGATCACGGAGCGCCGGTACACGCTCCCGCCCTCCGGCGCCAGGATGTTGAGGACGGCCTTGCCGATCAGAAAGCCCCCGCCGAGGATGGCGATGGACGGGGAGCGGACCAGCACGCCGAACAACAGCACGATGCTGAAGGCAAGCACCTCGACCAGCTGCAGGAGCGTGTATGCCGACAACTAATCGGCGAGCGCGTGATCGAAGTCGGCGACGATGTCCTCGGCGGCTTCGATCCCGACCGAGACCCGCACGGTCCCTGGCCCCACACCAAGCTCAGCTCTCTCCTCCCGACTCAAAGCGCGGTGCGAAGTTATCTCGGGATACGACACGGTGGTCTCGATGCCCCCAAGGCTGGCCGCAAACCTGACCATCTGGAAGCGAGACAGCATCCGTTGGACGGCCTCTCTGCCGCCCTCGAGGTCGAAGGCGAGCATTCCGCCCGTCCCTTCCGGCATCAGCCGGCGCGCCACATGTTCCGACACCGAGCCTGGCAGCCCCGGGTGGTGGACGCGCGCCACGCCCGGCATCGCCTGCAGCGCACGCGCCAGGCCGATGGCGTTGTCGCTGTGGCGGCGCATGCGTACGTCGAGCGTTCTCAGGCCCCGTAGCGCCAGCCACGCGTCGAACGGCCCGAGGGTGCTGCCGGTGCGCACCGACCGCGCACGGGCGGCCGACATCAATTTCGCGCTTCCGACCACCACACCGGCGACGAGATCCGAGTGGCCGCCG
>VBHB01000111.1 GCA_005880315.1 Chloroflexota bacterium | reverse complement strand
GAGCCGCCACCTCCCACGAGCAGGACCGGGAATCCAGGCTCGACCACGGCGATCGGCCCGTGCTCGAAGTCGGCGATGGACCACGCGCGAGCGAGGACGTAGCTCGTCTCGGTCAGCTTCAGCGCAACCTCCTCCGCGGTGGAGAAGTTGAATCCGCGCCCGAGCACGATGGCGCGCGGACCGGCCAGCGCGGGGGCGAGGGGCGCGACCGCATCCTCCGCCTGCAGCACGCCCGCGATGCTCACGGGCACCCGCCTGATGGCAGCGCGGAACTCGTCATCGGGGTGGATTGCCTGTGACATCAGAGCGAGGGCGAGAAGACTGGCTGTGTACGTCTTCGAGGCCGGCACGCTGCGCTCGGCGCCCGCTTGAAGAGGCAGCACCAGCCCCGATACCTTTGCCAGGCTGGATTCGGCGTCGTTGGTGATCGCCACCGTCATGGCTCCCTGCCTGACGGCCTCTTCGACCACGGCGATGACATCGGGTGCCTCACCCGACTGGGAGATGCCGATCACGCACTGCCCCAGCAGGGATGGCGGGCTCGAGTACCGGGTGAACAGCGATGGCGCGGCCAGCGCCACGAGGGCGCGATGGCGGCGCCCGAAGAGATACTTCGCGTATAGAGCGGCGTGATCGGAGCTGCCTCTCGCCGCGATGACAAAGCCCTTCGGCCGGGCTTCGCGGAAGCGCGCGCCAATCGCGTCAACCGCCGGACGGCTCTCCTCGAGCAGGCGTGCGGCAACCTCGGGCTGCTCGCGGATCTCGTCGAGGAAGCGGCTCAATTTCGGAACCTGACGGTACCGCCGACCATCGTCAGCCGCACCCGCAGGGCGGAGTCGAGCACGACGATGTCCGCGCATGCGCCGGCGCGAATCCGTCCGAGGCCCCGCTCCCCGAGGACCCGGGCGGGAACCGTCGAGGCCATTGCGATGGCGCGGGCTGCGTTCATGCCGGGAACAGCTGCCATCCGCCTGACGAGGCCGTCCATGGTGGCGGCGCTGCCCGCAAGCGTCCCATCTTCCAGCCTCACGACCATCCCATCGCTGACGACATGCCGCCCGCCGAGGTTGTATGCGCCCGGTGGCGCGCCCGCGGCCGCGGTCTGGTCGGTCGTCAGCGCGATGCGAGTGAAGTCTTCGATGCGAACCAGCTGCGCACAGATCGCCGCATGCAGGTGCTCCCCATCGGCGATCAATCCCACCGTCACGCGCCGGTCGAGCAGCAGCGCGAGCGCGATCCCCGGCCGCCGGTGGTGTACGGGGGCCATCGCATTGTAGATGTGGGTACCGAACCGGACCCCCGCTGTGATCGCACGCACTCCTTGATCGAAATCAGCGCCGGTATGACCGGCGCTGACGACCACGCCCGACCGCGTCAAGCGGCGGATCGCGTCCAGCGCACCGGGCAGCTCGGGCGCAAGCGTGACGAGCCGAGGCCTGGCGCGCGCAATCACTTCCACGGCTTCGGCCGATGGTTCCACCAGGAACTCGACCTCGTGAGCGCCCCGGAAGGCGGGGTTTATGAACGGACCTTCGATGTGCGCACCCAAAACGCGCGCGCCTCTTGAGTCCGCTGCCGCGGCCACGGCCGCAGCGGCAAACCCGGCGCCGTCCTGAACCGGGGCCGAGATCAGTGTCGGCAGAAACGACGTGACGCCGGTCGACGGCAGGCCCTCCGACATGGACGCGATCTCGCCGCTCCCGCCGGCGGCATCGTGGCCGTTGAAGCCGTTGGCCTGGAGGTCGATGAAGCCCGGTGCGATCCACCCGTCCGTCTCGGCGACCACCTCCTCGTCAGGGCGTTGCGGCGGCCTCCCGGCACCGACCCACGTGATCACGCCGTCCTCGACGGCGACCGCGTCGGCGCCCGCGACGCCGTGCACGCGACCGCGAAAAAGTGTCGTCACCGCCTCGCGCGCTCGCCCAACGCCACCGCGAGATCTCCGCTCGCGCCCGAGAGTCGATTGCGGGCGTCGTCGGCATCGATGCCAAATCGAAGCATGAGGATGGCGACTTTGGCGCTGCCGCCCGCATCGCGGAGGGCTGTCTCCACCATCTCGCTCGAGCAGCCGGTGAGCTCGCGGACCATTCGCCCCGCGCGGCGGCGCAGCTTGTCGTTGGAGGTGACAACGCCGACCATGCGGCCGCGATACGTATGGCCGAGCCGCATGAACACCCCGGTGCTGATCATGTTCAGCGCCACTTTCTGCGCCGTGCCAGCCTTGAGGCGTGTCGACCCTGCGATCACCTCGGAGCCCACGTCGACCTCAATGGCGATGGCCGCCGCTGCACCTAGCGGCGTTCCGGGTGCGCAACTCAGCCCGACCACGAGCGCTCCCGCCTCGCGTGCCTCGCCGACCGCCGCCAGCACATATGCCGTGCGGCCGCTCGCGCTGACCCCAATGACCGCATCGAGCGAGCTGAGCCCCGCATGCTTCGCGTCGCGAACGCCGAGGCCAAAGTCGTCCTCGGCTTCGCCGTCGCCGGCAGCGTGTGCCTGAACCAGGTCGGCGGCGACGCCGAAGGTCGCCGGACACTCGGCTGCATCGAGAACCGCGAGGCGGCCGCTCGTGCCCGCCCCGAAATAATGGAGGCGGCCGCCCGAGCGCAGGCGTTCGGCGACCTGGTCGACGGCTTTGGCAATCTGCTCGAGCGCCGCATGGACCGATTCGATCCCGTTTCTGTCCTCGACGTGCATGAGCTCGAGCAGCTCTCGCGTGGTGAGACCGTCCATCGTGTCCGCGCGCGGGTGTGCAGCCTCGCTCAACGTTCAACCAGCACTTCGGCTGCCGCGATCCCGCAGACGCGTGCTGCACCGTACGTGCGGACATAGTTCGCGGCCGCCGGCCGGCAGGCGGGCAGCCCCATCTCGATCAGGATCGCATCCGGACGCTGCGCAAGCGCCGCCTCGACGGCGGCCGCCATCCACGGGTGGCGGTGGAGGTTCCTCACCACCAGCACCAGGCTGCGGCCTGCGGCTGCGGAGATGACGTCGACGCTCGCGGTCTCGTCGACCGAGATCGCATCAACATGTGCGCCGAGCTGAGCCAGAGGCTCGGCCACGCCCCAGGGCACGACCCCGGCCGCCTGCGAAGGAGTCGAGCGCAGCTGCACGACCACCGGGCTGCCATCGATGCGAACCTTGCCCTCCGCGCGCACCGCTCGACGAGCCGCCGCCAGGCCGATGGCGCGGTCCGCCCGCACGCCGACCATTTGCTGCGACCGCCACTCCGCGAGAGAGTCCACGCGCGCGGCGGCCTCCACCAGACGCTCTTCGCTGAGGCGCCCGGCCTTGACCGCCGCCACGATCGCGTCGCGCAACTCGATCGCGATGTCCTCGCCTGCCAGCCCTCCGCCGATGCACAGCAGATCGCAGCCGGCCGCGAGCGCCAGCACGGTACCTTCGACGATGCCGACCCCGTCCGCGATGGCTCGCATCTCGAGGCCGTCGCTCACGGCGAGCCCACGGAAACCAAGCTCGTTGCGCAGCAGCTCGGTCATGACATTCGAGCTGATCGTGCCCGGCATCTCGTCGCTGGAGCGCACGACGATGTGGGCGCTCATCACCGCGCGAACTCCCGCCGCGATCGCGGCGGAGAACGGTTCCAGCGCGCCTGTGTGGGGATCCTCGTCGACGACAGGCAGGGCGAGGTGCGAGTCCAGCGAGGTGTCGCCATGCCCGGGAAAGTGCTTCACGCACGCGGCGACGCCGGCCGACTGCAGGCCCTGGACCCATGCAGCCGTGTGACGCGCGACGAGGTCGGATTCCGCCCCAAACGCGCGCACCCCGATGACCGGGTTGATCGGGTTGCTGTTCACGTCGGCCACCGGCGCGAGGTCGAGGTCGATCCCCGCCCCGGCGAGTTCCGCGCCGATCGATCGCGCGACTGCTCCTGTGAGCTCGACGTCGTCGACCGCGCCGAGTGCCAGGTTGCCCGGGTAGGAGCTTCCGGCCGCCGCCTCCAGTCGGGTTACGTCTCCCCCCTCCTCGTCGATGGCGATCACGAGGCCCGGGTTCTCGGCATGCAGCCTTACGGAAAGCGCCGCGACCTGCTGCGCGGAGACAACGTTGCGCGAGTAGAGGCACACGCCGCCCAGCCCGCCGGCGGCGCGTCGCAGGACCCACTCCGGCGGCTCCGTCCCGACGAATCCGGGGAGCAGGCAGCGGTCCGCGAGTCGCTCGATCGAGTCCACCGTCATCCCTTGACCGCACCTGCGGTGAGGCTGCCCTGGACGTAGCGCTGGACGATGAGGAACAGGACGACCACGGGCAATGCGGTCAGCGTCGCGCCGGCCATCAGCCCGCCCCAATCGGTGCCGTGCTGGGTAGTGAACGACGCGAGCCAGATCGTGAGCGTCTGCTTGGACGATGTGCTCAGGAGGACATACGCGATGATGTACTCGTTCCAGGCCTGGATGAAGCCGAAGATCGCGGTTGCCACCAGGCCCGGCGCCACGAGCGGGAACACGATCCGCATGAATGCGCCGATCCGGGTGGCGCCGTCTATCATCGCCGCCTCCTCTAGATCAACGGGCACGTTGGTCACGAATCCCCGCAGCGTCCAGATCATGAACGGCAGCACCACGGCCATGTAGTACGCGATCACGCCGATCAGGCTGTCGACCTGGCCGACCCGGTCGAGCAGTAGGTAGATCGGGATCACCAGGGCGTTCAGCGGCACCATCTGGACGGCGATGACCATGACCACGAATGCCGCGCGTCCTCGGAAACCAAATCGTGCCACGGCGGCCGCAGCCAGGAATGCCAGGACGATGGAGACGATGACGGTCGTCGTCACAATGATCAGGCTGTTGACGACGTCGTTCCAGAAAAACGGCACATGGATCGCCGATTGAAAGTTGTCAAACGTCAGGTGCGTCGGCACCCACACCGGCGTCAGGCTCAGGATCTCTTTGCCGGGTTTGAGTGCGGTCGAGACCATCCAGTAGATCGGAAATAGCATCACGACCACGATGAGGATGGCGATGCCGTCGAGGACGATGCGACCGGTGGTGCGCCTCATCGCAATTCCTCATTGGTGAGGCGGATCGTCTCGCGGATGTAGAAGATGCTCACCACCGCGAGGATCGCGACCATCACTACCGCGGATGCGGCGCCCAGGCCGTACTTGCTGACGCGGAAGGACTCCTGGAACGAATAGACGGCGATGAGGAAATAGTCCTTGTTAGGGCGCTGGTTGAGGAGCACCCAGACCTGGTTGAAGACGCCGAAGTCCCAGATGGTGGAAAGGCTGAAGAGGATGATGAACAGCGGACGGACGATCGGCAAGGTCACGTTTCTGAACACCTGCCAGGGGCGGGCGCCGTCGATCTCAGCCGCCTCGACCAGCTCTCTCGGCACCTGCGTGAGCCCGGCGTACAGCGTCAGCGCGAGAAACGGGATCGCGCCCCAGACCACGATGATCGTGATCACGGCGAAACCCTGCACGGGGTTTTCGAACCAGTTGTGGTGGATGTAGTCTCCGGCTCCGAAGCGCGTCAGGAGCCAGTTGACGACGCCGAACTCGTAATCGAACATCCACTGCCACAGGTTCACCGCGGGAATTACTGGAGTCGCCCAGACGAAGACGAGACCCGCGCTGAGCAGGATCCGCACCGGCCGGCTCACCCGCTCGAGCAAGAGGGCGATCAACGTGGCAAGGAACATCGACAGCCCGACGTTGACGGCCGTGAAGATGAGCGAGGTTCGAATCACGTAGAGGAACTGAGGGTCGGTCAGGATGGTGGCGAAGTTCTGAAGGCCGATGAAGACACCCTGGTGCTGGATGAGCTCGCGAAACCCGTATTTCTGGGTCGAGATCCAGACCAGGTTCACCAGCGGGTAGCCCAACACGGCGACGATGACGATCAGTGCGGGCGCGATGAGCGCGTAAGGTAGCGCGCGCCGAGCGAGGGCTTGCCGCCAGGGGCCGGCTTCTAGGTGAAGTCCGGAGGACGCACGGCCGCGTGCGTCCCCGGCCACTCCCATTGAAGCCGACCCCCCTTGGTTTCTTTCGTTCTAGCCGTTGAGGATCTGAGTGATCTTGTCGGCTGCAGTCGATGAGGCTGCCGGAATCGTGGACTTCCCGGTGAATATCGACACGAGCATGTCCTGCAGCACGTTAGCCGACTCGACGCTTGCCCAGTTGGGCGAGTTCGGCGTGAAGCGGCTCGTCTTGGCCGCGGCCGCGAATATGGCCGGTAGACCGGAGCTCTTCGAGGTCAGCGTGGTCGAGTTGGGGATGACCCCACCGACCGTAACCATCTGGGTTTGGAACTTGTCGCCGCCGAGCAAGCCGACCCATTCCTGGGCCAGGGCCTGGTGCTGGCTCTTGGCTGAAATACCCAGGTCGGAGCCGCCGAGGAACACGGGAGCGGTCTGACCGGGGTTGTGGCTCGGGATCGGGAACGCCCCGAGCTTCGGCAGCAGTGATGGGTCGCCGCTCTTGGGGTCGGTGATGACGCCGACCTCCCAGCCGTTGGCGATCATCATCGCAACATGGCCCTGCGCGAAGGTCTGGTCCTGCTTGGCCTCGTCACCGGTCTTGTCGGCGCGCGATAGCGCCGAGACCAGGTTCTTGACTTCGGTCAATCCCTGCTGGGACTGGGCGCTGTTGATCGCACCCTGCCACTTCGATCCGGACTGGGTGGCGATGTCGCCGCCGAAGTCCCACACGAACGGAGCTGCGGCGTACCAGTACTTGCCCGGGAAGTACAGCGCCGAGAAACGTGAGTCTGAACCGTACTTGGCCATCAGCTTCTGGCCGACGGTCATCAGGTCGTCCATGCTCGTCGGGACCTGAACCCCCGCGCCTGCGAACAGGTCGGTGCGGTAGATGATCGCGCGGCTGCCGGCGTAATACGGAACGCAGTAGAGCTTCTGCTGGTAAGTGCAAGAGTCGGTCAGTGACTGCAGCCAGGTCCCGGAGTTCTGAAAGCTGCTCTTCTTCGACGAGATGTCCTGGAGAGCGCCGGCCGCCGCGTACTTGGCGACGAGCGTGTTGCCAAGCTCCATCACGTCCGGGGGCGTGCTGCCCGCAAACGCGGTGTCGAGCTTGGTGGTCACGTCAGACCACTGCTGGATCTCGACGTTGACCGTGACGTTCGGATGCTTGGCCTTGAAGTCTGCGTTGACGCCGTCGATGACACTCTGCGGCGCGCTCCCGTTCATGAGCCACACCGTGAGCGTCCCGGTTTCGTTGCCGGTGTTGTTGGTGGAGGGGGTGCCTCCACATGCCGCGGCGAGCAGCGCAAAGGCCGTCGCGACCGTGAACAAGAGCTTCCGCGAGTTCATCTTCAATCTTCTCCCTAAGGTTTGAATGGGGCGCTTGCGCGCCCATCCTGCCGTCGCCGTGATGCGCCATCGCCGGAGCGGTCGGGCCCGCGCGAGGCGCCGGCCGAGCGCCCGTTGCGGCTTCGCTGCGGTGTCAGGTCGGCGACCAGGCGATATCGGTCGCCGCGGTAGATGGAGCGGACGAACTCGACGATCCGGCCTGACTCGGCGAGTGTCGTCCGCTCGAACAGGAAGGCCGGCGTGTGAAGGGGCACCCCCAGCACCTCCGACTCCTCCTCGTTGGTGACAGTGGGCTCGATGCTCTGGGTGCCAGAGGCAATCACGATTCCGTACCGCTCGTCGAGCAGGTCGTAGAAGGAGCGGTTCTCCAGGTCGGCCTTGGTCAGCCCGGGAACCAGGGCCTCGGGGATGTGAAGGACCTCCATCGCCATCGGCTGGGCGTCGGCGAGCCGAAGCCGCTTCACTCGGACCAGGCGCTCCGCGGGAGAGACCTGGAGGCGGCGGGCCAGGCGAGCGCCTGCCGATGTCGTGGCGAGCTCCAGCGTGCGGCTGCCCGGAACCATGCCCCGCCGGCGCATGTCCTCGCTGAATGAGGTCAGCGTCAGCGGCTGCGAGATCTTGGGCTCGGTCACGTAGGTGCCGCTTCCGTGCCGGCGGTCGAGGTAGCCGTCGCGCACGAGCTCGTCGAGGGCCGCGCGGATCGTCAGCCGGGATACCCCCAGGTCCTGGCTGAGCTGCCGCTCGGAAGGGATGGCCTCGCCGACATCGAGCGACTCCATGAGGTCGAGCACGTTGCCTCGCGTGTCGTCTGTCTTCGTCATACCGATTCTTTGACGAAGTGGTAATGCCCTCTAGGCCTTCGCATCGCGGCGAAGTAAAGCACAACTTAGGCAGGTGGTCAATACCACTTTTGCAAAGATTCGGCCCGGGCAGTACCACCTGGCCGCCCGCGCGGGCGCGTGTCCACATCACGGGACCTCGTGAACCTGAGCAGCGACCTGAAGAAGTCTTAACAATGCCTTCACCCTTCTGTACACGGGACTACATAGATTCGGAACAGTCGGCCTGAACAAAGGCTGAATTTGTAGGAAAGGTGGGATTGGGATGAAGCGGGTAGCTCTGAGCCTGGTTCTTTGCGCCGGCATGCTCGTGATCGGGGTGACCAACGCCAGCGCGGCGCGTTACTGCTCGGTGGATCCCACGCTCGGCGTCGGGCTGCCGATCAACACCAGCATCAACGTGTCGACGTCGCTTCTCGGGACCTCGACCCACGTGTACGCCAGCAACACCAGCACCTCGACCACGTTTGGCGGCGTGATCGGCCTCCCCTAGGCGGATCCTGTACGTGTCGATGACGCCAGTGCAACGGGGCTACCTGCTGGCCCTGTCCGCACCCGCGGTCGCCCTGACGGGCTCGCTCCTCGGGCTGCCGGCCGGGTCGCCTGGCGACCCGGCCCTCATTGTCGTTTTGCTTTTACTCGGCGCAGTGGCGACCACCTACCCGGTGATGGTCTCGCCGCGTTACAAGGCGGACGTCTCCCCCGCCATCCACATCGCCATGGTCCTTCTCTTCCAGCCCGCGATTGCGGTGGCACTGATAGGCGCGAGCGGACTCCTCGGCGAAGGGGCGCTCTGCCTCCGTCGTGACCCCGCGACGGGCACTCCGCGCCGGGCGCCGATCGATCTCGTCTTCAACACTTCCCAGCTGATGCTGGCGGGCGGGCTCTCCGCCCTCGCCTACAGGGCCTTTGGCGCGAGCTTGCCCGGCGCCGCCATAGCCGCCGTCGTCATGTACACGGTCAGCACGGGACTCGTCGTCATCGCCGCCGGGCTTCACAACCAGCGCAGCCCACTGGAGATCTGGGCGGAGGCCGCCGGTTCAGACATCAAGCAGACCGCGGCGCTCTACGTCGCCGGCTACCTGCTGGCGATCGTCTCCAACGGCCGCCCGGGCCTGGCGCTCGTGATGATGGTGCCGGTGGCGGCCATCCACGTCGCGCTGACGCGGTCAGTGCTTCTGATGGAGCAGACGATCGCCGCGGTCGAGGCGATGGCCGACGTCGTCGACCGCCGCGACCCTTACACCTTCCAACACTCGCAGAGCGTCGCCGATCATTCGGTTCGTATCGCGCGCACGCTGCGCCTGCCCGACCGCGAGGTCGAGCTGATCAGGCTTGCCGCGCGCGTTCACGACCTCGGCAAGATCGCAGTCCCAGACGCGGTGCTCCATAAGCAGGGAAGATTGAGCGCCGACGAGTTCGAGCTTATGAAGAAGCACCCCGCGACAGGTGCGGAGATCCTGGCCAAGTTCCCCGAGTACCGGCGCGGGCGCGAGCTGGTCCTCGCGCATCATGAAAGAATCGACGGCCTGGGCTACCCGAACGGTCTCGCCGGCGCAGCGATCGCCCTGGGCGCGCGAATCATCGCCGTCGCCGACTCGTGGGACGCGATGACGTCCGACCGCCCCTATCGCAAAGCGCTCGAATCCGATATCGCCCTCGGCGAATTGCTGCGCGGGCGTGGCACGCAGTGGGACCCCGCGGTCGTGGACGCCTTCGCGCAGACGCTGCCCGGCGCGGCCCAGGCGGAAGAGCGCCCACGCTGGACCGACGTCCGGCCTCTGCTCCGCTCGCTAGGTGCGGCGGTGGGAGTGGTCGGCTAGCCGCGCGCCCACTTTCGCCGCGACCATTTGGTTGCGCAGGGCGCCGATCCCTTCCACCTCCGTCTCCATCACATCGCCGACCTTCAGATATTCAGGCGGCTTGCGCGCGAAGCCGACGCCATCCGGCGTGCCGGTGGCGATCAGGGCGCCCGGCAACAGCGTCATCCCCTTCGACGCCCACTCGATGATCGCGTCGATCGGGTGGATCATGTCGGCGGTGTTGCCTTCTTGCTTGATGACGCCATTGAGGGTCAGTCGCAGGGCAAGGTTTCCAGGGCCGGGTGCCTCGTCCTTCGTCACCACCCACGGCCCGGTCGGGCACGAGCGGTCGAGGCTCTTGCCTTTGAAGTACTGGCCGCCCCATCCGTTCTGGATGTCGCGCGCGCTCACGTCGTTGAGCACGAAGTAGCCGAACACGTGGTTCATGGCGTCGCGCCGCGCGATGTTGGCCCCGCGCTTGCCGATGACGACGCCGAGCTCGACTTCCCAATCGAGCTGGTTGCTCACGGAAGGGTCGATCTCGATGTCGTCGTAGGGTCCCGTGATGCTGGTGATCGCCTTGGTGAAGATCGTCGGCGGCTTGATGTCGCCGTTGGTCGCGGTTTCCTCTGCGTGCTTCTGGTAATTGCGGCCCATGGCGATGACGTTTCCGCGCGGCGACTCGATCGGTGGTAGCAGTGTCACGTCTTTGAGCGGCAGGCCCCGATTCGCATTCGCCGCAACCTTGCGCGCATGCTCGAGTCCGCGCTCCCCCGCGTCGATCACCGCGAGCAGGTCTGGCGCGACCTCGCTGAGGTCGACGACCTCGTGCTCGTGGCCGGGCCGCAGCGCGCCCAGGCGGCTCTCGCCATCGTGCCGGAACATCAGCAGCTTCATGTTTCCTCCATGTTGGTTTCTTCCGATGCCGCCAGGTCCGTGCCCGCCCCCAGAAAGAGCTCCTCGAAGTCCTGCCGCTGAAGGAGCTCGGCGGGCTTTCCTTCCAGGCGAACAGAGCCCGACACCAGGACACTCGTCCAATCCGCCACCTGCAGCGCGGCGCGGGCTCGCTGTTCGACGAGCAGCACCGCCTTGCCAAGACCAGCCAGCCGGCGGACGTGCTCACGCAGAAGTGAGTCGGCCAGCTTGGGCGAGAGGTTGGCCGTGGGCTCGTCGAGGATGAGCACCTTGGGGTCGAGCATGAGAACGCGGGCGATCGCAAGCATCTTCCGCTCGCCTCCGCTGAGCTTGTCGGCTCGCCGCCTCAGCATTGGAGGCAGCTGCGGAAACACATCGCCAACCTCGCCCACGCGGGCCCTGACCTGTGCGGAGCTCAGTAGATAGCCCCCCATCTCGAGGTTCTCGAGCACGGTCAGGGGTTCGAAGATGTCGTTCACCTGCGGCACGTATCCGACGCCTCGCCGCGCCAGCTCTTCGGGCGGGCGTCCGCTGACATCGTCGTCGCCGAGCAGGATGGTGCCCGTGTCCAGCTTCAGGATTCCGACGAGGCTCTTGAGGAGGGTGCTCTTTCCGGCCCCGTTAGGCCCGATGATCGCCACCACCTCGCCGGGACCGACGGCGATCGACACGTCGCGAATCACCGGCACTCCACCATAGCCAGACGTGATTCCATGCGCCTGCAGGCTTGGTACCGGCCGCGCCTCCACGTGAGCGAGCCTATCCGACAAGGTAAGCGTCAACAATCTCCCGCTGCTTCCTCAAGCTCGACATCGTCCCGCTGCCGATGACCTTGCCCTGCGCCATGACGATCACGGAATCGCACAGGCGCTCCACCATGTGGAGCTCGTGCTCGACCATGAGGATCGTCAGCCCTTCGGCGCGTAGTTCCTGGAGGTAGCGCTGGATCTCCAGCACGATCTTCGGGTGCACACCTGACATCGGCTCATCCAGAAGCAGCAACCGAGGCTTGAGCATCAAGGCTCGCATGATCTCGATCAGGCGCTTCTGGCCGCCGCTCATGTTGCCTGCGTAGTCAGACTCCTTGGCGCTCATGCCGAACCGCTCCAACAACGCGCGTGCGTCCTTTATGTATCTACGTTCGTCTTCGATCCAGTAACGCTTTCCGAGGAGCGCCCCGACCAGCGAGTCGCCGCGGTTGTCGGGCGCGGCCACAAGTAGGTTTTCGAGCACCGTGAGCCGCGCGAACTCGGATGGTAGTTGGAACGTGCGCACGAGGCCGCGGCGGGCCCTTCGGTAGGCGGGAGCTGGTGTGATGTCGACACCGTCGAAGACGATGGTGCCCGCCGTCACCGGCAGCGTGCCGGCAACCACCGCGAGGA
Source organism: Chloroflexota bacterium (assembly GCA_005880315.1). GTDB lineage: Bacteria > Chloroflexota > Dormibacteria > Dormibacterales > Dormibacteraceae > UBA10449. The sequence continues at coordinate 4,732 of VBHB01000111.1, read as the reverse complement.
ACGTCGACTTGCCGGCCCCGTTGGGGCCGATGAGCCCGGTGATCTGTCCGGGCGGCACTTCGATCGACACGCCGTCCACCGCGTGCAGCCCTTCGAAATGACGATGGATGTCGTCCGCGACCAGCAGCGGCCGGTCGGCTGCGACCCCGACCTCAGGATGCGCGAGCATCTTCCAGGTCCTCGCGCACGGGGGCGCCCTCGAACACATGGCGCGGCTCCGGCCTCACTCCTTCCGGCCGGAACCACAGGAAGCCGATGATGAGCAGCCCGATCGCCACCCACTGCAGAGCTGGGATCAGGCCGGGCGGCCCGAAGCTGCTTGGGATGAAGCGGGTCACCTCCTCGAATCCGACCGGAACGAGCAGCGCACCGAGGATTGCGCCGACGTTGTTGCCACGGCCGCCGACGATGATGGCGGCGAACAGGATGATCGTCTCGGGATAGAGCCATACCGACGGCGCCCACAGCTGGATGAATCCCACCAGGATCGCGCCAGACAGTCCGGCGATCACACCGCCGACGATGAACACCGTCATCTTGAGCTGGACCGGGTTTTTGCCAATGGCGATCGCCGCGATCTCGCGCTCGCGCATCGCCCGCAAGCTGCGGCCGTAGGGCGAGTTGACGATGCGATTCGCAACCACGAACACCAGCACCACGCAGACCGCCGTTATCGCCACATAGAAGTACTGGTAGGTCTCGGTATTGGGGTCGATCACGTCGGACAACGGCTGCGGCACCAGGGCGAGGCCTGCCGCCCCGTTCAGAAACGGCCGCGCGTTGGTGATCACCTCATTGGTGATGATCGAAAGCACCAGAAGCGCGATGGCCTGGTAGTCGCTGCGCAGCTTTCTCAAGACCACAAGGCCGACCGGGATCGCGAGGAAGCCGCCCGCGATGGCGCCGCCGATCCACGGAATCGGGAACGGCAGGTGATAACCGCCGAAGTAAACCTGGAACTCGTAGCCGAATGTGGTGTCAGGCGGCATCGAGAGGACTGCGGCCGTGTACGCGCCGACAGCCTGGAAGACGATGAAGCTGAAATTGACGATGCCGGACACCCCGAACTGGAGGTTGAGCGCGAGGAGCGCGATTATGTCCACCCCGGCATACACGAGTAGATTCGCCGCGTAGTAGCTGTTCATCCCGCCGCCGCCAGAGCGCCGCGTTTCGACAGCAGGCCTTGCGGGCGCAGGACCATGACCAGCACCAGGATGCCGAAAGCAACGACCTCTTTGTACTCAGGCGCCCATGCCGCGGCGCTGAGCTCGGTGATCATCCCGATGATGACGGCCCCGATCATCGCGCCGTAAGGCTGGCCCGCTCCGCCGAGCACGGCGGCCGCCAGGGCCGTGATCAGAAACCCCGCGCCGTTGGAGATCGCGAACGAGTCGGAGTCCATTGCGGCCACTACACCCGCGAGCCCACACAGGGCTCCAGTGATCAGCCAGACCGAATCGATAACGCGCTGCGTGGGGATGCCGCAGTTGCGGGCGAGGGTCGGATTGGCCGCCGTAGCTCGCATCGCCTTGCCCAGCCGCGTGTACCTGAGGAGGCCGTGGATGAGCAGCATGAGCACGACCGCGACGCCGATGATGGCGATCTGGTTGGTGGTGAGCACGATCCCGCCGGCGCGGAGGAGGCCACCGGTGGTGTCCTGGTAGGACACGCTGTAGTAGCCCACGATCGGGAGCAACAGGTTCGCGATCATGAGCGAGACGGCCAGCGACACGATGACCATGCCGATGTGCGAGGTGCCTTTGCGCTGGAACGGCGCGTACACGAACCGGTTGAGAAGGAAGGAGAACACTGCTCCGAAGAGCGCCCCCGCGATCATTCCCACCCAGATCGTGATGCCCGCCTTGTTGACGTAGTACGCGACGTAGGCGGAGGAGATCATCACCTCTCCGTATGCGAGATTGATCATATTGGTGATCCCGAACTGCATCGTGAATCCGACCGCAGCGATGGCGATCACCGACATCCCGACAAGTCCGAAGCCGAACGCCGCTACGTAAAGGTCCACGGCGTTCGGCCTCCCCGGGTCACGTTTGGGTCTATCTGAACTATCCGCCAGCCGCGATGAGCTTCGAGGTCTGATCTGGCGTCAGATGCCCGACGGTCACCTCGTTCCCGTCCTTGTCATAGCCGACCAGGATGTATCCCGACTGCGAGTTGTTGTATTTGTCGAAGTTGTTCTCGCCGCCCGCCCCGACGAACCTGATCGATTTGCCAGCTTTGAGAGCGGCCACACCGTCCTTGTAGGTGTTGACGACAGTTGCGCCGCTGGTGCCGTTGGCGATGTCGAGGATCTTGGAGTTGTAAACCTTCGCATCCGCGCTGTTGGTCGCGACCATCGCGAGAGCGGTCATGATGATCCCGTCGTAAAGATGCAGGGTAGAGCCACGCTGCTTGTACTTGGGCGCGTCCTTGAACGTCGAAGCGGCGGCGTTGAGATTGGCGAGGAACTCGCTGTACGCGGGCCCTGAGAACGTATAGCCGAGGTCCACGCCGCCGTAGTACTTGAGCAGGTCGTCGATGCCGATGGCGTCGCGAACCTGCTGGAACCAGGTCGGGTCGATGGTGGCCGACGAGCCGATGAACGGGATCATCTTCCCCCCGTTCTGCGTCTTGACCTCCTTCAGGTAGGTTCCGGCCGAGCCAAGAGCCTCAGTCAGGATGACGTCAGGTTTTGCCTTCAACATCGCCGCGACCTCGGTGCGGTAGGACGAGGCCCCGAGGTGGATGGGCTGGTTGATGGCGATGGTTCCGCCCAGGTGCGTGAAAGCGTTTGTGGCCGGCGCCACGAAAGCTTGGGAGCCAATGTCGTCGCCGAATACGAGGGCCGCCTTCTTATAGGGATCGTGGCCGGGTCCGAACAACGCGCTGCCCACCATGGCGAAGGCGTCATAGACGTCGGCCGGGACGAGCCGGTGGAAGTACTTGAGCGGCGTCTTGTTGAACTCCGACTGCCCGGTCATGCAGAACATCGGGATATGAGCCCGATCGATGATCGGTGCCACGGTCGCCGCCTCGTCCGAGGTGCAGCCGACCACAGCCATCAGGTTGGAGTTGCTGGCGATCATCTTGTTGGCCGCGGGCACCGCGTCCGCGGGCTCGCCGCGGGTGTCGAATTGCTCGCACTTGACGTTCCGGCCACCGATGCCGCCGTTGGCGTTGATCGAGGGGGCCGCAGCGAGGCACGCGGCGTAATAGGCCGGACCGAGGCCGGCGTCTGCGCCCGTGAATGGCGCAATCACACCCACGAGCAGGTCGCCCGTGCCGAGCCCACCGCCCGTGGGGGTGCTGCCACCGCAGGCAGCCAGGACGAGGATGGCACCGACCGCCGAAACGAATGGTGATGGCTTGACCCTGCTCACAATCGTTGTCGCCCCCTAATCAGGTTGCTTGAGACAGCCCGGATTGTCGACATTATTGAGGATAATCTGCCCTGATGGCAAGGACCAAGGTTGGTCGGGAACGGGTCGCACGAAAGCCGGGGCGCAAAGGAGCCTCTGAGGTCGGCGTCGACGCGTACCGGCTCTTGCGACAGGCAATCATCGCCGGGCGCTTCGTGCCCAACGAGCGGCTGGTCGAGGCCAACCTGTCGAAGGTGCTTGACGCCGGCCGCACCGCGGTGCGCGCCGCCCTCGTCCGGCTCGACCAGGAAGGGCTCGTTACGCGCGAGCACAACCGGGGCGCGCGCGTCCGCCTCGTCTCAGATGACGAAGCGCTTCAGATCGAAGAGGTTCGTGCCGCGCTCGAGCGGCTGCTTGCGCGCCAGGCCGCCGCGAAGGCGAGCTCGAGCGACATCCGCGAGCTTCGGCAAGTGATAGTAGAGATGCGCAAGTGCTTCGCCAACGGCGACGCGATCGGTTACTCCGAGCTCAATCCGCGGTTTCACCAGCTCATCTGGACGGCTGCGAAGAACCCGACCGCCGGCCGGCTCGTGGGCACCCTCAAATCGCAAAGCCTCCGCTTCCAGTACCAGACGATGCTGCGACCCGGCCGCACGGAGCGATCGCTACGCGAGCACGAGCTGATCTTCAGCGCCATCGTCGCTCACGATCCCGAAGCGGCGGACGGCGCCATGCGCGACCACCTCGAGGAGGTGCTCGAAAACCTACGGTGGGCGATCGGCAACAAGGGCCGCCCGCCGCAGTGGCTACCCGACTGAACCCGCTTGCAGTAATTTGACGGACGCGTAGAGGGTCCGCAGATGTGGGACCGGGATACCGAGCCGGTCGCCGAGCTCCACGACCGAACCGGTCAGCGCGTCGATCTCCATCGGCCGGCCCGACTCGAGGTCTTGCAGCATCGAGGTCTTGTGGTCCCCGACGCGCGCGGCGCCCTTGATGCGCTGATCGATCGAGACCGCGATCTCGATGCCGACTCCCCGGGCGATCGTGTCGACCTCTTCCATGGCCGCGCGCACCACAGGGGCGACCAGCGGCGATCCGGCGATCACGCCCAACGTCGCACGAGTGAGCGCGCTGAGCGGGTTGAAAACGGCGTTGCCAAGGAGCTTGAGCCACAGCTCGGCCCGGATTTTCGCCTGGATGGGCGCCTTGAGGCCCGCGCCGGCGAGCATTCGCGACAGCTCGAGGGAACGCGCCGTCTCCCGGCCGTCGAGCTCGCCGAGCGAAAAGCGCTCCCCTTCGACGTGCCGCACGACGCCGGGGCTGACGAGGCTGGTGGCGGGATAGACGACGCATCCGATGACGCGGGCGGG
>VBHB01000091.1 GCA_005880315.1 Chloroflexota bacterium | reverse complement strand
GGGTGCTGCCGGTGCGCACCGACCGCGCACGGGCGGCCGACATCAATTTCGCGCTTCCGACCACCACACCGGCGACGAGATCCGAGTGGCCGCCGATGTATTTCGTCGCGCTGTGCATCACCACGGTCGCCCCGAGAGCAAGGGGACGCAACAGGATGGGCGTGGCAAACGTGTTGTCCACGAGCAGCGGCACGCCGCGATCACGCGCCACCGTCGCGATCACCTCGACGTCTGGGACTCGGCACAAAGGGTTGGTGATCGACTCGACCAGCACGAGGCCGGCTCCATCAATCGCCCGCCGAACCGCGTCGAGGTCCGTCATGTCGATGAAGTTGGCCTCGTAGCCAGCAGGCTCGAGGTCCTGCCGAATCAACGCCATGGTGCCGCCGTAGAGCTCGCGCGTGGCGACGATCGTGACCGGCTTCGGCGCCAGCGCCAGTATCGCCATGTGCAGGGCGGCCATCCCCGACGCCGTGGCCACGCCCTCTTCCCCACCCTCGAGGTCGGCCACCGCCTGCTCCAGCATCGCCCGATTGCTGTTCGAGTTCCGGCCGTAGTAATGACCCGGGCGTTCGCCGCGCGCAACGGCGTCGTAGTCCTCCAGGTCCGTGTAGACGTGGACCGCCGCGGGGCTCAGGTCCGGTGCGAGCGGGCTCCGGGCGACAAGTTCGCGGCCGGCATGTACCGCCCGCGATGCCAGCTTCACGGCAGGCTCGAAGCCTGTGCGTAGTACGCGCCGGCCCCCAGCTCGCGCTCTATCGCAAGCAGCCGGTTGTACTTGGCAACGCGCTCCGATCTGGCACACGCGCCGGTCTTGATCATGCCCACCCCTGTGGCGACCGCGAGGTCGGCGATTGTCGTGTCCTCGGTCTCGCCGGAGCGATGTGAGATGACGGCCGAGTAACCCGCGGTGCGGGCGGTGTCGATTGCATGCAGCGTCTCGGTCAAGGTGCCGATCTGGTTGACCTTGATCAGGATCGAATTGGCGACGCCCATCTCGATTCCTTTCTCGAGCCGCGTGACGTTGGTCACGAAGAGGTCGTCTCCGACCAGCTGGACCTTGTCTCCGAGCTTCTCGGTCAGCAGCTTCCAGCCGTCCCAGTCATCCTCGGCCATGCCGTCTTCGATGCTGATGATCGGATAGCGCTCGATCCATTTCTCGTACAGGCTGACGAGCTGCATCGCGTTGAGCGCCAGGCCCTCGCCCGCAAGCTTGTAGGCGCCGTCCCCGAACAGCTCGCTCGCCGCGACGTCGAGTGCAAGCGCGATCTGTTCACCCGGCTTGTAGCCCGCCTGGCTGATCGCCTCGACGATGAGCTTGAGTGCATCCTCGTTGGAGGGCAGGTCGGGAGCGAACCCTCCCTCATCCCCCACCGCCGTGACGAGATTTTGCGATTTCAAGACTCGCTTGAGCTCGTGGTAGACCTCCGAGACCGCCCGCAGCGCGTCCGCAAAAGACGAGGCGCCGACCGGGCAGACCATGAACTCCTGAAGGTCGACCGACGTGTCGGCGTGGGCGCCCCCGTTGAGGATGTTGGCCATCGGAAGCGGCAGCAGGTGCGCTTGAGCGCCGCCGAGGTAGCGATAGAGCGGCTCGTCCTTCGCCTGCGCGGCCGCACGCGCGACCGCGAGCGACACGCCGAGGATGGCGTTGGCACCCAATCGCGATTTGTCGATCGTGCCATCGAGGCCAATCAGTGCAGCGTCGATGGAGGCCTGGTCCGAGATGTCCATCCCCACGACCTGGTTGGCGATCGTCTTCTCGACGTTGCTCACCGCTTTCAGCACGCCCTTGCCGCCGTACCGGTTGGGGTCACCGTCACGGAGCTCGATCGCTTCGTGCTTGCCGGTGGATGCGCCGGAGGGGACGATCGCGGTGGCGCTCCCCGACTCCGTGCGTGCGGTGACCGACACGGTGGGGTTTCCCCGCGAGTCGAGCACCTCCTGGGCGCTCAGGCCCACAAGCCGGATCACTTCGGGAAGTCTAAATGCTCTCCGTCATGAAGTCGGCTGGGGCCATGGCGGCATGGGCAGCCGTGGTGTGACGCTGAAGCCGTAATTGAGGAGAACGGTGGCGTCAGCGGCCGAGTGCAAGGTTGCGTTCATCACCACCGCGATCAGGTGGCGCCCATCCCGCGTCGCTGTAGCCACGATGCAGCCGCCGGCGTTGTCGGTGAGCCCCGTCTTCAGGCCGGTGGCGCCGGGATAGCTCCAGAGAAGTGGATTCAGGTTGTGCGGGTCGAACGCCTTGTGGTCCGCAGTGGCTGAGATCGCGACTTCCTTCGTGCCGGCGATCGCCGCCAGCGCGGGATAGTACTCGTCTAGATACGCGGCGACGTGGGCCAGGTCGTGCGCCGACATCACGTGTCCCGGCGCGTCCAGCCCACTCGGGGTGACGAAATGGCTCGCGGTCAGGCCGATGCTCTTGGCCTTCTGATTCATCTGCCGCATGAAGCGATCGCGGGGCACGATGCCTCGAGCCAGGGCCTCGGCCGCATCGTTGCCCGAGTCGAGAAACAGCCCCTCTATGAGTTCGCGCACGGTTAGGTGCTCGCCTGCGGAAATGCCCATGAGGCTCGGGACCACCTGGGTCGCCTCTTTGGCGATGACGACCGTGCGGTCCAGCGACCCTGCATCGTCGACTGCCACCATGGCCGTCACCAGCTTCGTGAGACTGGCCGGCGCGCGTGGTGACTCGGGATCGCGCGCCCACATGACCTGGCGTGTGTCCAGGTCGACGAGGTAGGCGGCATGGCCGTGAATCGGAAGCGCGGGCTGTGGCTTGGTCGCGAGCCAGAGGTTTGAGAAGTCGAAGTGGTCGAAGTTGGCCGGCGGCGCGACGGCAGCCGCGCCGGTCTTGGAATGCTGCGCCGTGAAGACCAAGCCTTGTGGCCGGTTCGCCAGCACAAAGCCGCTGGCCACGCCGGCGCTGAGCAGCAACGCGATGGTGGCGAAGAAGACGACTCTGTCGCGTCGACGCCTCCGTCGGCCGCGTATGCGCTGCAGGTCGGTTGCTGAGACGTGAGCTGGGACGGTGGGGACCCCCTGATTAAGTTGCGGAGATTCTAGGGCACTTGTCATCCCCCCTCCCGCCTGGCCGCTACGCGGCGAGGCGACCTCCCCACACGGTGGGGAGGCTAGGCGTGCTCCGGGGCGTACTTCGGGGCCGGCGGCATCGTTGGAATCGGAGCCGTCGTCGCCTCGCCGAGGCGCTTGGCCAGCTGATCGCTCGCGGCCTCCATCGTGGTGATCGCCGTCGATGAGTCTTTGGCGTTCATGAACACCGGCTGCCCGTAGTCATAGATGCGCACTGCCTTCCATGACGCAGCGACGAGCTGCGTGCCGTAGAAGGTATATGTGCCGATCACACCCTCTCGCGTTTCCTCTGACCACATCTGATCGAAGATGAAATTCCCGTGCGCGTACGTGATGAGCTTCCCGTGATAGATCTCGATGCCCTGGTACCAGTGCGGATGGTTGCCGATCACGATGTCCGCGCCCCAATCGATGGAGTCGTGGCCGATCACCACCGGATCGTCGGGCGTGGGCACGCCCCGATCGGCCATCGGCTGTCGCTCGTACTCCTTGCCCCAGTGGAACTGCACGACGACGACGTCGGCCAGCTGCCGCGCACGCGCAATGCCGGCCTTCAGCGCGGTCTTGTCGATCGCGCGACCGACGCCGTTGAATCCGATGAATCCGAACTTGACGCCTCGCACGTCGATGACGGCGACCGGGCCGAGGCCGGTGGTCAGCATGCCGTGTTCGTTCAAGAGCTTGTCAGTGGCGGCGACGCCAGCGGGTCCGTAGTTCGTGAGGTGGTTGTTGGCAAGGTTCACGACCTTGGCGCCCATCAGGGTCAAACCGTTGACGAAGCGCGGGTCGCCACAGAAAGTGAAGCTCTCGGCTGGGCTCACCGGGCAGCCTGAGAACAGCGGCGCCTCGAGATTGACATAGGTGATGTCCGCGTTCTTCGTGTATTCGGCGGTCGGCCGGAACGGCCACAGGTAGTCGTGCCGTACCGCCGCGAAATACGCCACGCCGCGCGCGGGAATGATGTCGCCGGTAACGAGCAGCGTGCGCACCTTGGATGGATCAATCGGAAGGTTGTACGTCGGGTGGAATAGCTCCTGAAGGCTAAGGACCGGTGGCTGGCCGGTTCGATACGTGAAGGAAGGCTGATCGCCGCGCTCGAGCGCCGGCCCGATGATCGGGGCCGCCGCAACCGGCGTCGTCCCGGCAACCGGCTGAGCGGCGTTCGAGCATGCTGCGGCAAGAAGGCCGGCCGCCAGGAAAGCGGCAGCGCCCCTCACGTGTCCACGGGGAGGCTGACCAGGACGTCTTCGAGGGCTATCAATCGAGCGACGTACGAGCGTACTGGATCGCCCAGCTCTCCGCCGGCTAAAAAGAGCTCGCGATTGCCTTCGGCCCGCCGGATCTTGAGCATGTCCGCGTGCGCGGCGTCGAGCCCGCCATGCCGTAGGGCGACCTCGACCATGCTGCCGAGCCATGCGGCGTAGAGTGCGACCTCCTGGGATCGCGGATCGTCGCTGGTTTCAGGGAAGGGCCGGTGGATATGCTCATCCCAGAGGCGGCGCAAGCGCCTCAGGTCGTCGCTTTCCTCACGCACCTGCTTTCAGTTGGGCCACCACCGCGTCCGCGACCTGGCTCGTGCCCACCGAAGTTGGGTCGTCACGCTTTTCTTTCAGGTCGTACGTGACGTTCTTGCCCAGGGCGATCACATCGGCGATCGCCGTCTCCAGGGCATCCGCCGCGACCACCTCGTCGAGGTGACGAAGCATCAAGACGCCCGAGAGCATGACCGCCATCGGGTTGACCTTGTTGAGGCCGGCGTACTTCGGAGCGCTGCCGTGGGTCGCCTCGAAGACGGCGCCGTTGGTGCCGATGTTCGCGCCCGGCGCCAGGCCAAGGCCGCCGATCATCCCTGCCCCGAGATCCGAGATGATGTCGCCATAGAGGTTCGGGCAACACAGTACGTCGTACTCCCTGGGACGCAGCACCAGCTGCATGCACATGTTGTCGACGATCCGGTCCTCGAAGTCGATGTCGCCGTTGCGTTCGGCCACCATGCGCGCCACCGAAAGGAACAGCCCGTCGGTGTGCTTCATGATGTTCGCCTTGTGCACCGCGGTGACTTTGCGCCGATTGTTCTTGCGCGCGTAGTCGAACGCGAACTGCACGATCCGCTCTGACCCGGTGATCGAGATGGGCTTGATCGAAAGCCCGCTGTCGGGGCGGATCTTCTTCTTGGCGAGCCCCGAGATCTCGTCGATCAGGTGTTTGACGTCGGCCGTGCCCTGCTCGAACTCGATGCCCGCATAGATGTCCTCGGTGTTCTCGCGCACGATCACGAAATCGAGGTCGTCGCGGAGGTTGCGAGCGCCTTTGTAGGCCTTGACCGGCCGCACCAGGGCGTAGAGGTCGAGCTCCTGGCGGAGGGCCACGTTAACGCTGCGAAACCCAGAACCGATCGGCGTCGTGATCGGCCCTTTCAGTGCGACCTTGTTCTTGCGGATCGACGCGAGCACAGGCTCCGGAAGGGGAGTCCCGAACTCTTTGATGGCCGCCTCGCCTGCCTGGAGGACCTCCCAGTCGAACTCCACCCCCGTGGCCTCGATCACGCGCACGGCGGCGTCGCAGATTTCGGGGCCCACCCCGTCACCAGGAACGAGGGTGACCGAGTGCCTCGCCAACCCTTAAGAGTGGCCTACGAGATTACTGACGATTCTTGAAGTAGTCGGCGTTGATCTTGATGTACTCGCGCCACTGCTCGGGAACTTCGTCCTCGGGAAAGATGGCGTCGACGGGGCACGGATCAACGCAGGCTCCGCAGTCGATGCACTCATCGGGGTCGATGAAATACATGGTCGCGGCGTCATCGGTGTGAATACAGTCGACGGGGCAAACCTCGACGCACGAGGCATCTTTGACCCCTACACAAGGCTGAACAATGACATAAGCCATGTGCCGCAAGGTTACCATGCACCCGTTATGCCGGAGAGCGAGCCCAAGCCGAAGCTGATCGAACTCGTAGCGCCTGGAGCGGGCCAGGGCTGGAAGGCCGTCCTGAAAAACGGCAAGGCCGTCGTGGTCCACGAGATCAGCGCGCCGGCCGCGGAAGCCGCCGCTGCGGTGCCCCGCATCCAGAGGCTGGCCGAGCACCGCCATCCCTCGCTCGCGCCTGTCCTCGCCTGGGGCACCGACCCCAACGGACTCTGGGTGGCGGTCGAGCCGAACGAGGGGACGCCCTTGGGCACGATCCTCTCCCGCGGACCCCTGACGCCGCCCGCGGCAGCCGCCCTCGGGGCAGCGGTGCTTTCCGGCGTGGCCGCCCTGCACGAGGCAGGTATCGCGATGGGCGGATTCGGAGCCGCGGCGATTCGGGTCACCGGCAACGGCGAGGTACGGCTGAGCGGCCATCCCGCGGCTGCCGTGCGCGGCGCCCCATCACAGAGCGACCTGCGAGCCGACGTCCGGTCCTGCGGCATGGCGATCTGCGCTGCGTTCGGCGTCGACCCGGCAGGCGCGCCCGCTCCGCCCACCATCCCTCCGGGGCTCGTGGTGACGATGCGCTCGATGGCGAGCGGCGCCATGGGGCCGGCCGCGGATCGCGCCCAGGGCGCGCTTCGAGAGATGGCGTCTGCGCTGCTGGCTCCCGACCGCATGACCGCCGCGCAGTCGGAGCTGGCGCTGCGGGCGGGCGGCCGCGAGATGCCCTCGATCACGCCATACCTGCCCAAGGACACCTTCCCGCCTGAGCCCGCGCCGAGGCCGTCGGCGCCCCTGCAGACGCAGGCGCACGCGACCTACACGCCACCGCCGCCCGATGAAGCCCCCAAGCGCCCTTCGGCGTCATATGAACCGCCAGCGCGCTCGACGGAGACCTACCCGCCGCCCCCCGGGCCGCCGGTGCCGCCTCCGTTCGTGCCTCCACCGCGTAACGAGCCGCCGCCGTCCGCGCCGGCCCCCTACGAGCCACCTCCACGCGCTGCAGAGACTTTCCCTCCGGTCGCGGCGCCGCCAGTTGCCGCACCTGTGCCGACATGGGACTCGAAGCCTGCAACTCCGGCGGCGCAGCCGGGCGAGGAGACCTGGGACACGGTGCCCTCTCCCCCCTCCGCCGCGACGCCGCCGACCGCGCCGGTGGCTCCCGCGGCGCCCAAGCCTTCGCCCAGCTCAACGTGGGATACGTTCCCGCCTGCCCCTGCGCGAAGCGAGCCGACAGCGCCGACGCCCGCAGCTCCGATCCCGACGCCGCCAACCCCTGAGCCTGCCCCGGAAGCCAAGCCCACGTGGACCTCAATCCCGACCCCGGTGTGGACGCCCGCGGCCGACAGCGTGCCGGCCCAGGCTCCGGCTGCTCCGACGTCCGCCACGCCTTCTACGCCGGCGCCGCCCCCCGCAGCACCCTCATATGCGCCCCAGGCAGCCCCGACATACACGCCTCCTGCCGCGCCGTCCTACACGGCTCCGGCGGCTGCACCTTCATATGTGGCTCCGAGCCCTTCCTCCACCACGGCAACGAGTGCGCCTGCTCCCGTCACCGCCCCTCCTCCCACGCCTGCCCGCAAACCACCGGCTCCGCGCCGGCCAACGCACGACGAGACCTCCGATCGGCCGCCCTGGCTGGTGCCGGCGATCATCGCCATCGTTGTGGTCTTGCTCCTTGGGAGCGTCGGGGCGATCGTCCTCGCCAACCGCGGATCCTCGAACAATCCCGTCGCCACCACATCGCCCAAGACCTCCCCGAAGGCGTCACCGAAAACCAGCGCCAGCCCATCGGCAGGAGGGCTGCAGCCGGTGCCCACTTACGCGCCGTCGACGAATCCGCCGGTGACCAGCGTGGAGTTCCTGCCAGACGCCACCTGCACGCTCACGAGTTGCAGGGTCGACGTGGAGATGAAGTACTCGCCCGCCCAAGGAGGCGAGCTGGGCTATACCCTCAAGTTCTTCGACCGCTGTACCGGGACCACCACCGACCTGCCCGGGCGCCACTTCACGCCACCGACGGCCTTCGTTCGCGCCGATCCCGGTTTCCAGAACGTGACCCTGCCACCGGCGAAGTCCGCGGCTCTCGTGGCGGTGAGCACGACGCCAACCGTCGCCGCATCCGCACCCATCCTCCTCGGCGCCGAATCGTGCTCGTGACCTAAAGTCAGCAGATAACCACCAGCATCACGAAGAACAACCTCACTCGTGAGGAGGCGCGGACGCGGGCCGCGCTGGTGTCGGCGCCACGCTACGTTGTGCGGCTGGACCTCGATCGCGGCCCGGAGACATTCGGCTCCCACACCAGCGCTAGCTTCGACGCTCGACCGGGCGCCTCCACCTTCATCGAATTCATCGGTCCGGCAATCGAACACATGGTGCTCAACGGGAAGCCGATTCCTTCAGGCGCTTTCGACGGCGGCCGCATCGTCGTCGACGACCTCGAGGAGCACAACGTCCTCGAGGTGTCGGCGGTCGCGAAGTACATGCGTGACGGCACCGGCCTGCACCGCTTCGAGGATCCGCTGGACGGTCGTACCTACCTGCACAGCCACTTCGAGAGCAACGACGCGCATCGGGTGTTCGCGTGTTTCGACCAGCCCGACATCAAGGGCACCGTCGCACTCGAGGTGACGGCGCCCGCCGACTGGACCGTGGCGTCGAATACTTCCGGGGTCAAGAAAGACGGAGGGCTCTGGAAGTTCCCGACCACGAATGCGATCTCGACATACCTCGCGGCGCTGGTCGCCGGCCACTACCACTCGGTGCACCAGGAGCATCGCAGCATCCCGCTTGGCATCTACTGCCGGCAGTCGCTCGCGCGCTACTTGGACCCGGACGAGATGTTCGAGATCACCAGTGCCGGCCTCGATTATTTCGAAGCTCGGTACGGAATCCCCTACATGTTCGGGAAGTACGACCAGCTCTTCGTGCCCGAGTTCTCCGCCGGCGCTATGGAGAACCCGGGTTGCGTGACCTTCAACGAGCGTTACCTCTTCCGGTCGCGGGTGTCTCAGGCTGCGCGCCAGAAGCGGGCCGACACGATCCTCCACGAGATGGCGCATATGTGGTTCGGCGACCTGGTCACGATGAAATGGTTCGACGACCTGTGGCTCAACGAGAGCTTCGCGACCTATATGGGCAGCCTCGCGAGCGCCGAGGCGACGCGCTTCAAGCATGCTTGGACGTGGTTCGCGGCCGAGGTCAAGGTCGCGGCGAGGGCTCACGACGAGCTTCCCACCACCCACCCCATCGTCGCCGACATCCCCGACATCGACTCCGTGCATTTGAACTTCGACGCGATCACCTACAACAAGGGCGGCGCCGTTCTGAAGCAGCTCGCCGCGTGGTTGGGAGATGAGACGTTTTTCAGGGGCGTGCACGCCTATCTCGAGCGCCACGCCTACGCGAACGCCGCGCTCGCCGACTTTCTCGCGGCGCTGGAGGATGCGTCGGGGCGCGACCTCAAGCAGTGGGCCCGGGTCTGGCTCGAAGAGGCCGGCCTGAACACGCTTGCCGCTGAGCTTGACGTCGAGGATGGGCATATCAAGTCCGCCGCCATCGTGCAGACCGCGCCGGAGACACACCCGGTCCTGAGGCCCCACCGGCTCCGCGTGGGCCTCTTCGACCTCAACGGCGAAGGACTCCAGCGACGTCATGCGGAGGAGCTCGATATCGAAGGCGAACGCACCTTCATCCCGCAACTGGCGGGTCAGAAGGTGCCAGACCTCGTGCTGGTCAACGATGGTGACCTCGCGTACGCCAAGGTCAAGCTCGACGAGCGCTCGCTCGTGGCCCTGAAGCGGAGCCGCATGGCCCTCAGCGACGACCTGGCCCGTGCTCTTCTGTGGGGTGACCTTTGGGACATGGTTCGCAACGGGGAGCTGCGGGCGACCGACTACGTCGATACATCGCTGCTGGGCATCGACGTGGAGGCCGATCCCGCTGTTTTCCAGCCCCTGATGCTTCGGGTCTTTGCCGCACTCGAGAAATACGCCGATCCGTCGCACCGCGCCTCGCTGCGTGAGTCGCTCGCCCGAGCGGCGTTCGAAAGGCTGTCGCGGATCGCTCCGGGTGATGATCTCCAGCTGCACTGGACGCTTGCGTTCATCGACGCTGCCCGTAAGCCCGCCGACCTGGCGTGGGTGGCGGGCCTCCTCGACGGCGCTACCAAGCCGGAGGGCCTGACCGTCGATTTCGCCATTCGATGGGCGGCGGTGAACACGCTGGCGACGATCGGGGTCGCGGGGCCGGAGGTGATCGCCGACGAGCTGGAGCGCGATCCGACCGACATCGGAAAGCGCGAGGCCGCGGCGGCCAGCGCGGCGCGCCCAGTCAAGGAGGCCAAGGAGCAGGCCTGGGAGGCTGTGACGGCCGACGACCGCCTATCGCTGGCGACCAAGCGGGCCATCGCCGCCGGCTTCCATCGGCCTGACCAGGAGCTGCTCCTCGGTGACTATGTGCAGCCGTACTTCGGCACGCTGCTACCGTTCTGGGAGTCGCACGACATCGACGAAGCGCTGATGTTCGTGAGGTCGATGTATCCGATGACCATCATCACGCCCGAAGTCGTACAGCTCGTCGACCAGTACCTCCAGCGCGACCTACCGGGCCCCATGCGGCGCGCGCTGCTCGAAGCCCAGGACGGCACGAAGCGAGCCCTTCGGGCGCGAGCGCTCGATGGTCAGGTGGCCGGCAAGGCGTAGCGCAGGAACAGAAAATCTGACTGGCGCCGGACGCTGAGGAGCCGGCTCCACACCGGCATCAACGGCAGCAGCTCCGCACCCTCCACCATCCCGAGCCGGCGCGCTTTGCCACGCCCGGCGACCACTGGGGAGAGCGTCAGAAACGCTTCGTCCAGCACCTGGCCGGCGATCAGCTGGCCGACCAGATGGGGCCCGCCTTCGGTCAGGATGACCTGGAATCCCCTCTCGTGCAGCTCGTCGAATGCGCGCTTGACCTTGAACCGCTTCCCGCGGCCGAGAATGACCACGTCGCAAGTAGCCGGCTGCCTGCCCCCCATTCGCTCCGCTCCTTGGTGCGTAGTCAGAATGGTGGCGCCTTTCTGCAGTGCCGGATGATTGACGTCCAGGTCCCCCGCCGCGGTGAGCACCACCAGGCGCGGTTGTGGTGCGCGCCCGAGCATTTCTCTCAAAGCCGAAAACGACGAGGCCAGGTCGGGATACACATGAGCCGGCGTCCAGAGATGGCCAGGCGTCGCCCGCATGGTGCTCGCACCGATGACGACCGCATCCGCACACGCCCGCAATAAAGCCATCAGGAATCGATCGCCCTCGAACTTGCCGCTGATCACGGAACCGGCTGAGAAGCTGGTGCCGAGCGCCACCACTCCGTCCAGGGAGGACACAAAGTTCGAATACACCACGCGGTCGGCGAATCCAAGCCGTCCATAGAGCCGGCCCAACTCCTCGGGCAGCTGGTAGGCGGGCAGCTCCGTCTCGAAGAGGACCTCGAAGGGCGCCAGCACTCCGGTCAGTGGTTGTTGTCGACGGTCGCGGCCTGGAGGAACTCTGTCCTGAGCTGAGGATCGGTTTCGTAGTTGCCACGCCAGTTCGACGTCCACGTTCGTGAGTGGCCTTCCCTCACGCCTCGCATCTGCGTGCACAGGTGCATGGCGTTCAGGTGCACCGCGACGCCGTGGGGCTGCAGAACGCGCACCAGTTCGTCGGCGATCTCGACCCCGATGCGCTCCTGGACGGTGAAGCGCCGCGCGAAGACTCGCACCAATCGAGTCAGCTTGGAGATCCCGATGATCTCCTCGTGCGCGATGTAGCCAATGTACGCGTGCCCGTGAAACGGCAGCGCGTGGTGCTCACAAAGCGAGAAGAACTCGATCGGCCCTTCGATCACCTGCGCGATGCTGCAGTCGGGGCCACCCCGACACTCGGTCGGAAATGCCGTAAGCAGCTTGGGGTCGCCCTCGTAACCGTTGGTCGCCTCGAACAACGCCCGAAGGAAACGGGTCGGCGTTTCCTTGGTGCCCGGCGTGTTGAGGTCCATGCCCAGCGCGGAGAAGATCTCGGTCGCATAGCCCTCGAACTGCTTCCATTTCTCGGGCGAGATGGTCCGTGGGTGGGTCTTCTCCCAGTGCGTGGTCTCTTCGGGATCGAAGGCGAGGCTCGACATTGCGGACTCCTTGAACGGTTCGGTCGGTCCGCACAAATGTAGCGAGGCGGCGACGCAGGGCGCTTTACTGCTGGATGTAGATCACCAGCCGGGTCGGGTTGGTCAGGAAGGTGTAGGCGTAACACCCGGGGTGCGCAAGCCCGAGCGCCCACTGCACCGTGCCTTCGAAGTCCTGCACCTGCCGCATCTCCTTGAGCTCCGGATAGTTGGTATTGAAGTCGGTTGGCCCGCTGTACTGGGTGTGGCCGTCGGCGCCCTTGATCGTGATGAGGATTCCGTCCTGACCCGCGAGCGTTATGGCCTGGCCTTTGGGTGACTCCATAAAAGTCGCGGTCGACTGTGGGTCGAAGTTCACGTCGCTCGGCTGGCCGTTGCTGAACTGGATCGTCACCTGGTCGTAGCCCGCGTGCGTACCGGTGCGCACGGCGTTGACGAACGCCGACAGCGGCGGGTTCGTGGCGCTGGCGGCCGAGTTGCCGCAGGCATAGCGCCCCGCCGGCGAGGTCGGTGAAGCCTGCGCGGACGGGGTCGCGTTCGGTCTCGCGGAAACAACGGGGCTCGAGCTTGGGCTCGGGATGGTCCCGGGGACGATGCCGGTCTGGTGACGGTTGAGGTTCGACGCCACCAGGACGCCAACGATGATCAGGGCAATCATGGCGGCGGCAACGCCTGCCATCCACACAGGTGGTCCTATCCGTGCCGGCCGGTTCTCTGTCAGTGCCGCGCGCACGCGGGCGGACAGCGCCGGGCTCGGCGAGCCGCTCAACGCGTCGAACTCTCGATTGATGTCGCGGCGGAAACTCTCGCGGGTCATTTCAGGACACCTCCTCGAGGGTCAGGTCGGAACGTAGACGCTGGGCGGCCCGATAGATTCGCGACTTGGCGGCCGCGGGCGAAACGCGCAGGGTGCGCGCCACTTCGTCGAGGGGTAGGTCGAGATAGAAATAGAGGACCAGCGGCAAGCGCTCGTCCGGGCTGAGCCGTGCGATGGCGCGGCGCAGATCGGTGGTCGCCTCCTGACTCAAACCGGCACGCCCTCGGTCCGGTTCGACGTCGGCCAGCTTCACGACGGACCACCAGCGGCGGCGGCGTGTCATGCGGCATTCGTTCGCGACGATGGACAGGAACCAGGCGCGCAGTGAGCTTTCGTCTCCTCGCAACTGGCCGAGATTGCGCCATGCCTTGACGGCGGCCTCCTGGACGGCGTCCTCGGCCGCCATCCGATCCGAGAGCATCACCGCCGCCAGCCTGTAAGCGGGATTGAGAAGCGGATCCAACACCATCGCGAACGCATCCGCATCACCCTGGGTGGCACGCTGCATCGCTGTCGGCCGCTGCTCCGTCACTGCGGACATCATCTTGGTGCCTGTTCGCTCCCCGGCGCCGCTAGCTGCCCTGCACGGGCTCGATGAAATGAAACGTGAGCGTGGACGGGCCGGCGCTCACGTTGGCGCACGCGGGGGCGCTCACGCCGGCTCCGAAGTTGACGACGCCCTCGAAATCGCCCGTCGCAGCCGCTTCGAGAAGCAAAGGTCCGGTCGACTTGAGCCGGGCAGCTCCGCTGTAGTTGCTCATGTCGCCGCGAAAGCCGCGGAACACGATTCCGACTCCTGAAGTCCCGGCGAGGCTCACGGGCCTACCGCTGGGATCAGCGGCGAACTGAGCGCTGTCTACGGGGACGACCTCGAACTGAGGTGTGCCGGCGATGAACGTGAAAGTGAGCGTGTCCCCGTCGGCTACGGCTGAAGCGATGGCAGGCGCGGTGGTTGGATATGTCGACGTCCACGATGGCGATGCCGCCCCGGACGGCGTGCAGGCCAGGACGGCCGGGCTCGACGTGACCTGGGCGTTCGAACCGCCAGTCCCGGTGGCGGCACCGCATCCGCAAAGAAGAACGACTGCGAGTGTGAGGGTAGTTCGACGCATCGCTTGCTTCCTTCCTTCCTTTCTGCGACGTGGGGTAACGTCTCTGTCTGTTCGATGCGGCGGACCAGCGTTTGGTTGCAAAACCGGCCGGTCCTGCTATGTGTTGACCCCTGGGTTCTCTCGCCTTAGATCAAACGGTCCCGGTCCCCGAGTCATCCCTGACGTCGAAGCAGTAGTCGCTCAGCTCCGCTGTGAAGTCGCCGCTTGACCATGTGAGCTTCGCCGTCCAGTCTCCCCGGAACTTGTAGACCCTCGCATTGATGGTGATCGTCGACGCGCACGAGCCGATCGCGGTCACGATGCCAGGCTGGGTCGTGACCTTCAGGATCATGCCGACTGTTGGATCCCCAACGAGTGCGTACCGGTATGTCGTGCCTTCCACGTGGCCGTACCCCGGGAGCTCCCATGACCAGGAGTAGCCGGGCCTCGCGCTATATGTGTGTTCCAGGCATGTGTCGTCAGCTGATCCGCACGCACTGAAGGCAAGCGTCACAGCTTTCGACGCGTGGTAGGCCGCGATCGAGCCCACCGTGGATTGGAACGACGCCATCCCCGGGTAGCCCACCGCATCGATCAGTCGCGTGCTCGTGTCATACGCGAAATTGGCGATCATGGTGACCTCGTGGTAGCCCTGGATGACCTGGACCGAGTCAGGGTCAGGGGAGGCGGTGTTGATGTTGTCCACGGCCATTGCGCCAGGCTGGTTGGGTAGGGCGAGCTGGACCGTCGCGAAGGGTATGTCAACCCGCCATGAGTGGTAGATGAGCTCATGAACGCGCGAATTGTCCGTGCGCACCGTATAGGCCTGGCGGCGAGGAGTGCCGGCCCAAGTCATCGAAACGTTGACCGTCTCCGTCGAATAGTCGATCGACTGAGTCGAGATGATGTGGACGTCCTTCAGATCACGGTTTTGTGGCACCGCCATCATGGCCGCGACCGCCGAGCTGCTGAAGAACGCCGGGTCGGAACCTGGCAAGAAGGTGGCGTTGGCCATCATTCCACCCACCGAACCTCTGCTTTGCGCAGCGAAGTAATCGGTGACGGCGCGTCCTGGGTTGTAGAGGCTGGACAGGGCGGCGTTGGCGGCGATGCCCGCCCCATCGACAGCGAGGAGCGCCAGCAGGACGCCGATCGCGATCAGCAGCCAGCGGTTCGGCCGGCGCCCTTTGGGAATGCGATCGACCACTGGATCGGTGGCGCCTGGAAAGTCGGTGCGGAGCAGCTCACGAGGCTCAGAGGCTGGAGGCAGCAGATCGATCTCGGAGTCGGCACCCGCGGAGCCGACCTCGTCCGAGGCCACGGTTGGCCCAGTATCTTCCCGCTCCGCGCGCACCACCTACCCCGGCACAAACATAACTCTCAGTGTTGAGTTTGTGCTCCAGCCGGGCTGGGCAATCCGAACTAACCCGGCGCGCGCTCCTGGCGGTCTACTTCCGCTTCGGCAGCCGCACGATCTGAGTAGGGGCCGTCCAGCCGAACTCCCTCGGCGCGGCCGGCTTCGTTCAGCTCGGCGCTGACCACGTACCAGCGCTTCCCGAGGTGCATCACCCCGTGGTGGAGCTGCGCCGTCCAGCTCCTTGGCGTTATCCCGACCCGGTCCGTCTCGGCCATATCGAGTTGAGTCTAACCCCGATCCGAGGTGCGAGCGGAAGGGCATCCTCGTGCGTTGGAGGTGGTGTGAGCCGACTCAACCGGCTACTCACGTCTTTGGGCCCTTCCGATCGAATCTGGTGCTGCGACCGCTGCCGCAACGCAGCCCTTGCCGAACACCACGCCATTGCCTGGAAGCACCCGCTGCAACCAGGCGAGCCACATTCCGACCTCCCTGAGCTTGAAGCCGACGCGCCGGGCGCTTCAGGGCGAACCTCCGACTAGCCGGACCCTGGCAGGAAGTCGATCACCAGCCTGGTGGGATTGTCCAGGTAGGCGGTCCGGAAGCAGGGAACTTGCCCGAGACCGATCGCCCACTGGATCACCCCGCCGTCGTCTCGTACCTTGCGCAGCTCGACCACGAGACGATCGCCGGTCTTGATGTCAACCGGCCCGGAGTAATGGCTGTGGCCGTCCGCGGTTTGCATCGTCACCAACGCGCCGTATTTGCCCTCCAGCGTGATGGATTTCCCCCCGGTTCCCACGATGAATGTGGCGCCGATCTGGGCGCTGATGCTCGTCTCGGCAGGACGCTCGCTTGCGAACTGAATCGTCACCACGTCCTGGCCCGCGCGAAAGCCGGTGCGCACAGCGCTGACATACGCAACTGCAGGTGTCGTCGACACTCCCAGACCTATACCCGCAAGGCATTTGAGCGGCACGTTTGAAAACCAATCCGGCGTCGCGAAGTCGCCTGCTGTTGCCCGCCAGGCAGGAGGGCCGGGCGCATGGGTGGGCGGGCTTCGGTGCAAGACCGCGAGCAAGAAGGCAGCCACGACCATGGTGATGATGAAAGCCGCCGTTGGCCCGGCCAGCCGGTGCTGGTCCCAGTTCTCCCGACGCGTTTCGATGGCACCGGGTCGCGGTGCTCGTGCAATGGCGGGAGGGAACTTCACCGGGGACTGCGCATGTCGAGTCGCAGAGGTACGACTCAAGAATCGTTCGACGGTTCGCGATGCGCGTCAATCGGGCAAATGACCCGGGATCCGGCGCAGCGTGGATCGGACTAGGGGAGCCGCACCGACCCGTCATCCGCGATCGCCCAGTCCGGGTTGTGCGCGACCTCCCACACGTAGCCTTCTGGGTCCGCGAAGGCGCCGGTGTACCCACCCCAATCAGCGTGGGCGGCCGGGCGGACTACGGTCCCGCCGGCGCGCACGGCCGCCGCGAGCACGTTGTCAACCTCGCTCGGCGAACGCACATTGTGAGCGAGCTCGATCCCTGGCGCGCCGTGGCCGCCGAGCCCTGTCCATAAACCGAACACCATTCCCCCGGCCTGGAAGAACGCGATCTCATCGTCGGGCTGCTGGGCACCGCGCCAACCGAGCGCTTCGTAGAAGGCGCGAGCTCGGGCAAGGTCACGCACCCCAAGCGTAACGAGGCTGATCCGCTGCTCCACGGTGGGACTCGATTATCGACCAGGAAGGTGGCAGCTTTCTAGGCCGGCTCTTGCACCCAAACGCTCCAACGCGTGCCGTCCCACCATTTGTGCCAGAGCCGCAGGTCGTTGCCGCGGATGAACACGTCCAGGCGGTTGGCTCCCCACGACGTCGCCGACGGGCTCGCGGTGAGGCCGCCGCCGAGTGCTTCCCAGGCCTTCCAGACCGTTCCGTCCCACGACTTGTGCCAGAGCTGGTTGTCCTGGCCGCGCACGAACACATCCAGCCGGTTGAGCCCTTGAGCGGAAGCCCCCGGGGCCGAGGAGAGCACTCCACCCAGAGGCTCCCAAGCGCTCCACTGCGATCCGGTCCACGCCTTATGCCAGAGCTGGTTGTCCTGCCCTCGCCCCAAGACGTCGAGACGGTTCGGGCCCCACGATGCGACGCTGGGGCTGCTGGTAAGCACGCCCCCCAGGGACTCCCATGCCGCCCAGCTGATGCCGTCGAACGACCTGTGCCACAAGGCGCGGTCTGTCCCGAGGACGAAGACGTCGATCCGCCCGGACGACCATGAGGCTGCTCCGGGACCGCCGACAAGCCGGCCACCCAGAGACTCCCACGCGTGCCACGTTCCGGCGTCCAGCCACTTGTGCCACAGGGCTCCGTCGCCGCCGCGGCCAAACACATCGAGACGCCCGCTTCCCCAGGTCGAGGCTGCAGGATCGCCGCTGAGACGGCCGCCCTGCACGTCCCACGCGCTCCACGTGGTGCCGTCCCAAGAGCGGTGCCAGGGCTGTTGGTCGGTGGCGACGCCGACGATGTCCAGCCGGTTCACGCCCCAGGACGCAACCGCCGGTGCGGCAGCCATCACGCCAGGGCCCGGAGTGATGCCGGTCGCACGATATGAGCCCGCAGCCGCCTGCAGGCTCGACTCGTCGACCGCGTCGAACTGCGACGCCGGGATGGTCTTCAGCTGGCTCACAACCTGGTCGCCGGCGGCTGTACCCCACCAGTCGTCAGTGCTGCCACCGAAATACCAGTCCGCACCGTTATCGGCGAGGACGAGGCCGAAGTGCTGAAAAGCACGCAACACGACCTGCGCGTTGGGCGCGAAACCGGAGATGTCGAAGCTCGAACGAAGCCGGAAGCGGGCGCCCATCGGCGGGAATGCGGTGGTGCACGAGCCCGCATCGTGCGAGCCCGGCCAAATGTAGCCGTACGTGCAGTGGGCCGTGAAGCGGATGGCATGAGGGATGCTGCCGGCGAGGATCTCGTCGGGTCGAAGCAGCAGGGGCGTGATCGGAAGTCCGGCCGCGTCCGCCGAAGTCCAGCCGATGGGCCGCATCGCGTCCGACGTCAGGTCCCACACAGCGCCCGAGCCTGCAACTGGCTGCTGGCCGTTCGTGAAGTTCTGCAGGTTGTACATCTCGTAGAGCTTGCACAAGCTCTTGTTCACGATCAGGGCGTGACGGTCGGTCCCAGATCCGGCGGCAGGTCCACCCTCGATGAGCGTCGACTGGTCGATCGGGTAGCCCTCCGCCGGGTGATCACTTTCGGAGTTGTAGTTGAAAGTGGGGGTCAGGCCGGAGCTGGGAGGCGGCGCCACGTTGACCGGCATCCCATACCACTGTGCGAAGGTACCGAGGTCGGGGTGCAGGTACGCGTTCTGGGCCATGTTGCCCTTCCACGCTTCACTTTGAGCGTTGACCGGTAGCGCCGATACGTCAGTGTTGAGGATGTTGTCGCTTGGGAACAGCGTGCAGGTCGTCCCGGGCAAAGGCTGAGCCGCCACGGGCACCGCATTGACAAGCGGCGCCAGCGCAATGAGAGCAGCGATGCATACGCGGCTTGGCAGGATGGTCATGTTCCTCCGGCTTAACGGACGCCCGAGCCGACGTTTGCGCCGAGCCGCTTGGCGGACGGGTTGGGATTTGAACCCAAGACAGCCTTGCGGCTGTACAGCATTTCCAGTGCTGCGCCTTCGACCGGACTCGGCCACCCGTCCCGCGAGAGAAGTTTAGTGGTGGCCCTCTCGAGCCTGCCCCCGGCTCCCTACCCGGCGATCACCGCCTCAGATCCATATGTCCACCACCCAAGCGGTGTTCGGCGCCGGCAAGGAGTGTCCGATCCCCGAAACGGTCGCCGTCATATCGACCGTCGCGTCGCGGCCGGTGCCCAGGTCGTGGGCGATGATTACGCCATCCGGAGCACTTTCCCCGCCCGGCCCGCACTGGGTGCTTCGTTCTTCGTTCGACCAGATGACGGCCGGCCCGATCACCACAGGCTCCGAGCTGACCGGAGTGGCCGTCGGTGCTGTGGCATGCGTCCCAAGCTGCAGACGCCACAGATGCGGCATCCCGCCACAAGCGTCACCGGCCGGATGGGCATAAGCGTCAAAGACGATGCTGCCCCCGCCCGGCATCATGCGCGGCCAATAGAAGGCGTTCAAACCGGCCACAGTTTGCGATTTCCCGATCGCGTCGAGGCTGTCGACCTCTCCATTGACCGCCGGCTCCGGCCACGCGAAGAAGTAGAGGACGCTTCCTATCGAAGCCCAGACCCCTGATGACGCGGCATTGGAATGAAAGATCATGAAGCTGTCCGGCGGGGCGTACGAGCCGAGTATGCCGGCGATGCGGTAGACAAGGAATTTCTCAGGGCCCGATGGGGGCCTGAAGGCGTTGTAATCCAGCAGCTCGGTTCCATCAGACGAGAACTCGAGCTGATCCACCGGACCCTGGCCGGGTGCAGGTCCGCCATGCCCTCCGATGGGATCCTGCGTGTAGAGCGTTCGGTCGTAACCGGCTTTGTCGAGGTGAGTGCCGATCGACCCGGCGGCGTCCTCCACCGCTCGATAAGCGAACATGCTGCCGTCGCGGCTGAAGCTACCTTCGAAGGCGGCCACCGGCAATCGCGCCGTCTGGACCACTTTCCTCGTGCTCAGGTCGACTGATCCCAGCTGGTCTCCGATCCAGAACACCAGCTGGTTTGGCGCCTGCGCGAAACTGCCGCCTTGCGCTGGGCTCACCACGCAGAGGAGTGCGGGTTTCAAAGGAATGGACACGTCGAGCACCTCGAGCAGCGGCGGTGTCGCAGGCGGCGCGTACAGCGCAAGCCCGTGCGTTGCTGAGACCGGCCGGCCGCACCTGAGCTGGGTCGTGAATGGTTCGTCCGTCGGCGAAGGTGCCGCAGTGATCGATGGGGACGGCACGGTGGACGCCGGCGACGAGGTGCCGGTGGGCAACGCCTTGCCGACCGCTCCGCCCCCACTGCACGCCGTCAGGGCGCAGAACGCAGCCAGAACCGCGGTCGCGATCCTCAGGTCTACCCAGCACTCCCCGAGCGGCCCAGCATTCGCGGGCCGTCGGCGCCGGCGACGATGCACGAGTCCGTCATCCCGACGAACAGCCCATGCTCGACTACGCCGATGGTGACCTTGAGCGATGTCGCCAAGGCCTGCGGATCAGCGATGCCGCCTTCGAACGTGAGGTCAAGGATCAGGTTGCCGTTGTCGGTGACGTAGGGCGCTTCCTCCCCACCTCGCACCGTCAGCGACGCCCCCAGCAATATCAACCTGTCGGCGGTCGTGCGCCACAGGAATGGAAGCACCTCGACGGGAAGCACGCCGGCGCCCAGCTGCTTGACCAGCTTCGACTCGTCCACGACCACGACGAATCGCCTGGACGCGGCGGCGACTATCTTTTCGCGAAAGAGCGCGCCTCCCCGCCCCTTGATCAGGTTCAAATCTCGGTCCACCTCGTCCGCACCATCCACAGCGAGATCGATGTCGCCGACGAGCTCCGTGACGATCGGTATGCCGTTGGCGGCCGCGAGCTCGGCGGTCTCGCGTGACGTGGGCACGCCCCTCACCCGCATTCCACCTGCCACGAGGCGGCCGACCCCCTCGGTGAAATGCCGCATCGTCGTCCCACTGCCGAGGCCCAGGAGCATTCCGTCCCGAACCAGCTCCAGGGCTTTCTCCGCAGCCGCCCGCTTCAGAGAGTCCGCGTTTTCAGCCAATTGCGCTCCGTAAGGCGGTGATACCCGCCTCGATCCCTTGCTTGTGGCCAAAGACCGAGCTGCCGGCGACCAGCACCGTGGCCCCCGCCTTAACCGCCAGTGGCGCCGACTCCGCGTCGATGCCGCCGTCGACCTCGATCTCGATGCCCGGGGCCATAGCCCGCAGGCGGCGGATCTTGTCAGGGCTGTGAGCGATGAACTTCTGGCCTCCGAACCCAGGCTCGACAGTCATCACGTTGATGAGCGTGATGTAGGGCAGGATCTCGCGCAGCGCTTCGATCGAGGTCGCCGGGTTGATCGCCACGCCCGCGTCGGCTCCGTGTTCCTTGATCGACTCCACCGTCCTGAACAGCGACGTGGTCGCCTCCACCTGGACCTCGATCAGGGTGGCTCCCGCTTTTGCGAATGCCTCGATGAACAGCTCGGGGCGCTCGACCATCAGGTGGGCTTCGATTGGAATGTCGGTGACTCTGCGCACGGCCTCGACGACCAGCGGGCCGAAGGTGAGGTTGGGCACGAAGTGGCCGTCCATGACGTCGACCTGGATACGGTCTGCCCCCGCCGCCACCGCCTCCCGCACCTGGTCGCCGAGCCGAGCGATGTCAGCGGACAGGATCGAGGGAACTACCTCGATCTTCCTTACCGGGTCCCGGCGGCCTCGCGGTCGATCAGCCATCGCGCGCCCGCAATCATGCCCGATGGCACCTCGCCGCGTTTTGCCTTGGCGACTGCATCGGCCTTGCCCGCGCCCGTCGCCAGGATGATCACGTGCCGCGCTCCGCGTAGTGCCGGCAGGGTCAGCGTGACTCGCTCGGGCGGTGGTTTCGGCGAATCGCCGATCCCGATCGCCCAACCCTTCGCGTGGACCGCCGCGTGGCCCGGAAAAAGGGATGCGGTGTGGCCGTCCTCACCGATGCCCAGGACGACCACGTCAAGAGGGGCGAGCGAAGCCACCACCGGCGTGTACAGAGCGGCGCCTTCGTCAGGACCGAGCTCGGCCGGCATCCGGTGCACTGTGGCGGGCGCGACCCGGTCCAGCAGAGCTTCGCGCGCCATGCGGTAGTTGCTGTCGACATGGTCGGGCGGGACGCAACGCTCATCGCCGAACAGCACCGTGACCCGGCCCCACATGACGGGCAGCTCTGCGAGCACCTCATAGCAGCGCCGCGGGGTTGTGCCGCCGGCCAGGACCAGCGTCCGCGGCCCGCCCGCCAGGACCGCCGCGATCTCGTGGGCGGCCTCGGTCGCCACGGCCTCGGCTGAGTCGAGAACCGTGAACTCCGCCTTCAAAGCGCCTGCATCAACTCCGCGCCGGACGCCAGCGAGCGGCCGTAGACGGCGTCGTGCGCACCCAGCGCGAGCACCTGAACGAGCAGCGCCGCATCCTGCGTCGACTCGATTCGCTGCACATGGCGCAACGTATCGGCCCCGCCGATGTCGATCAGCGTGAGCAGGACCATGGAGTTGTCGGCACCTCTTCGTTCCCTTGCAATCACGGTCGGCCGCGGCGGCACGCTATCGCCCGGCGCATCGCCGGTAGCTGTGTGGTGCAACGAGTCGCGATTCTGGAACGTCATCTCGCGATGCTGAATGGCCCTGCGCTGCGCGATCTCCATGCCCGCCTCATCCTCGCCGCCAGTCGGGTGAAGGCTCCGGAAACTCAGGGGACCGAGATCCGGCGACGCGTGGCGCACACGCTCAGGAGCACGGGCGATCGACACCTTGAACGTGATCCCACGCGAGGTGCCGACGATCCGCACCGCGCCGATCTCGCCCTCGACCAGCCCCGCCTTGGGAACCGACCGAAAAGCCACCTCGACGGTCCGCCAGCGTTCGGCCTCGTACTGCGCGGACACCACTCCACCCATGCCACCAGCGGCACGCTTCAGCTTCCAGCCCAGCGCGCTCGCGATCCAGCCGATGAGGACCGAGGACGGGATCCGGTTACCGCGGCCCTCTCCCGCGTAGTCGATGCCGATCTCATTGATCCCCGATAGGTACGCCCGCCGCGCCACGGGCGCGAAGAACTGCGCGATGGTCTCCCGCCACGGGTCGAGACGCGCCCATTGCAGATCCGCCAACCCAAGTCGTTTGTGAACGTGGGCGCTCATTCCGGCAAGTGCGAGGAACGAGTGATAGGGCCGCGTGAATCGCGCGGAGTCGACCACCACCGCGTCGGCGATCTGGAGAGCATCGCGCAGCTCGTTGGAGCCAAAGGGCGGCGTTCCCAGCCACCAGAGATAGGTGGGCACGCCGCTGACGAGGAGCGGGTCGACCAGCGCCGCCAGGTGCGTCGCCGCCGCGCCATGAACATGAAGCTTGACCAGCTCGTAATGCATGGGCGAAGCACTGCCGTCGGCGATCTCCGGCGCGGCGATCCATGCATCGATGCGACCTGCTTTGACATCGGCCTGGTCCCTCACGACGATCGCGAGTGAAGGGTGATGCACCGCGATCGCGGTGCTCTCCCTCTCGGCTTTTTTCTCTTCAGCCTCGGTCGCCGCTACCGCAATCAGAGTCATGACGCAGTTGCGAGGATGAGGATGGTCGTCGTCGGCAACCATCGCCCGGGCAAACCGATGCCGGAACTCCGTCAGCGCATCGAGCACCTGCGCGATGGTGACGCCCTGGCCTTTCCAGTCCAGCGTCTCCATCGGCGGCGGGTTCACGGCCTGTGCCATTCCCTACCGTCCGCCTCCAGCAGCTTCGCCGCCGCCGCCGGCCCCCAGCCGCCGGCCTGGTACATCTGCAGCGGCGGCCGCCCGTCCCTCCACGCCGCCTCGATGGGATCCACCAGCGTCCAGGCCGCTTCCACCTCGTCCGCGCGAGTGAACAGGGTGGGGTCGCCGATCATGCAGTCGAGCAGGAGGCGCTCATATGCCTCGGGCACCTCGACGAGAAACGACGACGCGTACAGGAAGTCCATGGCCACGCTGCGCAGCCTGATCCCGGCGGCGGGAACCTTGGCCCCGAACTTGAGGGATATGCCCTCCTCCGGCTGGATGCGCAGCGTGATCGCGTTGGGGTCGAGCTCCTGTGCGGCCTGGCGTCCGAAAGTCAGGTGAGGTGGGCGATTGAAAAGAATCCGGATCTCGGTGACTCGCTTCGGCATCCGCTTGCCGGCGCGGATGTAGAAGCGAACGCCGGCCCAGCGCCAGTTGTCGATGAAGAGTCGTAGCGCGACGAAAGTCTCAGTCAGCGTGCCGGCCGCGACGTTGGGCTCTTCGCGATAACCATGCACATGCTCGCCAAGCACCCATCCGCTCGCGTACTGGCCGCGGACGGTGGCCTTTGCCGCCTCGTCGTCGGCGATGGGACGGATCGCACGCAGCACCTTCACCTTCTCGTCACGCACAGCGTTAGCTTCGAACGCGATCGGCGGTTCCATCGCAGTCAGCGCCAGCAGCTGCAGCGCGTGGTTCTGCACGATGTCGCGCATGGCACCTGCCTTGTCGTAGTAGGCGCCGCGATTCTCGACGCCGATCTCCTCCGCCGCGGTGATCTGCACCGAGTCGATGAAATGGCAGTTCCAGACCGGCTCGAAGATCGTGTTGGCAAACCGGAAGGCCATGATGTTCTGGACCGTCTCCTTGCCCAGGTAATGGTCGATCCGGTAGACGGAGTCTTCGTGGAAGACCCGCTGCACGATGTGATTCAGCTCCCGCGCGGACTTGAAGTCGGTGCCAAACGGCTTCTCGATCACGATGCGGTGGTAACCCTCGCCCGCGTTGAGGCCCGCGGCCTTGAGCTGCTCCGTGATGGTTTCGTAGGTTGGCGGCGGGGTCGCGCAGTAGAAGACACGGTTGCCGCCGACATGCCTCGCGTGGTCGAGCTCGTCGAGCTTGCGCGCCAGCGTCTTGAAGTCGTCGAGCTTGTTGAAGTCGACCTTGACGTAGAAGACGGCGTCCAGAAACGACTGCAACACCTGGGGGTCGACGGGCTGAGTTCGCGAGAAAGTCGAGATCTTCTCGGACGCGCGCTTGCGGAAGGCGTCGTCGCTGAGGTCGTCGATCGCGGCGCCGACCACCGCAAAGCCGGCCGGCAGCAGGCGCTGCTTGGCCAGGTTGTAGAGGGCCGGCAGCAGCTTGCGGCCGCTGAGGTCGCCGGTCGCTCCGAAGATCACCATCAGCGCCGGCTCGGCGACGCGATAGTCGTGCAGGCCTTCGGCGAGCGGGTTCGGCGCGACCGCCGCCCCCACAGCCGTCACTTCTTCACAGCCTCTCCGGCCGCATCGCTGACGACGGCGTGCCCGCCGAACTGGTTCCGCATCATCGCCAGGAGACGGTCGCCGAACGTGTTCTCCATGCGGCTTCTGAAGCGCGCGAACAGCGACTCGGCGATGATCGGCACCGGCACCGATTCGTCGATCGCCGCCTCGACGGTCCAGCGCCCCTCGCCTGTGTCTTCGACATAGCCCTTGATGCGTGCGAGGTCGGGATCTTGCTCCAGCCCGCGCGCGATCAGGTCGAGCAACCACGAACGCACCACGCTCCCGGATCGCCAGGCTTCCGCGATGGCGTGCATGTCCATGCCCGGGAACGACTTCGAGAGCTTCATGACCTGAAAGCCTTCCGCGTATGCCTGCATCAGCCCGTACTCGACTCCGTTGTGGACCATTTTCACGAAATGCCCCGACCCCTCCGCCCCGGTGCGCACGAGGCCGCCGTCGTCTGGCGCCAGATCCTTGAGCAGCGGCAGGCAGTGGTCATAGATCGC
Source organism: Chloroflexota bacterium (assembly GCA_005880315.1). GTDB lineage: Bacteria > Chloroflexota > Dormibacteria > Dormibacterales > Dormibacteraceae > UBA10449. Next base: position 495 of record VBHB01000091.1, on the reverse strand, counting down.
CTGCTCGCCACCAACCATCAGGCAGTAGCCGAACTCGAGGCCCCAGATGCCACCCGACGTGCCCGCGTCCATGTAGTGCATTCCCTTGGCTTTGACGCGGGCGCAGTCCTGCATCGCGACCTTCCAGTTGGTGTTGCCGCCGTCGATGATGATGTCGCCCGGGTCGCCGAGGGCGATCAGCTGGTCGATGGCCTGGGTCGTGGGATCCCCCGCCGGCACCATGACCCACATGACGCGCGGCCTGGATTGGAAACTCTTGACGAACTCTTCCACCGTCAAGGCCCCGACGGCGCCCTGGGAAGTCTTCTCCTTGACCGCATCCGCAGAGCGGTCGTACGCGACCATCCGGTGGCCTCGCTTCATGAGGCGCAGGACCATGTTGCCGCCCATGCGGCCCAGGCCGACCATCCCCATCTCCATCTGCGCCCCTCCCCTTGACCCTCTCCATTCGGGGAGAGGGGACTTCCTATCTGACCGCTGACTTCACCGCCGCCG
>VBHB01000241.1 GCA_005880315.1 Chloroflexota bacterium | reverse complement strand
GGCATTACCTACCCAACCTATCGGTTGGCGGTCGTCGGAATGATCGTGGTGATCTTCGCCCTGCTCGTTGCTGGATTCAGATATACGCGACTGGGTCTCATCTCCAGAGCCGTGATCGAAAACCCAGACCTCGCCGCCTCACGCGGCGTTAACGTGCGAAGAACCTACCTTGTGACCTTCGCCGTGGGAGCTGGGCTGGCGGGACTAGCCGGCGCCATCGTCGCACCGCTGGTCTCCATCTACCCAGAGATGGGTTCGTCGTTCATCATCAACCCCTTCATGGCGGTCGTCGTCGCGGGCGCCGGCTCGTTTGGCGGTGTCGCGGTGGCGGCAGGAATCTTCGGTGTCAGCCAGAGCCTGGCTGTGCGATTCATCAGCCCCTTGATCGGCAGCATCGTGGTCCTGCTTTTGGCGATCACGATGTTGCGGATCAGACCGTTGGGCCTCCTTCGAAGCTGATGTCGATGCGATTGGCATTGCGACGCGTCATGACCACTTCGGCGTTGCGAGACCCGATCATTCTGGTCGTTTTCGTCGCTTTGCTTCCCCTCGTTCTGGACGAGTTTCGCCTTCGCGCGTTCGCCGGGTTCCTTGCTCTCGCCGTACTCGCGATGAGCCTCGGCTTCGCGTGGGGGTACGGCGGGATTCTCTCTTTTGGTCAAGGCGCGTTCTTCGGCATCGGCGCATATCTTGTCGCGTTCGCCCTGACCAAAGAGCTGCCGGCGATTTATAGCTGGGCGGCGGCGATCGCGTCCATCGTGGCTGCGGTGCTGATCGCCGCTGGGTTGGGGTGGTTCGTCTTCAACCGCCGCGTAGGAACCTTCTATGTCGCCGTCTTCACCCTCGTTCTGTCTGCGCTGGCGCAAGAGATCGTGGGTCAGTTTCCTGACGTGACGGGCGGCCTCAATGGCCTGATCATCCCGCGGGCGATCTTTCCCACCGATCCCAACGTCGACTACTACCTGATGTGGCTCCTGTTTGCGATCGTTTTGTTCACGCTCACAGCGATCGCATTCACCGATTTCGGCAGGGTCCTGCGCGCGGTGCGCGAGAACGTGGAACGCGCCCGCTTCCTGGGCTACGACTCGAGCCGCGTCAAGGTGATCGTCTTCGGGATCAGCGCTGCGATTGCGGCCCTTGGCGGGCTGGCATACAGCCTGTATTCGCAGCTCGCATCACCTGACCTGGTCGGTTTCGCCTTCTCGACCGAGGTGCTTATCTGGGTCGCGATAGGAGGTCGCGGTTCATTGGTGGGCGCCGCGTTCGGAGCACTCCTGGTGAACATCGGTACCGAGGAGCTGGCGGCCAACCTGGTGGTCTATTGGCACCTCATCCTGGGCCTCGCCTTCATCGCTGTCGTGATTGCCTTCCCAGATGGCCTCTACTCCATCCCGCGACGTTTGACTGCGCGCTTCGAGCCTAAGGACCACTACACGCTCAAGGTGAGGCCTCTGCACCCGACCGATCAGAAGGGTGTCGTTCTCGAGGTGCGCAACCTCACCCAGAGCTTCGGGACTTTCCGCGCACTCGATGGAGTGAGCATGGCCGTCGGCGCCGGGGAGCTGAGATGTCTCATCGGACCGAACGGTGCTGGGAAGTCAACCCTGGTCGATGTGCTGTCGTCTCGCGTCGACCGGACTGAGCCGCAAATTCCAGGCCACCAATGTCTTCGACAACCTTCCGGTCGCCGAGAACCTCCGCCTTGCAGCCTCCGCCGGTCCCATCCGGCCATCGTTGCTGTTTCGGCGCAGACACGAGATACAGGTGCCGGCGGCGGTCGTCGAGCTGCTTCAGGATTCCGGTCTTCAGGACAGGATGGATGACCTCGCCGGCTCGCTCTCGCACGGCGACAAGCAGTGGCTCGAGCTCTGCATGGTCCTCGCGGGCAGCCCCGTGCTCGTAATCCTTGACGAGCCGACAGCTGGCTTGACGGTGGAAGAGCGGCGCGCCATCGGCGGCGTGCTGAGACGGCTTGCCTCTACAGGACTCTCCATCGTGCTGATAGAACACGACTTCGATTTCGTCCGGGAAGTCGCGGACAGAGTGACGGTGCTGCATCAGGGCAAGGTGATCGCGGAGGGCAGCGTCGACGAAGTCAGTAGGGCCATAGCAGTGCGTGATGTTTACCTGGGGGCATCTGCCTGATGCTGCTCCAGGCTTCGGCCATCAAGGCCGGATATGGGCCGACATTGATCGTTGATGACGTGTCCCTGCGGATCGAACCCGGCGAGATCGTCTGCGTGCTTGGCCGCAACGGCATGGGCAAGACGACTTTGCTCAAGTCTTTACTGGGTCTGATCAAGCGCACAGGTGGCACCGTCCAGATCGCCGGACGCGCGGTTGACGGCTGGCCGGCCCACCGGATTGCGCGATTGGGCGTCGGATACGCGCCTCAGGAGCGGGCAGTCTTCCACGAGCTGACCGTCGGCGACAACTTGAGGCTCTGCCTGAGCCGGGGAGTGGATGGAAGCGCGCTCGCCTCTGTGCTGGATACGTTTCCGGTTCTGGCGGGCAAGCTTGGACAGCAGGCCGGTTCGCTCAGCGGCGGGGAGCAAAAGATACTCGTACTGGCCGAGGCGATTCTCGGCTCGCCTGGCCTGGTGGTGCTAGACGAGGTTGTGGAGGGAGTGCAGCCGAGCATAGTCAACCGGTTCATCGAGGTCATTCGCACGGTCAACCAGCGGTCCGGCTCTGCGTTCCTGATCGTCGAGCAGAACATTGGCTTTGCGCTGAAGCTGGCCAGCCGCTTTCTCGTGATGAAAGGAGGGCGCATCGTCGACGAGGGGCCGACCCAGGAAGGGACTCGCACAGCCGTGGAGCGGCACTTCATCCTCTGATGACCGCACTCCCGATCGCCGAACGCCGCAGCGACCGTATGGACCAGATCCGAAGCGCGGCGCTGGAGGCTTTTTACGCCAAGGGCTACCACGGCACAAGCCTGAGGGAGATCGCAGTTCTGGTCGGGATTAAAGTACCCAGCCGCGGCAGGCGGACCCATCTCCGGTAGATCAGCTCCAGGCCGTGATAAGGGCTTTCATCCTGTACAACATCGCCCACCCGCACGAGGCGGCGGTGTCGGATGCCGAGCTGCGTGCGCTGAACCGCAACAACCTGAAGGCGATCATCAAGCTTCGCGACGAGTTCGACGCGATCTTTTCGAACACCATCAGCAGAGGCATCGATACAGGGCTATTCGCGGCAGCCGACGTGCCGATGGTCAAGAGCAGCATCCTGACCGTCTGCGCACGGGTGTACGTCTGGTACCGACCCGGCGGTTCACGCCGCCCGGACGAAGTTGCCAACGTGATCAGCGACTACCTCATCAAGGGGCTTATTGGAGGAACCGCCAAATGAAAGTCGCCACGACAGCTATCGAGGTCGTCCACAACAAAGAGGCCAATGCTGAAAAGATCGCGGAGCTGGCAGTCACTGCGGCCGGCGAGGGTGCCGAGCTTGTCGTATTTCCTGAGGCCGCGCTCCAGGGCTACATGTACGGGATCAACCACGAGATGACCTCGGAGGAGCTGCGCTACCACTATCAAGGCGCGGAGCCGCTCGACGGACCGACTGTCACCTCACTCGCATCGGTGGCCGCGAACCACGGCATCCACCTGATCTTCGGGATGGTGGAGCTTGCAGGTGCGGTGCTCTACGACACGGCCGTTCTTTGCATGCCGAACGGGGAAGTGAAAGGCTTCCGCAAGGTGCACCGGGGAGGTTCAGAGCTGCACCTGTTTGAAGCCGGGACTCACGTCGGACCCGTGAAGACCGCCGTCGGCCAGCTTGGGATAGGCATCTGCTACGACATGTGCTTCCCAGAGATTGCCCGCATGCAAGCCCTCCAGGGCGCTGAGATCCTCGTCTATCCGAACGCGTGGCCATGTCCGCCGGATGCGAACGAGGACGACCCTCGCCTGATGCCTTTCATGATGTTCCCCCGAGCTCGGGCGTGGGAGAACCAGTGCTACGTCGTGACATCGAACGTGGTTGGGATGGCGGACGTCGGCGGCGTCGAGTACTACGGCAACTCGCGAATCATCGATCCACTCGGTAGGGTCCTTGCGAATACTGGTCGAAAGGAATGCATCGTATGCGCGGACATCGAGGTGAAAGAGGGAATCCTCCAGGCCCGCACCGGGGAGTTCTTCGGTTACAACATCCTCAAAGATCGGCGTCCCGACGTGTACTCGGGCATTGATCGCCCTTATCCGTTCGAGCCGGAAAGCTGATGACTAGCGCGGCGATCCTCGACACCACCATCGATTCATCGTTCACGAGGTCCGACCTCGTCGGCGGCCGCGCCGTTGTGCGGTGCGGCGAGGCGGTGACCACGTATGACGAGATCGCCACTGCTGCCAAGGGGTTCGCTGCGTGGCTGGTCAAGGAAGGCGTGGCTCGACATGACCGAGTCGCTTTGTGGCTGCCCAACGGCATCGCCTGGGTCATGGCGCACGTGGGAGTCGCCGCGGCGGGCGCCGTGTGCGTACCCGTCAGCACGAAGCTCACGACCCGCGAGGCCGCGTTCATCCTTCGCCACGCGGAGGTGGCCGCGGTCGTGACCACCGCTGAGTTCCTTGGTCGGCGCTACGCGGCCGAGGTGGCCCGATCGCAGCCGGACGACGGTGCCATGTTGATCTACACCAGCGGCACGACCGGGGTGCCGAAAGGCTGCTTGCTGAGCCATCGCGCCTGGACCAACAACGCACGCCTGTCAGCCCAGGCGGCGCAGCTCGAGGCGACAGACGTCGTCTATACACCGTCGCCCTTTTTCCATCTGTTCGGCAGCCTGACTGCGTTGATGGGAGCCGCCGGCGTGGGAGCGTCCTTCGTGACCGATCGAGTTTTCGACGTGGACCTGATGCGCAGGCAGCTTGCCGACTCGCGCGCGACGTGGCTAGTCGCCGTGCCGACCGTGTGGCTCGACCTCATGGCGGCGACCGAACCCGGCAGGCTGGGCAGCCTCAGGGGTGGTCTTTGGGGTGGTGCAGGCTTTCCGCGATCGGCACTGGAGAGGGCAATCGATTCGTTCGGCCTGAACCTCAATCCGGTTTATGGCATGACCGAAGCGCCGACCGTGTCGCAGGGTTGGCCGGACGACGATCGTGACGAGAAGCTGGCGACCGTCGGCAAACCTACGCCGAATGTCGAGGTGAGGATTGGTGATGGGTCGTCGGGAGGCGAGACGCCCGGAGAGATCCTCGTCCGCGGTTACCAGACGATGCTCGGCTACTACAAGGACGACGCCGCCACCGCGATTCGCTGGTCCAATGGATGGTTTCGGACCGGCGACCTCGGTGAGATCAGGCCCACGGGTCACCTGGTGGCGATCGGCAGGATCACCGACATGATCATTTCTGGCGGCGCAAACATCTATGCCCGCGAGATCGAGAACGTGATCCTGGAGATCACGGGAGTAGCTATGGCCGCGGCTGTCGCGAAAGGCGACCCGCGTCTGGGCGAGGTTCCGGTCGCGTGGGTCGTGCTGGAGCAGACGGCAAAGGTGGACGCGGCTGAAGTGACCGATCACTGTCGCCGTCAGCTCGCGGGCTACAAGGTCCCTCGCGAGATTCATTTTGTGGACAGGCTCCCGCTGACAGCCAGCGGAAAGATCCACAAAGCGGCCTTGCGCGAAATGGCAAACGCAAAGCCGGCCAGAAGCCCGCGGTGAACTCGCAACAATTCGAGGCGCTGGTCCTTGGACAGAAGTTCGGCGAACGCGCGACCCTATCAAATTGGCACCTGGCAACTGCGACAGCGCTCTTCTATGACGCGGGACCCAACCACGTGGACCCCGAGCACTCGGCCAACAACCGATTCGGTGGACTGATCGCGGCATTCCTAGAAACGCACGTGAAGTTTGTCGCGCCGGTGTTTGTCGGCGACACCATCGACATCCTCTGGGAGGTGCGTGATCTCCAACCAAAGGCGAGCTTCAGTGGTGGGATCGTGACTCTCCAAGGCTGGTGTTGGACTGCCAAGGGCGATCGGCTAGCCGTTGAGATGGAGGCCAAGCTGGCGATCAACAACGCACAACCTCCTAAGTTGCACGAGCCACCTCACGAGGAGTCGAGGCCATGAGGGTCAACTCAGCAACCGCGTACGAGCTCATGAGGATGGACGCCACCGACCAGGCCTCAGTGGTCCGGAACGGGGAGGTTTCGGCGGAGGAGCTCGTCGAAGCATCGATCCTACAGATCGAGAAACTGAACCCGGCGCTCAACGCCGTGATCCACCCGATGTTCGAGAAAGCGCAGGACCAGATCGCAACGGTCCACCCCGGGGCGCCATTTGCCGGCGTTCCCTTTCTTGTCAAGGACATCCTGTGTCATACGGCAGGCGATCCGTATCACCTCGGAATGCAGTTCCTTCGCCGGCTGGATCACCACGAATCGTCTGACAGTTTCCTGGCCGCAAGGTTCCGGGCTGCAGGCTTCGTTTTCGTCGGCAAAACCAACACATCGGAACTTGGCCTCCAGGTCGTGACCGAGCCGGTGGCCTATGGGCCAACCCGCAACCCGTGGCAGCCCGATCACACACCGCTCGGCTCGAGCGGCGGTGCGGCGGCTGCGGTCGCCTCCGGCATGGCGTCCGTGGCTCATGCCACAGATGGAGGTGGCTCGATCCGCCTGCCCGCGGCCGCGTGTGGCCTTGTCGGCCTCAAACCAACGCGGGCCCGAGTCTCTCTAGGTCCTGGAATCGGTGAAGTGGTCGGAGGCGTCGCGGTCGAACATGTGTTGACGCGCTCAGTCCGAGACTCGGCTGCAATCCTCGATTCAACAGCCGGGCGGATGCCGGGCGACCCCTATTCGGCTCCACCGCCCACAGATTCATTTGCGTCAAACGTGGGCAAGGCGCCAGGTCGACTGCGGATTGGGGTCATTGGACGGCTTCCGGACGGGCCCGAAGTTGATTCGGAATGCCTTGCAGCACTGGAAAGTACGGCAAAGCTTCTGGCTGGTCTTGGTCACGAAGTTGAGGACAGCTGGCCCGAGGGGCTGGCCGACCAGGCCGTCGGCGACGACTTCATGGTCCTGTGGTGCGTGATTGCCGCCGCTAGCCTGGAAGGCTGGAGTCAGACCAAGGGCACGAAAATCCGCCAACAGGACGTTGAGCCTTCGACGTGGGCGTTGGCAGAACGCGGTCACTCCATAACGGCGACCGCTCTGGTAGCGGCCAGAGAGCGACTGATCGTCAACGGTCGCAAGCAGGCTCGATGGTGGGAACGATTCGACATCCTCGTCACCCCGACGATGCCACAGCTTCCAACCCGCATAGGTGAACTGACACCATCAACGGAGGATCCTCTCGAAAACTTCGCAAGACAGCTGACCATTGCCGCCTACACGGCGCCGTTCAATTCGACCGGTCAGCCTGCTCTGTCAATACCTGCCGGCAGAAGCGCCTCCGGATTGCCAATCGGAGTCCAGGTGGTGGCGGACCAGTACGAGGAGGGCTCCCTGATTCGCCTCGGCTCCCAACTGGAGCAGGCAAGGCCATGGCCGACCGTGGCGCCTGAGCCGTCGGGCAGAGGGTAGGAAGACCAAAGCGTGCTCGAGCGATTTGCCGGACGGACGATGGACGAGCTCAAGCGCGAGTTTCGCTGGACGATTCCGGCCCGCTACAACCTGGGAGTCGACTGCAGCGATCGGCAACCGTCGCAGGACACAGCGCTCATCCATCAGCGGATCGACGGATCACTCGAGCGCTACAGCTTTGGGCGCCTGACCGAGCTCTCGAATCGGTTCGCGAGCGGTTTATCCGGTGCTGGCATCAGAGGCGGCGACCGTGTAGCCATTGTCTTGCCGCAGCTTCCCGCCACGGCGATTGCGCATCTTGCCGTTTACAAGCTTGGCGCCATCGCGATTCCGATGTCCACGTTGTTTGGACCCGAGGCGCTCGAGATGCGGCTGAGCGACGCCGGCGCGAAGCTCGTGGTCACCGACTCCAGAACGCTGCCAAACGTAGAGGAGATCGCCGATCGGTTGCCCGCGTTGAGACAGGTCTTCCTGACCGAGGGCCGGTCATCGCGGCCGCCATCTAAGTCCATCGACGATGTCATGGCAGGCGGCTCGCCGGACTTCGATGCAGCCGCGACCACGGCTGACGATCCGGCCTTGCTGATCTATACCTCAGGCACCACGGGGGCGCCCAAGGGCGCGCTCCACGCCCATCGCGTCCTTTTCGGTCACTTGCCCGGTTTCGAGCTGTCCCATGACTTTTTTCCACAAGAGGGCGACCTTTTTTGGACCCCCGCGGACTGGGCCTGGATCGGTGGGCTGATGGACGGGCTCTTGCCGACACTTCATCACGGCCGCTGCATCCTCAGCTTCGAGAGTCACGGGCCATTCGATCCGGAGCGCGCGCTCGCGGCGATGGCGCGCCATGGCGTCCGCAACGCATTCCTG
>VBHB01000240.1 GCA_005880315.1 Chloroflexota bacterium | reverse complement strand
TGAGCGGGCCGAGGCGGCGGGCCAGCGGCGGGACCACGGTCACCGTGTGGAGCTCGCCCTCGAGATCGCCGAAAAGCTCGCGGACGCGCTTGGCGCCGACGCCCTTCACGTTGTTGTTGTTTGGGTTGTCGTAGCGGAAGTCGTACCAGAACAGGCCGCCGCCCGGACGTAGGACGCGCCGGATCTCGGAGGCGACGTTGGCGGCCATTTGTGGGTCGAGGATGGAGGT
>VBHB01000110.1 GCA_005880315.1 Chloroflexota bacterium | reverse complement strand
ATGGCGGCTGGTCGCGGGATTCGACCGCCGATTTCAACGCTTCGTTCATCGGGGGGGCTTATGTGGACGTGGCGCGAAATTATGTCGACCACGAGATCGCGGTGCCATATGTCGACCCGAAGGACCAGCTCTCCGTGGCGGTGACGGCGACTCAATCGGCAGGCTCGCCCGCCCTGGCCGGCTTTGGCGTGGGCTGCGTTCGCGGTCTGACGGACCCGACCGTTCATTACACCTTCGTCGTGATGGTCGGTGGAACCTGGAATCTGTACAGGCACGACGAGCGCACCGGAGCCCCCTCGCCGCACACCCTGTTGAAGCAAGGCACGTCGCCGAAGAAGCCGAGCGCGATATCGCTCACCGTGGAACTCATATGCGCAACGCTTGCTGACGGTGTCACCACACGGCTAGCGATGTACGTCAACAGCACCCAGGTCGCGGACATCGCCGATCCTGTCAAAGACCTGCCGCGCCTGGGTTGGCTAGGCAGCCTGGTGGTGAGGGGCGACGATCCCGGGCCGACGACTGTCACCACCACGCGCTACGAGGAGCGCGACCTCCAATATCCGTGAGGGGAAGTCTTTAGGTCTGCTGGACGCTGGCGATCTTCTCCAGCGCGGCGATGCGCTCCTCGATGGGCGGATGGGTGTCGAAGAGGTGGTTGAAGAAGCTGCCATGGTGCTCGGTCGGGTTGTCGATACACATCGCCGCGACCGCGTGGTTGAAGCGCTGCATCGGCTTCTCGTTCTGGGCGATCTTCTTCAAAGCATTGATGAGGCCGACCGGGTTGCGGGTAAGGTCGACCCCGCTCACGTCGGCGAGTGACTCTCGCTGCCGCGACAGGGCGAGCTGCATGATCGGCCCGACGATGAACGCGATCAGCGTGAAGATGATTCCGATCGCGAACACCACCAGCATTGCGCGCGCGTCGCGGCTGCGGATCCTCCAAGCCCCATTCCAGTACACGCTGGCGATGATCGCCGCGAGCCCGATCATCGTCGTGACGATGAGAAGCAGGCGCACGTCGAAATTCTTGATGTGGCTCATCTCATGCGCGAGCACGCCCTCGAGCTCCTCGCGATTCATCATCTGCAGGAGGCCCGTGGTGACTGTGACCGCGGCGTGTTGCGGGTCGCGGCCGGTGGCGAAGGCATTCGGGCTGGGGTCGTCGACGATGTAGACCTTTGGCACCGGCAGTCCATCCCCGATCGAGAGCGTCTGCACGATGTTGTAGAGCTGCTGAAACTGCTGAGGATCGGCTTCCTTCGCACCGACAGCTGACAGGACCGTGGATGCGCCGAAGTAGTAGGAGTACAGAGCAGCGAGCACACCCAGCGCGCCGAGGATGATCGCGCCCGCGATCGCGTAGCCAGTGCCCCCAGCGAACTCACCGATCACGAAACCGGCGAGCAGCCAGACCAGCAGGAACAGCGTCACGACGATGATGCTGTTGCGCTTGTTCCGCGTGATCTGGTGGTACATGCCGCTGAAAGTTTACGTGGAGGTGCGGTGCTCCCTGCGCACGGTCTGGCGCAGCGATTGCGCCAGCCAGCCACCCCAGATCTGGGCCCAGACCAGCCCGTTGCCGAACGCGGATTGCTCCTCGGCGTGATGTTTGAAGTAATACGTCCACCTCGCCCGGTGCTCCTCGAACAGCATTCGTTGCTTCTCGGCCTGGCCGGGCAGCTCGCGCTTGTGGTGGATGGCGCCGGCCGAAGGTAGGTAGAACACCTTCCAGCCGCCCAGCTTCAAGCGGTAGCAGAGGTCGATGTCCTCGCCGTACATGAAGTAGCGCGGGTCGAAGAAGCCAACCCGATCGAGCGCAGCTCGACGCAGCATCAGGCAGTCAGCGCTGGCGGCGTCGATCTCGTGGACGTCCGATTCGTCCATATGGCCCATGTTGTGGCGCCCGAATCGCGGGCTCTTCGGAAAGAGCTTGCTGAGGCCGATCGTGCGATAGAACATCGTGCTCGGCAGCGGAAAGGCGCGCCGCGCGTCGGGGTCAGGCGTGCCATCCGGATTCAACAGCCGCGGACCCACCGCGCCGGCATCCGGCCGGGTGAGCATGAAGTCGGCCAGGCGGCCGATGCACTGGAGGTCGACTGTGACGTCGGGGTTCAGCAGGAGGATGAACCGGCCAGTGCAGCGCTCGAGGCCAACGTTGGCGGCCCGGCCGAAGCCGAGGTCCCGCTCCTGGATCAGCACCGTCGCCTGCGGATACTCGGCGGTGACCGCGGCGGCGGAACCGTCGCTGGAGTCGTTGTCGACGACCACCACCTCCACCGGGACGTCCGCGCTCGCAAACACCGCCTGCAGGCACTGGAGGAGAAGGTCCTTGGCGTTGTGGCTCACGATCAGTGCGGAGACGACAGGCTTCGGCGAATCGGGCATCGCGGTGAATTATCGGCTTCGGGACGCCAATGACGCCTCAACTAGAATTCCGGTGACTGTGCAGACCGGCGCCACATTACGTCTCCGGGAGCGCCTGGTCCAACTCAGCGAGAACCGGTTGGTCCGGCAGAACGCCATCCTCTTCTCGGGCGGGCTGGTCGCGGGTATCGGCGGATTCGTCTTCCACGCGATCGCGGGCCGCATCCTCGGCCCCGCGATCTACGGCCAGGTCGCCTTCCTCATCGCCCTGTATGCGGTGGGCACGGCGCCGGCGCTGATCCTGGTCGTCGTCCTGGCCCGATACACGGCCACGCTGGCGGCGCGAGGTGACGCCGGAGTGCGCTCGTTGCTCACCAGGACCGTTCGCTTGATCGCCATCCCCTGTCTGCTCGCGGTGCTGGTCACCTCGCTGATGGCCCGCCCGGTAGCCGCGTTCGAGCACCTTGGCTCGACCATCCCGATCCTCATCCTCGGCTTTTCCATCGCGCTGATCTGGCAGGTGGCGATTCCACGCGGAATCCTGCAGGGCCTGCAGCGCTTCACCGCGCTGTCGCTGAACCTCTCGCTCGAATTGGTCGTGCGGACTGTGCTCGTGTACGTGCTGCTCATGACCGGCTACGCGGTTTCGGGCGCGATGGCGGCCGTGTTCGTCGGCCTCGCCTTCGCATTCTTCCTCGGGCTGTACACGCTGCGCGATCACTTCCGCGGCACCGGGACGCGCGTGCGGCTGCGCGTGATGGCCGGTTTCTCAATGACCGCGGCCGCTGGAATCATTGGCGTGCAGATCCTCTACAACCAGGACGTCATCCTGGCCGAGCACTACCTGAGCAGCCACGACGGCGGCATTTACGGCGGGCTGAACAAGATCGGAACGATCCTCTTCTTCCTGACGCTGAGCGTCAGCCAGGTGCTGTTCCCTCGCGTCGTCGAGGCCGTGGCCAAAGAAGAGCACCCGGGCCGCATCCTGCTTTCGTCCGCCGGCATCCTTGCCGCGCTCGGCGCCGGCGCCCTGCTGGTTTTCGCCGTGGTGCCAGGGCTGGTCGTGGGCGTGCTTTTCGGGCCGGGTTTCAAAGACGCCACGCCGTACGTCTTCGCGGTCGGCGTAATCGGCCTTGCGCTCTCACTCGACAACCTGCTGGTGCAGTTCTTCATGGCCGTCCACGACCGCGTGTTCGTGCCGATCCTCTTCGCCGGCGTCATCGCCGAAGGCGTCTTGATCTATCTCTTCCACGCCCGCGTGGGCCAGGTCGTGCTGGACGTGCTGGTGGCGTTGGTGGCGCTGCTGGTGCTGCTGACAGTCCGCTGCTACCTCCTCCTCCCCACGTTGCACGCGGACAGTCTCGAGGAGCCCGAACCCGCGCTGGATTAGCGTCAGCGGGTATCCTTGTGCGGTCGTGCGAATCGTAGTCAAGGATCCCGAAGAGTTCGAGCAGGCCCTCAGGGAGTTCCGCCGCAAGGTGCAGGAGCAGGGGCTCGTGCGCGAGATGCGCCGGCGTTCGCACTACGTCCCGCCCGCGGAAGCTCGCAAGATCAAAAGCCTCCGCGCGCGCCGCCGCCGCACCAGGTAGTAGCCAGGAGCGGGGCCCGGGTATAATTTCCGAGTTCGGTGACTTTGGCGGAGGGGAAACACCCGTTCCCTTTCCGAACACGGAAGTTAAGCCCTCCAGCGCCGATGGTACTGTCGGGGTAACCCGATGGGAGAGTAGGTCGTTGCCGAGCGTTCTTATAAGTCCCGCGGCCCGCAAGGGCGGCGGGACTTAACTTTTTTCGCTCCGGCTCCAGCATCGCCGAGTGTGCACTCCGTTGGCTATCGCGACGCCTTGATACCTCGCAGACCCCACACTCGGCGTTAACAGCACCCGCTCGGACCTCCCCACGTTGGGGAGGCCCTTCCGAGCGGGGGTAGTGGGTTCTTAGATGTTCGGGCCGGTGGTCAGGGTCACCGACTTGGTGTGCGAGGCGCCACCCTGGTCTATCCACGTTACCGAAACGCTCGCCCCCGGCTTGTACGAGTGGATCGCCTTGCCCAGGGCGTCGGTGGTGGCGATCGAGGCACCGCCGACTTTGGTGATCACAGACAGCTTGGTGATGCCCGCCTGCTCGGCCGGCGAGCCGGCCTGCACCGTCCACACCAGGGCGCCGGACGTGAGGCTGAGGTTGTACTGCGCGGCGAGCTGCGGGTCGAGGTCGCGAACGGAGACACCCATGTAGCCGACCGCCCCGATGATCACGTCGGCGGTGGCCTGCCCGGAGCGGACCTGGTTGACGACGACGAGGGCATTGTTGGTGCTGACCGCGTATCCGATCGGCGACGAGGAGGTGCGGAAGCTCGTTGCCTCGCCGGCGGTGATCATCCCGATCACCTGGCCGGCGGAGTTGACGAGCGCGCCGCCCGAGTCGCCTGGGCTGATGGTGGCGTCGCTCTGGATCATGCCGTTGAGGGTCTCGGAGTGCCCGTTGCCCTCGCTGGCGGTGATGGTCTGGTCGGTGGCGGTGACCTGACCCTGCGTGACCGTGGGCGCGCCGCCCTGGCCGAGGGCGTTGCCGATGGCAAGGACTGGGTCCCCCACCTTGACACCCGACGAGTCGGCGATGGTGACGGTGGGCAGGCCCGACGCCCCTTCGAGCTGGATCAGCGCGACGTCGGCGGTCGGCGAGACGCCGATGACGTGCGCTGTGTAGGTGCCTTTGCCCGAGACGACGACGGAGATGCTGATCGAACCGTCGACGACGTGGTTGTTGGTGAGCACCTCGCCGGACGACGTGATGATCATGCCCGTGCCGGCCGCGGAGCCGGTGCCGGTGGACGTCTGGACGACGGTGTTGATGTCGACGATCGCCGGCGCCACTTTGGCGGTGACCGCCTGGACATTGATGGTGCCGTTCTGGCTGGTGGAGGGGGTCGCGGCGGAGATGGGCGCCGTCGCGCTGGAAGGCTCCGTGGTCTTCGGCAGCGTCGCCGTCTGCGCTGCGTGGGTCGACGGGTGCAGGTAGCGGGCCATGGTGAGGCCGATCCCAAGGCCGCCGCCGGCGGCGAGGATGGTCGCGACCACCGTGACGACCGCGATCCAGCGCGCCCACGGCTGCTGGGGGGCGGGCGCGGGCGGCAGGTAGGACGGCGGTGGGATCCAGCCTTCCGGCGCCGGCGGCGGCGGCGGAGCTTGCGGCTCCAGCGGTATCAGCTCTCGAGACTGTGGTTCAAACTCGGACATCGGATCAACTCCCATTTTCCTCTGAACGTTTGTCGACCACGATGCCGTCGATATGTTTGAGGACTATCAGAGGATCCTGAGAGTTCCCTGAGAGCCGGGCTAAAGCCCAAACTCCCGCAGCACCTCTTCGGTGTGCTCGCCGAGCTTCGGCGACCGCCTCGGCGCCACCGCGCCGGCAGCCCCGAACCGAAGCGGCGACCCGGGCGTGGGATAGGCGCCGAGGTCCGGATGCTCGACGACGGCGAAGAGCGGGTTCGCGGGCGAGGCCCGGGGGTCCTGCTCCACCAGCTCCTTGAAGGTCTGGTACGGCCCCCACAGCACACGATGCGTGTCGAGGGCCGCGGCCACGCTCGCGAGCGTGCGCACCGAAACCCACGCCTGGATCAGCTCGCAGATGTCCTGCCGCCCGCGCCACCGATCGCCCTCGTTGTTGAAGTAGAGCCCGAGGCGCGCTTCGAGATTTCGAAACTCGCCGCTGAGCCCGGTCGCCTCGACCAGGCCTCGCCACTGCCGTGGGGTGAGCGCGAGGATCATCACCCGCCGCCCGTCCCGCGTCACGAAGTCGCGGCCGAACGTCCCGAAAACGTGGTTGCCGAAACGCCCGCGAGGCTCGACCTCGAGCACGGCCTCACCGATGAATCCCAGGTGCCCCGCCACCGCGAGACCGACATCCGCGAGGCTGACCTCGACCAGCTGGCCCTCACCGGTGAGGCGGCGGTGCCGATCGGCGGCAAGGATGGCCGTCGAGGCGAGGAAGCCGGTCATCGCATCCCAGGCCGGCAGCACGTGGTTCACGGGACCCTCGGCGTCCTCAGGGCCCGTTACGAATGGAAATCCGAGTGCGGCGTTGACGGTGTAGTCGACGGCCGCGCTGCCGTCGCGGTTGCCGGTGATGACGACCATGATCAGGTCGCCGCGCAGCTTCTTCAGCGTGTCGTACGAGTTCCAGCCCAACACGGGCAGGTTCGTGAGGAAGATGCCGCCGCCCTCACCTGGGGCGGTGATGAGCTTCGCGACCTTCTCCTGTCCAGAGTCCTGGCGCATATCGATCGTGACCGAGCGCTTGCCCTGGTTGAGACCGGCCCAGTACAGGCTTCGCCCGCGATGCAGCGGCCATCGGCCGATGTCGACCCCACCTCCCGGCGGGTCGACCCGGATGACGTCGGCGCCCATCGCCGCCAGAGTGGCGCCGCCGAGCGGTGCGGCGACGAAGGCCGAGATCTCCACGATGCGCAGCCCGCCCAGGATGCCCACCCCCATGGACACGTCATGCTAACCGGGACGTGCGCACCAACCTGACCGTCGACGATCTGGGCAACCTGCTGTCCTTGCCGCTGGTCGGGACGCTAGCGACCTACAGGAAGAACGGCGAGGTGCTGCTGTCGCCGGTTTGGTTCGAGTGGGCGGACGGCGGGTTCAACATCGTGGTGGGACGCAACGACGTGAAAGCGCAGCACCTGCATCGCGACGCACGCGCGAGCGTCGCGGTTTACGAGAACGAAATGCCACTTCGCGGCCTGGAGATGCGCGGCACGGCGAGGATGTTCAGCGAGGGCCTCCACGAGCTGAGGCAGCGCATCTACCACCACTACATGGGCGAGGGCCCCAAGACTCCCGACGAGGCGGAGATCGGCGTGCGCATCGAAGGCACGATCCGCGCCTGGGACTTCGCCGACTAGGGCGTCATCACGTGCAGTTGAGGATCGAGCACGCGGGCATCACGAGAACATGCCGCGTCTATCGTCCGGTGCGCTTGAGCTCTCGCCCCGGACTGGTGGTGCTCCTGCACGGCGCGGTCGGTTCGGGCGCGGAGTTTGCCGTGGACACGCGCTTCGACGGCGATGCCGACCGCCTCGGGTGGGTCGCCGCCTACCCTGACGCGCTGAACCCAGGTCCGTTCGGCGGCTGGGACACGTTTGCGTGCTGCCCCAACGAATACGACGACGTCGGGTTCATCGCCGCCCTGGTGAGTCAACTCGTAGGCGACCACGCCATTGATCCCCACCTGGCGTTTGTGGCCGGGTTCTCGCGCGGCGGCATGATGGCTCATCGACTCGGCTGCGAGCTCAGCGGACTGTTGGCGGGGATCGCGGTGGTGGCCGGCAACATGGCGGATCCGTCAGGAGATGTGGACGGTGTTCCCTGCGCACCCACCCGCCCGATCTCGGTGCTGATCATCCACGGCAGCGACGATCGCAATGTTCCTGTCGAAGGCGGGACGAGCGCCGACTATCCGGACCAGGTCTCGTACGCCCCATTGAGCGACGTGGTGCGTCGATGGCGCCGATCGAATGGATGCACAAAGTTCGCCGAGGTTCGACAAGAAGGCGACGTGACCATCCGCCGATGGGAGGGCGATGCGCCGGTTGAGCTGCGCTTGGTCGTCGGCGGCGGTCACGAGTGGTTCCCCGGAGCGGGCACCGCAATCGCCGACTTCTTCGCCGGCTGACTAGAACGGTCAGCGCCCCGGGCTCGGAC
>VBHB01000109.1 GCA_005880315.1 Chloroflexota bacterium | reverse complement strand
GCGACCTCGGCAGCACCAATGGCACGCTGGTGAACGGCGAGCCGGTGATCGACAAGCAGCTCAGCGACGGCGACCTCATCGCCATCGGCCAGAACACGATCCGCTTCAGCCTGGAGTAACCAAAGCCGCGCAATCGGCAGCGGCTTCGTTCAGGAGCCTCGTGAACTCCTCGACGTCTGGGACGATGCCGGGGTCGGCGGTGAGACCGAAGTACGCATCGCCGTTGTAGGAGACGATCGCGACGCCCAGCCCCATCGAGGGATAGAGAGGCGCAAAGGGCCACACCTCCAGAAGCTGGGCGCCGCCTGAGTACAGCGGGAACTGCGGCCCTGGAATGTTGGTCACGTTGATGTTCGCGCCCGCTTGCGGGTTGGACATGAGCCGGCCGGCGAGGACGAGCAAGGTGGGCGGCGCCCAATCGGCCAGGCCCGCGAGCTTGTCCGCCGCGATCGCCTGGCGCGTTCGTTTGAGGTCGCCGGTGGTGACCTTGATCCGGCGCAGCCGTTCATCGATGGGGAGGTCGCCGGTCGGCAGCTCGAGCACCATGCCGCTGATCTGATTGCCACCTCGCCCTCGCGAATCGTCGCCGCGGACGCTCACCGGACAGAACACGCGCACCTTTTCCGGCACCGTCTCGCCGCGGCTCTTGAACCAGCGGTGCAGCCCTTCCGAGACGACGGCCAGCACTGCATCGTTGACCGTGCAGCCGAAACGTTCCTTCAGCGCTTTGAACGCCGCGAGCGGAACCTTGAGACCCCTGCCAGTGCGCTGCGGTCCGATCGTCCGGTTGAAGAAGAGATCGGGCCGCGGCGTCACGATCTTGCGGCCGACGTTGGCCAGGCCCGTCCACGGCAGCCGCCGCGTGTTCCAGATCGCCGGCACCCTCGAGCGCTGGGCCTTTGCAGCCGGGCCGAAGTTCCACAACGCGGGACGGATGAGCTGCCAGTTGGACGGTTCCGCTCGCGCCTTCCACTCTTCCGCCGGCGGTTCGGGCGTGAAGCCCTCCGGCGTGGTGTCGAGCAGCAGAGTCAGGATGTCGACGCTAGAGACGCCGTCGACCATGGCGTGGTGCGCGCGGTTGACGATCACGACTCGCCCACCACGCAGCCCCGTTATGACGGTCATCTCCCACAACGGCCGGCGCATGTCGAGCGGCCGCGCGAGGATCCGCATGACGAGCCTGCGCAGCGTGGCGCCGTCTCCAGGAGGGGCCAGCACCTCTCGACGCACGTGCGCGCCAAGGTCGAAATGGGGGTCGTCGACCCAAACCGGGTGCACCAGGTTCAGCGGTACGCGATGGATGCGCTGCCGGTACCGCGGCACCAGGTGGATGCGCTCCTTGATCGTCTCCTCGACGCCAAGTGCGCCTCGCCCGCCCGGCACCTGCGACTCGCCTTCGAAAACGTAGACGGTGCCCAGGTCGAGGGGCGTGTGTGCACGCTCGGCATAAAGAAACCAGGCGTCACGCGCGGAGAGCGGCTCGTAGAAGGGTTGAGCGCTCGCAGCCACGGGAAGATCCTAAAGTCCGGAGTGGCGCCCCAACGGCCGCGCCTGGATAATCTCCATTGGGACTACCAAGCACTGGCGCCGGAATCTCCGGCACCTGTTTGCGATCGGCCCACACTCCTGAGAAGAGTTCAAAAGCCAAGCCTCGGGGGGTCTGCGCTCCGAGCGCAGCCGGCGGATGGCCATGCGGGTTAGGACCCCCGCCGTCTGTCGGTGACTCCTCGAGGTGAGGCAATTAGAATTCCTCACTCAACGCCATGCCTCTTCTGCTGATCGCAATCGCCGCAGCCGTGATCGCCGTGGTCGCGCTTGCTTACTGGTCCCCGGGTCGCGTGACAGTGTTCGAGTTCGAACGTGGGCTGCGCTACCGGAATGGTCGGTTCGTGGGCACAGTCCAGCCTGGGACCCACTGGATCGCCCGGCGCGCGACTTCGATCACAAGGGTCGACGTGCGGCCCTATGTCCTGTCGGTTCCGGGTCAGGAACTTCTCACGTCGGACGGGATCGGAATCAAGGTGAGCCTTGTCGCCGGCGTCGAAGTCGTGGATCCTGCGGCTGCGGTCAACCAGGTCCAGAACTACACCACGACTCTCTACACGCTGCTTCAAGTCGCACTTCGGCATGCGGTGAGCAGCCGGTCGCTCGAAGATCTTCTCGCCGGGCGCGGCGACGTGGGGTCAAAGGTTCTCGAGGATTCGGCCCAACCTGCCCTCGCGTTCGGCCTGAAACTTGCCTCGGTCGATGTCCGCGACGTGATGCTGCCCGGCGACCTGAAACGGATCTTCGCCCAGGAGGTGGCCGCCCGCAAGGAAGGCCTGGCGGCGCTCGAAAAAGCCCGTGGCGAGACGGCGGCTTTGCGCAATCTCGCGAATGCGGCGCGCATGATCGAGGACAACCCGGCACTGATGCAGCTTCGATTGCTGCAGCAGCTGGGGACGACCGGAGGCAACACCGTTGTCCTGGGCGAGAGCGCCGTCATTCCCGTTGCGAAGAGGAATCGGCCGGCCGGCAAGGGGAAGGAGAGCGCCGAGGACAAGGAAACGTCGACCTGAGCCGGCTGCTCATCTGCGTTTCTTAGGTATCGCCCGGGTTGCTGCGCATGCTGACCGAGACCAACGACACCTGCATGGGGGTGTACTGCCACGTGACGCGACCGGGAATGGTGTCCATCGGCGACCCCTGTGGCCCCGGACTAAGCTAACCAGGCTAGTTTCCAATGGCTCAGGAGGAGAGAACATGGCGGTCAAGGCTTTCTCGAACGAGTGGGCCAAGGAGTTCAAGGACGAGGTCAACAGCTCCAGCGTTTACAAGACCGCGGCCAAAGGCTGGAAGTGGACGGTCGGGCTGGTGGTCGAGGCCGAGCCGGACAAGAACTTCCCCGAGTCGAAAGGAATCGTGATGGACCTCTTCGACGGCGACGCGCGCGATGTGACGGTGGGTCCGGCATCGGATGCCCAGAAGTGCGACTTCGTCATCACCGCGCCCTACACGCGCTGGAAAGAGGTTGCCACCAAGCAGCTCGACGCGACCAGGGGCATGCTGCAGGGCAAGCTCAAGCTGAAGGGCGACCTGCCGACGATCGTGCGCTACACCAAAGCCTCGCAAGAGATGACCGAATGCACCACGCGCGTGGCGGTCGAATGGCCCGACGAGACGTAAAGGCTGAGGCCGTCGAGCCGAAGCTCGTCGAGTATGCCGACGAGGAGCCGAGCGCATTCGCGGCCATGCTGGGAGGCCTCATCGAAGCCAACGTCAGCGGCCGTGACGAGAAGAAGCGCGACTTCAAATCACTGGTGGCGCGGGTCGGCATCTTCGTGACCGACATCGACGAAGGCGTCACGCTCGATTTCAAAGCCGGCAAGCTCACCGTCCACAACGGGCTACGGCCGCGGCGGACGATGACGATCCGCGCTGACGCGGACACGGTCATGAACCTCAGCAATCTGAAGATCGGACTGTTCGGGCTGCCGGTTTATTACGACGGCGTGGGCCGCGGCATCGCCGCGAAGCTGCTCACGGGCAAGCTCAAGATCGATGGCCTGCTGCCGAACGTGATGACTCTGAACACAGTGACGCGAATCTTCTCCGTGCAATGAGTGGTCTGGCGGTGGTCGGCGCGGGCTCGATGGGAGCCCAGATCGCCCAGCAGGCGGCGCTGCACGGCATCGATGTCAGGCTCCACGATCAGAGGGACGAGCAGCTCCGGAAGGCGACTGAGTCCAACCGTGGACACCTGAATCGGCGCGTCGAGAAGGGACGCCTGACCGCGAAAGATGCCAACGCGGCCGCCGCACGAGTGCACCCCACCACCAACCTCGACGAGGCGGTAGGCGACGCAGATGTAGTGATCGAAGCCGTGTTCGAGGATCTCGGCGTGAAGCGCGAGCTATTCGCCGAGCTCGACAAGCTCGCGCCCGCCGCGTCGGTTCTGGCCAGCAACTCATCGACGATGGGGATCAGCAGGATCGCCGATGCCACCCGCAGGCCCAAACAGTGCGTGAACATGCACTTCTTCTATCCAGTGCTGGTCATGGACCTGGTCGAGGTGGTGCGCGGCCCCGAGACCTCTGACGAAACCGTCGATCGCGCGCTGGCGATGGCGCGTGCGATGGGCCGGACGCCGGTCCTCATCAACAAGGAGATCGACGGGTTCATCGTCAACCGCATTCTCCATGCCGCGACCCAGGAGGCGTACCGCCTGCTCGATGCCGGCGTCGCGGGCTTCGAGGACATCGACGTCGCGGTTGAGAAAGGGCTCAACTGGCCGATGGGGCCGTTCCGCCTCGGCGACTTCAGCGGGCTCGACGTCACGTACAGGGCGCGCAAGCACATGTTCGAGACCACCGGCGACGAGCGCTACCGGCCGTCCCCGCGACTCGAGGCGAAGGTGCAGGCCGGGAAATTGGGCCGAAAAACCGGCGAGGGTTGGTACAGGTATCCCAAGGCCGACAATTAGGTTCGTGGTCACCGGCATCCACCACGTCGGCATCGCGGTGGCGGACCTGGACGAGTCGATCGACCTGTACCGCTCGGCGCTTGGGGCCGAGCTCCTTCACCGTGCACGGAGCGACCGGGACGGGCTGGAGGCGGCGTTCATGAGCACCGGCGCAGGCGAGGTCGAGCTGTTGAGCCCCACCACGGAAGACTCCCCCGTGGGCAAGTTCCTGGCCAGGCGCGGGCCGGGCTTGCACCATGTGGCCTACGGCGTCACCGACATCGCGCAGGCCCTCGACGAGGCGCGTGGCGCCGGTCTCGAGCTCATCGATCCCGAGCCGCGCATGGGGATGCACGGCGCGATGATCGCGTTCGTACATCCCAAGACCATGGGTGGCGTGCTGACGGAGTTCGTCCAGACATGACAGAGATTCGCAACGACTCTGGTGTTCCGCTCAAGCCCGTCTACGTAGCGGAGGACCACGGCGGCGAAGAGCCGCCACCAGGCTCATTCCCGTACACACGCGGCATCCACAGGGACATGTACCGCGGCCGGTTGTGGACGATGCGGCAGTACGCCGGCTTCGGGACCGCGGCCGAGTCGAACCAGCGCTATCAGTTCCTTCTGAAGCGAGGGCAGACCGGCCTCTCGGTTGCGTTCGACCTGCCCACCCAGATCGGGTACGACTCCGACGACCCCATGGCCAACGGAGAGGTCGGCAAGGTGGGGGTCGCCATCGACTCGCTCGAGGACATGGAGGTCCTGCTCAAGGACATTCCCCTGGACATGGTCTCGACATCGATGACGATCAACGCTACCGCGGCGATGCTTCTGCTCCTCTATCAGCTCGTCGCGGAGAAGCAGGGCTGTCCACCTGAAAAGATCACCGGCACGGTGCAGAACGACATCCTCAAGGAGTACGCCGCGCGGGGGACCTACATCTTTCCGCCGGTGCCGTCGATGCGGCTCGTCACTGACCTGTTTGCCTACTGCCAGACCGAGCTTCCCAACTGGAACACCATCTCCATCTCCGGCTACCACATCCGCGAGGCGGGGTCGACGGCCGCGGAGGAGGTCGCGCTAACGCTCAGCCACGCGGTCGCCTACGTCGAAGCTGCGCTGGCCGCGGGCTTGACCGTGGACGACTTCGCGCCCCGAATCTCGTTCTTCTTCGCCGCCCACATGGACTTTTTCGAAGAGGTGGCCAAGTTTCGCGCCGCGCGGCGCATCTGGGCTCGGGTCATGCGCGACAGGTTCGCGGCCAAGGACGAGAAGTCGCAGGCGCTTCGGTTTCACACCCAGACAGGCGGCGTGACGCTGACGGCTCAGCAGCCCCTCAACAATGTGGTGCGCACCGCCCTCGAGGCGATGAGCGCCGTGCTCGGGGGTACGCAATCGCTCCACACCAATGCGTACGACGAGGCGCTCGGCCTGCCATCCCAGAACGCGGCCGAGCTGGCGCTGCGCACGCAGCAGGTGATCGGGCACGAGACCTCGGTGCCGCAGGTGGCCGACCCGCTGGGCGGCTCGTACTACGTGGAGAGCCTGACCGACCGCGTGGAGGAGGAGGCGCTCGCGATCATGGCCGAGATCGACGAGCTGGGCGGCGCCGTGAGGTGTATCGAGACTGGATGGACGCAACGCCGCATCGCGGACAGCGCCTACCGATTCCAGACGCGTGTCGAGGCGGGCGAACGAGTGGTCGTCGGCGTCAACAAGTATGCCAATGACGGCGAAGACAAGGTCGAGATCACGAAGGTCGGGCCGCGCCACCAGGTGGCTCAGTCGCGCGCATTGAAACGGCTTCGGGCCGGACGGGACCAGGCTGTGGTCGCACGACGCCTGAGCGACATCGAGCGCGCTGCGCGCGGGACCGACAACCTCATGCCCCCGCTGAAAGCTGCGCTCGCGGACTACGTAACGATTGGTGAGTGCTGTGTGGTGCTGCGAAAGGTGTGGGGCGAATATCGCCCACCCGAGATTGTTTGAGGAAAGGAGACCAGATGCCGGGCTACCCCGATGTCATTCCGATGATCGCCTATGAGAATGGGTCCACGGCCATGGACTGGCTGGCCGACGCCTTCGGGTTCAAGGAGCGGGCGCGGATGACCAGCCCCGACGGACGCCTCAGCCACGGTGAGATGGAGGCTGGCGACGGCCTCATTATGCTGGCGACGCCGAGCCCCGACTATCACGGCCCGAAGAAGCATCGCGAGGAGTGCGAGCAGGCTCAGAAGTGGTCGTCGGTGCCATACATCGTCGACGGCGTGCTCGTGTACGTGCCGGATGTCTCGGCCCATTTCGAGCGCGCGCGGCGCGCCGGCGCCCACATCCTGTCTGCGGTCGACGAGACCCCGGATGGCAAGCGGTACCGCGCCGAAGACCTCGAAGGCCACCGTTGGATGTTCATGGAGAGAGCGTGAGCAGCAACCCCAAGGGCCACAAGGTCGATCCGCTCAATCAGCTCCGCCAGCGCAAGTACGAAGCCGGGCATGGCGACGCAGAGGCTTTCAACCGCCAGCATGCGAGGCACAAGCTCACCGCTCGCGAGCGCATCTCTCGCCTCGTGGACCGCAACTCGTTCGAGGAGATCGACATCTTCGCCACGCATCGCGCGCAAGGCTTCGGCCTCGAATCGAAGCAGGTACCCGGCGATGGCGTCGTCACCGGCATGGGCAAGATCGACGGCCGCGACGTGATGCTGTTCAGCCACGACGCATCGGTTTTCGGCGGGTCGCTGGGCGAGGTGTTCGCGGAGAAGGTGATCAAGGTAATGGACCTCGCATTGCGAAATCGCATCCCGATCATCGGCATCAACGACTCCGGCGGCGCGCGCATACAGGAAGGAGTGGTCTCCCTGGCCGGTTACGCCGAGATCTTCTGGCGCAACGTGGAGTCGAGCGGCCTCATCCCGCAGCTGAGCCTGATTCTCGGACCTTGCACCGGCGGCGCCGTCTATTCGCCGGCGATGACCGACTTCACATTCATGGTCCACGAGCTCGGATACATGTTCATCACCGGCCCCGAGGTGGTCCGCGTCACCACCGGCGAGGAGGTGACGTTCGATTCGCTCGGCGGAGCTGAGGTGCACAACGTGAAGTCAGGAGTCGCGCACTTCCTGGCGGAGTCCGAGGACGAGTGCTTCACGCAGGTGCGCCGCTTGTTCTCGTACATCCCCCAAAGCTCCGACCAGAAGCCGCCGACCGCGAAGGCAACCGACGACCCCGAGCGTGCGGCTCCGGGGCTCGCCAACATCATCCCGGACAACCCGAAGGAGCCTTACGACATCAAGGACGTGATCGGGATGGTCGTCGACGGCGGCAACTTCTTCGAGGTGCAGCCCTTCTTCGGGATGAACATCGTGATCGGGTTCGCCCACCTCGACGGGAACCCGGTCGGGATCGTGGCCAATCAGCCAAAGGTGATGGCGGGCGCGCTGGACATCAATGCGTCCGTGAAAGCCGCGCGATTCGTTCGTTTCTGCGACGCGTTCAACATTCCGCTCATCACGTTTGTCGACGTGCCTGGATTCCTACCGGGGACCGCCCAGGAGTATGGCGGCATCATCCGGCACGGGGCGAAGTTGCTCTACGCGTTCAGCGAGGCAACCGTGCCCAAGCTGACCGTGATCACGCGCAAGGCTTACGGCGGCGCGTACTGCGTCATGTGCTCCAAGCACATCAGGGCAGACTTCAACGTCGCCTGGCCGACCGCTGAGATTGCGGTCATGGGCCCGGAGGGCGCGGTCAACATCGTGTTCCATCGGGAGCTGGCCGCAGCCACCGACCCAGTGATGCGTCGCCGTGAGCTGGTGACCGAGTACACGGAGCGTTTCGCCAACCCATACATCGCCGCCGAGCGCGGCTACATCGACGACGTCATCGAGCCCGGCCGCACGCGCGGTGAGCTGATCCGTGCTTTGCGTATCGCCCTGCGCAAGGAGCGCCGCCGCAACCCCAGGTGGCACGGCAACATCCCGCTCTAGAGACCGTGAGGTTCTAGGCTTACCGGCGTGAAGCTGCTCGAGTACCAGGCGAAAGAGGTGCTGCAATCGCTTGGTATCGCGATTCCGCCGGGCAGGGTTGCGCACACACCGGACGAAGCCGCCAGCGCCTGCGCCGAGCTGGGTCCCGTCGCCGTCAAAGCGCAGGTGCCGGTGGGCGGTCGTGGCAAGGCCGGCGGCATCAAGCTCGCCGGCACTCCCGAAGAGGCACGAGCAGCCGCCCAACAGATCATCGGCATGGACATCAAAGGCTTCAAAGTGCCGCTGGTCTACTGCGAGTCCGCCCTGGACAT
>VBHB01000230.1 GCA_005880315.1 Chloroflexota bacterium | reverse complement strand
CTACGAGTTTGCCGGTGGGGATGAAGCATTTCTGGCGCTGACAACGGCGTTCCACGAGAGGTGCCTGGAAGACCCCGAGCTCAATCACCCGTTCTCTCACCACGTCAGCCCCAACCACGTGAAAAATCTGGCCGCCTACTGGGCCGAGGTCTTCGGGGGCCCTTCAACCTACTCACGCCTGCACGGCGGCCATTCGGCCATGCTCGAGATCCACGCGCGCGAGGGAGGCGAATCGCTGGAACCGCGTTTTGTCGCCTGCTTCGTCCAGGCCCTGGACGACGCGCGGCTGCCCGACGATCCCGAATTTCGAGCGACCATGCGCGCCTATATCGAGTGGGCGACCAAGGACGTGGTCTCTTACCTGGCTCCAGAGTCCGTGGTGCCCCCTGGCCGGCCGATGCCGCGCTGGTCCTGGACCGGCCTCGAATAGGCGCCCACCCGACACCTTTCCGGCGCATGCTTCGTTATCCACTCAAATGCCGAGGATCAAAGTCGTCCAGGAATCGGAGGCTACAGGGCCGCTGGCGGAGCTCTACGCCTCGGCCAAGGCGAAGAGCCCGATCGGCGTCGTAGCCGAGATCCTCAAGACGATGAGCCTACGGCCCGACTTCCTGGCCGCCATCGATGCCGCTTCACGCATGCACTTCACCGACGGCGCGCTCACGCGTGCGCAGCACGAGATGATCGCGTCCTATGTCTCCGCCCTCAACCGCTGCAGGTATTGACTCAGCGCACACACGTGGTTCCTGCAGTTGCAGGGCGAGGCGTTCGGGCAGGTGGCGGAGGCACTGCGCAACGGTGACCTCAATGCTGCCGGTCTCGCCGAACCCGAGAGATTGCTGCTGGAGTTCGCCGGCACCATTGCCCGCGCCGCCTACCGTGTCACCGACGAGCAGGTCCAGCGCCTGCGCGAAGTGGGCTGGACCGACGAGCAGATAGCCGAGGCGGCTTACGTGGCGGCCCTCTTCAGCCTGTTCGTGCGTCTCGCCGACACTTTCGACATCGAACCGCCCGCCGCCTACGAACCGCACGGGATACCCGCCGCCGCGCGCCAGACCTGAAATCGGTCAGGGGGCCAGCGCGAGGCCGGTGTAGTCGACGTAGATGACCTGGTAGGCGGAGCCGTCTGTCGAGTCGGTCAGCCCCCAGCTCTTGTCATAGCCCGAGGTCGCTTGCGATAGCACCTTGCCGCTTGAGTCCCTTGTCGTGAGGGTCGAGGTCCCATGTAGCTCGACTCCGATCAGTCGCGAGGCCTGCGTGGCGAATTTGGGCAGGAACAGCTGGATGGTGATGCGGTCGAACGCGTACGTCTTGTCGATCGACTTGCCCGAGGCGATGTCCTGCTTGACAACGTCCACGAATTCCTGGAGCCCGTCGCCCTGGGCGCCCAGCTTCGCCAGGTTGAGGTCATGCGACCGGCGCGCCTCGGATTCGATGATCAGGTCGAGCACGGCGTCGTGCGCAAACTTGTCCGCGGTCTTCTGAGTGATGTTCGGGTCGAACGACGTCACGTTGGCAGCCAGTGTCGCGCTCGGATACGAGGGCAAGGTCCACACGCGCGCGGACGCGGCTACGGGGCCGGACCTGGTAATTGGAGGCAGGGCTGAGGCGCCAGTCTTCGAAGCCCAGTCGGCGATGCCCGGCCCAGATCCCACCGTGAGCACGATCGTCGGCGTCGTGCCGTCCGAAAGCCCGGCCACGGGCACCGGGCTGTGGGTGGCGACATCGGCCGCCACGGGCAGCACTCCCGCCAGCGCAAGGGCAACCACCAGCGCGACCGGAACCCGCCAGGCGCGACGTCCGGTTCCTCGCGCCGCATAGGCGCTCTCGAACGGGGCCAGGAACCGAACCAGGGCAAACCGCAGCCCGCAGGCGATGACGAGGCTGGCCAGGATCGCAGTCTTGGTCCAGAACTCGAGCGTGGTCGGTCCCAAAAGCAGCACCGCGAGCAGGGCGACCAGGATTCCGAAGATGACCCGCGCGACCTGGCCGTCCGGCACGGTGCGGGGGTCCGGGACCATGAACAGGGCGAAGATCAGGATCTCCGGGGACGTGATCAGGATCTGCCACAGGGCGCGGCCGCACATCGGGGTCACATGCCAGCTCGCGACCATGCAGTGGTCCGGCACCGGCGCCAGCGCGACGGCGACGAAGACGGCGAAGCCGGCCATGAAGCCGATCACCAGGCCGAGCAGCCGCAGCTCCAGCGCGATCAGCAGGCCGCCTCCGATGAGGATCGCGTACGTCACGATCATCCACATGCCCATCGGTATCCACCAGAGGTCCAGCGGCTCGGTGCGTGTCGGGCCGAGGGCGACGAAGGCGATGACGAGAGCGACGTTGGACGGGTTGAAGATGTGCCGTCCGCGCCACCGGATCAGGTATTTCGTCGCCATGCCCAACGCGACGACGCCGACGAAGATCCAGATCCCGTGGGTGCTCCACCACTGTCCGTGCAGGGTGCCTGGGACGCGCAGGATGAAGGCAGTGCTGTTGCCGGTCAGCAGTCCGCTCGCCGGCCACAGGATGGTCTTGTCCTTCAAGAAGCTGACGCCGAACTCGATCAGCGCGCCCGCCGCAAGGCAGGCCAGGATCTGCGCTATCGACAGCCGGAACCCGAGCACGGTTTGCCCGAGGGCCTGCAGCGTGAGCAGAACCGCGGCGACGTGCAGGCGGGGGTCGCGGATGCTGGGCAGGACGACGCGGTAGTCGCGGCCGAACAGGCGGGCGGTCCTGGGCTTCGCCTTGCCACCGTTGGCCGGGCGCCTGGACTCGCCGGGAAGACTCAGGCCCTGGGGAGGCGCTGCGTCGGTGGTGGCCACAGTCGGGTAACGCGCATAGTATGCAACCCGTTACAGCACTCAACGGCATGGCAAGTACTGGGTTTTCAGCGGCGGGGCTGGGCGCGCTGCGCCTGCTCCTCGCAGTGGTCCTTGCCGCAGCCCTCGCCGCTTGCAATTTGCCCTTCGGGTTGGGCACGGCGAGCGAGCGCGCGTTGGAGAGCGGCGCCGAGGCCAGCCTCGCCTCATCCAGCTTCGAGCTGGCAGGCACCTACTCAGGACCTGGGGTGGCCGCCGCGTCGCACGTGAGCGGCGCGCGATCCAACCCCGCCCCATCTTCCACCACCTGGTCCATCGACTGGCAGTTCAACCGGACGGGCGCAAAACACCTGACCGTGAGCGGAACCAACCTCAATGTCGAGGCGATCATCACGACCAACGACGCGTACTTCAGGGGACAGCAGTTCCTCTCCGACCACATGGGCGACGATCCCCTTTCGCGCGGCTTTGTCAGCGCGGCGGGCAACGCATGGTGGAAGGGTTCGGCCGGCCTGGTGCCGCAGCTACCCGACTTCACGAGGGCGACCGCGTTCAAGTCGACGTTCTTGGGCTCCGCGGTGACCCAGCGGGCCGACAACTTTTCGGTCGACGGCGTCGATGCGGTGAAGCTCTCCGGCCCGCGGGCGGACCTTTACATCGCGTCCGCATCCCCGCACCAGCTGCTGGTGGTCCAGCTGAAGAAGGGCGTCGTCATCGATGGCATCCGAGATGCCGAGTTCAAGTACAGCAACTTCGGCAAAGACTTCGGGATCCAGGCGCCGACCGACGTGATCGACTTCTCCAACCTCTCATCGCTGCCTCCGATCTACACGGTGGTCTCGGTCGACACCTCACGCTGCGGCTCGCCGTGCGTGGTCTCGGCCGTGCTCAAAAACCTGGGAGGCATGACCGGCGCGAAGGCGCCTTCGACGATCACGTTCACCATGACCGGCACAGTGTCGGGGAGCTCTCTCGGCTCGTGCCAGGCGCAGGTCGTCCCCGATGTCGGCTACAACGCCACGACCACGGTCAGCTGCACCATCAACGTCAGCAGCCGGCCGCCCAACGCCGCCAACGTCACCGCGACGCCCGACAACCCTGGGCGCGCTTGATGCAGCAATTAGCGGTCGACACTCGCGGGCTTGCCGAGCCGCGACCGGCTGCGATGCCGTCCGGCCTGTGGACGGCACACTCCGTGGCGGTCAGGGGTCTGTATGCGCTGGCGGCGGTTGGCGGCGGAGTGCTGATAGCGGGTTTCTGGAACTACAAGCTGGTCGATGGCTTCGGCCGCGGGTTCGTCGCCACCAACACCATCGGCAACCCCGACCAGCTGTCGACCTCGTTCACAAGTAACGGCATGTTGTTCGGGCTGGTTTTCGCTGCCGTCGCAGGGCTCGCCGCAACGTTTACGGCTTGCAACTGCGTGGTGTTCGCGATGCTGCCGGGTCTTGCGTGCAGCACAGATCGCTCCGCATCTCGTCGCACCGCGCTG
>VBHB01000229.1 GCA_005880315.1 Chloroflexota bacterium | reverse complement strand
ATGGTAGGGTGCTCCGGTGGCCGAACCGCCATACAAGTTGGAGCGCCTCGGCGTCGTGATGGAGCCGTTGGATGGCGATGCGCGCGAGGCGGAGGGCGTCCTGAACCCCGCGAGTGCGCGGGGTCCCGATGAGGAGCTTTACCTCTTTCCGCGGATGGTGGGGAAAGGCAACTTCTCGCGGATTGGGCGCGCGCGCGTCCTGTTCGACAAGCAGGGAAAGCCCTTCGGTGTCGAGCGGCTTGGGGTGGTCCTCGAGCCTGACGAGGCCTGGGAACGGAACCCGGTCGCGGCGGGCGTTGAAGACCCTCGGATCACGTTCGTCGCGGGGCTGAGCGCCTACGTGATGACCTACACAGCCTATGGCCCGCTCGGTCCCCGAATCGCGCTGGCCGTGAGCGGCGACCTGATCACGTGGCGGCGATTGGGCCCGGTGTCATTCGCGTATGAGCCGGCTTTGAAGACAGACATGAACCTTTACCCCAACAAGGACGCGATGCTATTCCCGGAGCCGGTCCCCGGCCCAGATGGAAGTCCCGCCTACGCCATGCTCCATCGTCCGATGTGGAATCTGTCTCCTAATAGTTCCGCGGTAGGCTTGCCTCTACCGGCCGGCGTGACCGATCCGCGGCAGAGCATTTGGGTGTCGTACGTTGTCGCCGATTCGGTCTCGGCCGACATTCGTACCCTGACCCGGCTCGGTCACCATCGCCAGGTGGCAGGGCCACAGCAGCCCTGGGAGGCAACCAAAATCGGTGCCGGAACTCCGCCAATCCGCGTTCCAGAAGGGTGGCTCATCATCCACCACGGGGTGACAAAAGGCCAAGCACCGCCCGGCGGGCGAGTTCCCGTCCGCTACGTCGCGGGTGCCATGGTGCTCGACCCTCAGGACGTCGGCCGCGTTCTCTCCCGCTCACTGGTTCCGTTGCTCGAGCCGGAAACAAAAGAGGAAAGCAAGGGGATGGTCGACAATGTCGTCTTCCCCACCGCGATCGACGTGCGCGAGAACGGCGAGGCCGATGTCTTTTACGGGATGGCCGATTTCCGCATCGGGGCCGCTCGCCTCCGCCGCATCAACTGAGGGCCGTTAGGGTGGAGCCAGGAGAGGGGCTGACTCGACGTGGGCCGGTGATGCGGATCCTGCTCGCAAGCCTTAGGCGCCACTGGCGCTTGCTCGGCATCGGATTGGTGGCCATTCTACTGGCGAACGGCCTGGAACTGCTCTCCCCCTTCTACCTCGGACAGGCGGTGGACGCCATCACGCGCGGACAGGGAGGACGCATCCCGTTGCTGGCGCTGGCCGTCGTCGTCTTCGCCACAGCCGCTGCGCTGGGTCAGCTTGTGCGGCGGCTCTGCTTCAGTGGCCTTGGCTACCGGGTGGAGACGGAACTGCGGAGCCGGCTCTTCGCCCATCTGCTCAAACTCGACCAGGGCTTCTTCCAACAGATCCGCACGGGCGACATCATGGCGCGGGCCACCAACGATATGAGCGCGGTCCAGGCTCTGATCGCCATCGGAATCAGCAACCTGGGTAATGCGCTCGTCATTTTCCTGGCCGTGGTCACCTTGATGCTGCTGATCGATTGGCAATTGACGGTCCTCTCCGTCTGCCTATTCGTCATACCGCACGGCGTGCTGTTCGTGATTGGGCCGCATACGCGCCGGAGGTTTCGGATGATTCAAGAACAATTTGCCGCGGTCACCGCGAAGGCGCAGGAGAATCTCTCTGGCATCCGGGTGGTCAAAGCCTACGTTCAGGAAGAGTCGGAAAAGCGGGCTTTCCGAGCGCTCAACCAAGACTACATGGACAAAAGCCTGGCGTTCGCCCGCATCTACAACGCCCTCTGGCCGGTCTTCGCCATCACCGACGGGGTCGCCTCCGTGGTTCTTCTCTACCTCGGCGGCATCCATGTCGTTCAGGGACGGATCTCGTTGGGACAGTTCGTCCAGTTCATGACCTACCTCGTCATCATGTCGGGACCCGTGCTTGGCATCGGCTGGGTGGTCACTTATCTCTACCAGGGCGCGGCCTCCCTCAGACGAATCGAGGAGATCCTCGACCGTCGGCCCGCCATCGTGTCGCCGCCCGGACCGCGGCAACCGGAACAGGTTCGTGGCGAGATCCGCTTCGAGGACGTCAGTTTCAGCTATGACGGCAGTCCAGTGCTGGAGCGGTTCTCCTTGTTGATCCCGGCCGGATCAACCGTGGGGATTGTCGGCTCGGTGGGGTCGGGCAAGACCACCCTCGTCAAGCTGCTCTTGCGGCTTCACGATCCGAAAGGCGGCCGCATCCTTTTCGACGGCGTCGACGTCCGCGATCTCCCGCTGGAGTGGCTCCGATCGCAGATCCGGTGCGTGCTCCAGGAACCGTTTCTCTTCTCCGACACGCTCGCCCGCAACATCAACCTGGGCACCGAGAACCCTGATCCCCTCCAGATGGAGTGGGCGGCCGGCCTCTCGCAGCTGAGCGCCGACCTCGATCAGTTCCCGGACGGACTCGAGACCGTCATCGGCGAGCGCGGCATCACGCTGAGCGGCGGACAGAAGCAGCGGACCACGATTGCCCGGGCCGTGCTCAGCCGGCCTTCGGTGCTGGTGCTCGATGACGCCTTCTCCAGCGTGGACACGAGTACTGAGGAGGCCATCCTCAACGGCCTGCGCGCCGCGAAGGGCAATCAGACCAGGCTTGTGATCGCGCACCGAGTCTCGACCATCAAGGATGCCGACCTGATCGTCGTGCTGGAGGCGGGCCGAGCCGTCGAGCAAGGGATGCACAGTCAATTACTCGCCCAGCGGGGCGTGTACGCCCGAATGTACGGGCACCAGCAGCTCGAGGAGGATCTGCTCCGATGGCGCAGCCGGGACGGAGGGTCGCAATGAACCGGCGCCTTTGGGATCTCATCAAGCCCCACTCGACGCTCCTGGCGGCGGCGATCGTGCTTCTGCTCTTGCTGTCCCTGCTGGAGCTCGCCGGTCCCTATCTCACGCAGCAGGCGATCGATCGCTACATCGCACCGAAGCGCCTCGACGGATACCAATGGTTGGCGATCCTGTGGTTTCTCGTCCTCATTACCAACGGCCTGGCTCGGTACGGGCAACTCCAGCTCACAAACCGGATCGGCCAGCGGGTGATGTTCGACCTGCGTAACGCCA
>VBHB01000108.1 GCA_005880315.1 Chloroflexota bacterium | reverse complement strand
GACCGGAAGGAGGGCGACAGATGAGGGCAGTTGTCTACGACCGGTACGGGTCTCCGGACGTCCTGCGTATCGAAGACGTCGAGAAGCCACTCCCCAAAGAGGACGAGGTCCTGGTAAAGATCCACGCCACCACGGTCAACCGAGCGGACGTCCACACACGTGAGGCCAACCGAGGGAGCGGGCTGGCGGCATCGGCGCTCAGCCGGTTGGTCTTCGGCGTCCGCCGGCCGCGGCGGCGCATCCTCGGCAGCGAGTTCGCCGGTGAGGTCGAAGCGGTCGGCCCGGCTGTAACCGAGTTCGCGGTCGGCGACCAGGTCTTTGGCAACAGTTCGCTTAGGTTCGGTGCCCACGCGGAGTTCGTGTGCATCCGTGAGAGCGGTCGAATGGCGCACATGCCGGCGGGCTTGAGCTTCGAGGAAGCTGCACCAATCACCGACGGAGCGCTCAACGCACTGATGTGCATCAAGGCGGCGGACCTCCGTAAGGGAGACAGCATTCTCGTCTACGGCGCGTCCGGGGCAATCGGCACCGCCGGCGTCCAGCTCGCCAGATACTTCGGCGCCGACGTCACGGCGGTGTGCAGCACGAAGAACCTCGAGCTGGTGAAATCGCTCGGGGCCGACAGGGTGATCGACTACACCAAAGAAGACTTCACCAAGAATGGCCAGACGTATCACGTCATCTTCGACGCGGTCGGCAAGCTCTCGTTCAGGCGTTGCCTGGATTCGCTGGAGCCGGGTGGTCTGTACCTTCCCACCGACGGGTTTGTCAATCTCATGTGGGCGCTGTGGACACCGCGGTTCGGAGACAAGAAGGTGCGCTTCCAGATACCGCCCCGGCAGACCAAGCAGGACGTCCTCTTTCTCAAGCAGCTCATCGAGGAAGGCAAGTACCGGCCGGTCATCGATCGGTGCTACCCGTTGGAGGACGTGATCGAGGCGAGCCGGTATGTCGAAACGCAGCAGAAGACAGGGAACGTCGTCCTGACCATCAACAGCGCCACGTGACGAACTTCACTGCTGGGCGGCCTATCCCCAAGGATGCTTGTAAGCGCGACCAATCCCCCCGGCTTACGTTTACTTGAATTTATACGGTCGTTTTGACTTTCTGGGCGTTGTCAAAGTAGGCGAGGAGACGGACCCGCTCTGTCTCCTCGCGGAAATATTTGGCTCACCGCATCGCCTGGCGAGGCTTTCGCGAGTTGCCCAGTGGCAACGGAAGGCGGAAATGAAGGCGAAAGGGAGGCGAAGAGAACCATTGGACGAGAGAAGGAGCGCCAGCCGGCGAACCGGCGTCGATCGACGCGGCGCCGAGCGCCGGGCGACCACCCACCCATATTCGACCACCGAGCGCAGGACGACCCTTCGCCGCCGGTTCTTCAGACGCAGCCTGTCGAACCGCCGCAGCCCGATCTAGCCCGGTCGGCTGGGTTCCGAATACCGCCCGGCCGGCCAGCGTCAGATCCACCGGTAGCGAATTCCCATCCCCGAGGATGACAACCGCCGCCACGTAGAGCCGCGCCTGCCGTCGATTATTTTTCAAGGCTGCTGATCGGTTCGGCGGCCACGATTCGTCGTGTCAACGGCAAGAAATACAAGCGGTGCGGCGCCGGCGTGAGAACGCCGTAGGCCTTGCCTGGCACGTGAAATCGCTGATCGCCTACATCCCAGTAGAAGTCTGGGATCGTGTTTCGGCCGACATGCTTTTCCTTCATGCCGGGGTTCACGAAGCCTTGCACGCTCGACACGTTTCCCGCCGTGATGTCCGGCCACAGCTTCAGGGAACCGAAGGCTAGCAAGCCGGCAACGAAGACAGCCAGGGCGGCAAACACCAGGAACCGTAGCGATAGGCCGGTTGTGATCCCGATCGCAAAGGCGGCCACGATGAATCCAGCAGCTATCAAGAGGCTCACCGCAATCCCAACGATGCGTCTGGCCTCGGCGCGCAGAAGCGCCGAGTGTTGACTCGCCGACAGGCGACCGGCGCGATTGGCGTCGAGGTCGGAAGCCGTGAACCCTAGAGCTGAGGCCAGCTCGTCGTGATAGATGGGGAGGTCGACATACTCAGGCACGGCCTGGTCAGCGCTGGCGTTTCAGGACGACCACGGGTATCACGCGCTCGGTCCGCGTCTGGTAGTCCGCGAACGCGGGCCAGATCTTCGTCATCTCCTTATATAGTCGGTCGCGCTCGGGACCGCTTTCGATCGCAAGGGCTTGGGCCTTGAACTTCTCGGTCCCGCCGGCGGTCGCCACCTCGACCTCGACCTCAGGATTGGCTTTGATGTTTCCGAACCATGTCGGATGCTCCGGAGCCCCGCCCTTCGATGCGCAGACGACGTAGTCGTTGCCCTCCAGACCGCAGACCAGAGGCGTGGTGATCGCATCTCCGCTCTTGGCGCCCCTTGCCGTCATGAGCAGCACATGGTCGCCCCACATGCCGACGCCCCGTCCCTTCTTGGCGTGGAACTCGTCGATCGTCTTCTGATTCCAGGCGTTTGCTTTCACCCGATGAAATCTACCCAAGATGTAGTGTGATGGTGGGATGCCCACGGCCGGATTTCCTCTGTCCGAGCACTTGAAGAACACCCCGGTGGCGGTCCGGCCCACGGTCAAGGCGGCAATCCAGACGGTCAAGCAGGCCGCACCCAAGGCGGAGGAGATCACCTACCGCAGCAGCCCGCCACGTTCGAAGAGCGCGATGTACAAGATCGCCCGTTATGCGGTCGACGGCGTGAACGTGGTCGGAGTCGGCACGTTCACGGAGCATTCGGCCCTTTTCTTCTACCGGGGCCGCGAGCTTGACGACGGCAGCGGCCTCCTCAAAGGCAGCGGGAAGGACTCCCGGTTCCTCACTCTGCGCGCCCCGGGCGACGCCCAGCGGCCTGCTGTCAAGAGCCTGGTCCGGAGGGCTTTCAAGCTGGCAAAACTGCCGAAAACCTAGACCGGGCCCCAGGGCCACGAGATGGGACGTTTTGCACACCGATTTTGACCAGTAGCGGCGCCTCGGCGGGGGTTCCCTGAATGACCGATATGGGCCTGGATTTGGGACTCGGAGGGTAGTTTGGAAGCCGCCTCAACCTGGCAGGATATGTCCCCCATGGAAGAGCGCATCCTGGCCCCGACGCCTCCTGCCCCGGCTCAGCACCCGACCGTGCTCACCAAGCACGGGGACACCAGGATCGACCCTTATTTCTGGCTACGCCAGAGAGCCAACCCGGAGGTTGTCGCCTACCTGGAAGCCGAGAACGAGCACACGGACGCCGCCATGAGCGCCACGGCCGGGCTCCAGGAGAGGCTCTACCAGGAGATCGTGGCCCGAATCCAGCAGACCGACGTATCCCCGGCCACCTTCTTCAAGGGCTGGTGGCACTACGTCCGGACGGTTGAGGGCCTCGATTACGAGATCCTCTGCCGGCGCAGGGATTCCATGGACGCCCCTGAAGAGGTTGAGCTGGATGTCAACCAGCTCGCCCAGGGCCACGAATATTTCGAGCTCGGGTTCGTTGAACGAAGCCCGGACGAGAACATCCTCGCCTACGCGGTGGACGTCACCGGCAACGAGCTCCACGAGCTGCGCTTTCGTGACCTCACGAGTGGGCGAGACCTGGAGGACGTCCTCGACGGCGTTTACTACGGTTCGGCCTGGTCGGCGGACAGCCGGACGTTCTTCTACGTCCGGACGGACAAGGCCATGCGCCCACACCAGGTGTGGCGCCACATGCTCGGCACGCCGACCTCCGCTGACGTGCTGGTCCTCCAGGAGGACGACGAACGCTTCGAGCTCAGCGTCGAGCTGACCAAGAGCGAGCGCTTCATCGTCTTCACCTCGTCGAGCCAGGTGACCAGCGAGAGCCGTTACCTGCGGAGCGACGAGCCCGATGGCGAGCCGGTGCTGATCGAAGCCCGTCGCCCTGGCATCGAGTACTCGGTCGACCACCAGGAGGAGAGCTTTCTAATCCTCACCAACGACGGGGCGCGCAACTTCCGCCTTATGGCCGCCCCGCTCGATCGTCCAGGCCGCGAGTCGTGGCAGGAGGTCGTTCCGGAGCGCCCCGGGGTGCGTCTCAACGCGATCGACGTACACGCCGGCCACGTCGTCCTCGGCCAGCGCTCGGACGGGCTCGAGCGACTCGAGATTCTCGACTCCGCCAGCGGCGAGCTTCACATCATCGACCAGCCGGATGCCGCATATACGGCGTTCGCGGGCTCCAACCCGGTCTACGAAAGCACGGTGATGCGCTTCTTCTACACGTCGCTGAACGCGCCCTGGTCGACATTCGACTACGACATGAACACGCGTGAGCGCACGCTCGTGAAGGAGCAGCCGGTTCCCGGCGGCTACAACCGCGCGGACTACGTAACCGAGCGGCTGTGGGCGACGGCACCGGACGGTGTTCTCGTGCCGCTGTCGCTCGTTTACCGCCGCGGCCTGCAGCGGAGCGGCGCCAACCCCACGATGCTCTACGGCTACGGCGCTTACGAGATCCCCAGCGACCCCATGTTCGACGCGGCGCGCCTGAGCCTGCTCGATCGAGGCTTCGTCTACGCGATCGCCCACGTACGAGGTGGAGGCGATATGGGGAGGGAGTGGTACGAGGAAGGCAAGTTCCTCAACAAGACGAACACCTTCGACGACTTCATCGCTTGCGCGCTCGAGCTCATCAAGCAGGGGTACACCAATCCTGGCAAGCTCGCCATCCGCGGCCGCAGCGCCGGCGGCCTGCTCATCGGCGCGGTGGTGAACTCCAGGCCGGACCTTTTCGCGTGCGCGGTCGCGCAGGTCCCGTTCGTCGACGTGCTCACGACCATGCTTGACGAGTCGATCCCGCTCACCGTCAACGAGTACGAGGAGTGGGGCGACCCCAACGATCCTGAGTTCTACGACTACATGAAGAGCTACTCGCCATACGACAACGTGCACCGGGCGCGGTATCCCGCGCTGCTCGTGACGGCCGGCCTCAACGACCCGCGCGTGCCCTACTGGGAGCCGGCCAAGTGGGTCGCCAAGCTGCGGCCCGCGACGCTTTCCGCGCGCCCGATCCTTCTCAAGACGGACCTCGGGGCGGGCCATTCGGGGCCATCCGGCCGGTACGAATCCTGGCGAGAGGAGGCCTTCGTATCGGCGTTTGTGGTCGACCAGCTCGAAGCCGCGGGCTGATCTTGACTTCGCGCCGGGGCGCGGTTACTCTAAGCGCGATCTCCACACCCACCCGGGTGTGTCCATGTCTTGTGAGGAGTATGTCAATGGGCGGCACCAGGAAGGAGCGCTTCGCCGAGGGCGAAGTCTGCCTTCTGACCGCACATTGAGTCCGATCCGGTAACCACTCTCTAAAAACCACAAAGGACCGTGCGGTAGTTGGGCACCGCCACGGTCCTTTTTCTTTTGGCAACGAATTTGATCCAGGAGTAAACCGATGACATCAGCAGCCATCGAGCTGCAGGGCATAACCAAGGCATTCAGGCGCCGGGAGCGCGAAACGGGCGCGCCCTGGTGGCGCCGCGAGTGGAAGGACAAGGTGGCCCTCCACGAGCTCGACCTGGTCATCCAGCCGGGCGGCATCACCGGGATCCTGGGTCCGAACGGCAGCGGGAAATCGACCCTGATCCGGATCCTGGGCACGCTGCTCACGCCGGATGCCGGTCGCGCCACTGTGTTCGGGTGGGACGTGGTCGGGGAGCCGCTGTCCGTCCGCAAGCACGTCAACCGCGTGTCGGTCGAGGCCGCCTTCTTCAAGGAGCTGAGCCCCTGGGAGAACATGCTTTACGCGGCGCGCCTCTACGGACGCGGGCAGGGAGGCACGCGGGAGAAGGTTGTCGAGATTCTCGACAAGCTCGGTCTTCCGCTTGACACGCTCGACCAGCCGATGAAGCAGCTCTCACGCGGCCAGCAGCAGAAGGTGGCAATCGCCAGGAGCTTCCTGACCGCCCCGTCGCTCCTTCTAATGGACGAGCCGACGACCGGCCTTGACCCGCGATCGAAGAAGGAGGTCCAGTCCCTGCTCCAGATGCTGCGCGCCGAGCGCGAGGTCACCGTCCTTTTATGTACGCACGACATGGACGAGGCAGCGGACCTATGCGATCGCGTCTTGATGATGGACTCCGGTCGTGTGCTGGCGGACGGCTCCCCGGACGAGCTGTGCCGTCGCTACGCCGTGGAAGGTAAGCCGGCCACCCTGGAGGACGTCTTCATGCTGCTGTCCGGCAAGCGCTTCGAGCTCGATGGGGAGGAGGGGGGCGAATGATCGAGGCCAGGCATAGTGAGCTGAACGCGCTGTTCGGTTTCGCCGAGCGGCAGATGCACGTCGTCAAGCGCTACTGGGTGTGGGAGGTCGTCTGGCTCTTCTACAGCCTGGTCAGCGTGCTGTCGATCGGCTTTCTCGCGTCGGGCCTCGGAACTCTCGGCGTCGGTGGTGGCACGTTCGACCTGCACCGCGCCCAGCTCTACCTGCTCGTCGGCGCCCTGTTGTGGGGCTACCTCTCTCTCGTGTTCATGGAGGCGGCTTTCGCGATCAGCTGGGAGAGGTGGGAGGGGACCATCGAATACACGTTCATGGCGCCAGTGCGGCGAATCACGCACCTGTTCGGCATCTGCTTGTTCGCCATCGGCTATGGGCTGGCCCGCACCTTCGTCGTCCTGGTCATCGCGTCGATGATGTTCGGCCTCGATTTCTCGCATGCCGACATCCCCGCTGCTCTGGCGGTGCTGGCCGCTTCCACCTTGCCTCTGATCGGGCTCAGCATCCTGACCGCGGTGCTCCCTCTTCTGTCGCCGCAGAAGGGCGAGCAGATGTCGATCGCCGTGCAGGGTTTCCTGCTGCTGGTCTCGGGCGTCTATTACCCGTTGTCGGTGCTGCCGGCGGTGATGCAGGTCGCCGGCGCGGCGTCGCCCCTGACCTACGCCCTCTCCGGCATCCGCTCGAGCCTCCTTGACGGGGCCGGCATGAAGGAGCAGCTGCCCACGATCGGCATCCTGCTCGGGATGGGCGCGGTCCTGATCCCGGCCAGCATCCTGGTGTTCGCATGGGCGGAGAACCGCGCCAAGCGCCTGGGCCTTCTGAAGAGAAGCGGCTAGAGCCTGTCTCCCGCTCCGGCATCGCCGAGTGTGCCCTCCGTTAGGTATCGCCGCGCTTTGATACCTGGCATATCCCACACTCGGCGTTAACAGGCGGCGTTGTTCCTACGCAATGCACCGGCCAGCATTCTCGGCATGGCGCCGACTCCGCGCATTCCGGCTGAACTGACCAAAGGTCCGTTCACCGTCGAAGAGGCGCGCCGGCATGGCGTGTCCAGAGCGTCACTGCTCGGCGCGAGCTGGCGGCGACTTGGTCGTGGCTTCTATGCCTGGCGTGAGATCGCCGAGGCGCCAAAGACGCGGTTGATCGCCGCAAAACTCCGTCTGCCTGACGCGGCGGTCTTCACTGGACCCACCGCTGCCTGGCTTCACGGCCTCGACGTCCCACCATGCAGCCCGATCGAGGCCGCGGTGCCCAGCACGAGCAGCACTTCGAAGCTCGGTGGGATGGTCGTCCGCCGCTGCAGCATTCCCGCGGCCGAGACGTCGATCCGGCGTGGTCTTCGCGTCACGTCCGCGGTTCGGACCATTGCAGACCTCGCGTGCAGGCTTCCTTTGAGCGACGCGGTCGCGTTGTTGGACATGGCGCTGCATCGTCACCTGGTCAACAGCGAGCGGCTGGGTGATTGGGCCAGCACCCATACCGGTTACCGAGGGGTACGGCGCCTGAAGCGTGCACTCGAACTGGCCGATCCAGCCGCGGAGAGCGTGATGGAGACGCGACTACGACTCCTCCTGGTTCTGGCTGGACTGCCGCATCCGACGAGCCAGGTTTCCCTTCGCGACGATTTCGGGCTCTTCCTGGCACGCCCCGACTTCTACTATCCCGGTGCTCGGCTCGCGATCGAATACGACGGTGCAACGCACCGCGAGAGCCTCGCCGCAGATAACCGCCGTCAGAACCGGCTGATCGACGCCGGGTACCGACTTCTCCGCTTCACCGCCGGGGACGTTCTCGACGCTCCGGCGGCAGTCGTATCGATGGTCCGCCGCGCGCTGCAAGCCCGTCAAGCGATGCGGTAGGTCACTTGGGACGGGGGGATTCGTACTTGGGACGTCAACGCCCGTCTCACGCTCCAGCATCGCCGAGTGTGCGCTCCGTTGGGTATCGAAGCATCTTGATACCTCGCACACCCCACACTCGGAGTTAACAGGCGACGTTTCAGCGGCGCTAAAACACGATCGAGT
Organism: Chloroflexota bacterium; assembly: GCA_005880315.1. Classification (GTDB taxonomy): domain Bacteria; phylum Chloroflexota; class Dormibacteria; order Dormibacterales; family Dormibacteraceae; genus UBA10449. The sequence goes on along the minus strand of VBHB01000108.1, from coordinate 75 downwards.
GTGCAGCCGATCGGCATTGGTGTCCGATCGATTCCCTCTTCTTAAACCCCTCGTGGCCTAAATCCCAGCCCGCAG
>VBHB01000107.1 GCA_005880315.1 Chloroflexota bacterium | reverse complement strand
GGCGATTACTTCACCAACAGCATCGACGCCCGCGGCTGCGTGATCATCGCCAGCGGGGATACGACCGTGCCTGACCCGGTCACCGGCGGGCCTCGGGTCACCAGCCTGCCTATCTTCATCAAGCAGATCACCGGACCAAGCCTCATCACCGGCAAGAGCTGCGCCGTGACCTGAGCGCAGGTCCGGCCAGGCGGCCGCGCAGGATAACGCCATTGGTACATCGTGCCGACCGAACAGGCCGGCACGCGCGCAACCCAGTCTCTACAAGGAGCGAACTCGGCAGGCCAGCTGGAGCATCAGTCTGTGCTCGGGATCCTCTGGATCCAGCTCGAGGAACTCAAAAAGCTGGCGGACCCGGTACGCCACCGTGTTGCGGTGCAAGCCGAGCTCAGCCGCCGCGCGGCTTGGGGAGTGTGGGTGATTGAGGAAAGCCTCGAGCGTGCGGATCGCCTCGCGGCTCTTGCGCGGCCCCAGCCGATCGATGGCCTCGAGCAGGTGATCGATCATGGCGCGAGATCCTTCCAGCGCATAGAACTGCAGGAGCATACGGCGGAACCCAAGGCCGAAATAGGCAAAGGGCCGGTCGGGTTGCTTGGCGGCGCGCGCCGCCGTAGCTCCGGCGCTTGCTTCCGCGGCGGAGGTCCGCATACCGCTGATTCCCAGGTAAGACCCTCCGACCCCGCAGTACGTCACAAGGTCGGGGAACTTGGCTTTGACGTCAGCGATCACAGCGCGCGCGACTTCGGTTACCTCACCGACCATCGACTTTGGTTCAGTTCGATCGGCTCGGACCAGAATCGCGGCTGAGCCGACCGCCGCTCGATGCCAGGATCCACCGTGCCGGGTGGCGGCGTCCAGGGCGTGGGCCGCGACTGTGAGTGCGAGCTCATGTGAGAGAACCTCATCCCCCCGAGTGAGGCGGCCGAGATTGTCAAATTCGAGCCGGATCACAGTGAGCCAGCCGTCGATTGGAACTCCCAGCCGGCGAGCGCGGGGGACGAGGCGCTCTGCGTTGTCGGCGTCCGTGAGCAGCAGCTCGGAGAGGACCGCGGCGCGCGAGAGAATCGGCCGTTGCGATGCCCGGCGAGCAGCGATCATCTGATGCTCCGCGACCTGAGCCAGGCGATTCAACACCAAACTGGTGATCACGTCGTCAGACGATCGAGTAGCGGGCACTGTAAACCAGGCCTCGTCGGTTCCGTCGACTATCACCTGCGCACCCAGCTCGCCGGCAGCAGGAGCGCGCGCCGTGATCCGAATTCCGAGCTCGTCGGAGACGGTAGCCACCACGTCGCTGACGGACGACTCCTCCACGTCAGCTCGATTGAGCGTCTCGGAGGCGGCACCAGCCCGAGCCAGCAGGCGGCCAACCCCGCCCAGCATCTCGTCGTGAGCGGCGGTGATGAGCTGCGCCAGGTCGACACCCGGAGAAATCGCAACCACGGTGATGCCGTAATGGATCGCCAAATCCCGAGCGGTCGAGGGAAGATTCTGGTCGTTGAAGTCGGTCAGGCAAAGGGCGGGGATGCTTCGCGTGGCTGCTCGGCGGACAGCCATGACCAAGCCGTAGCGAGCCAGGTCACGGGAGGCCGCGGTCGTGAGGATGACGATGCTGTCGGACGAGGCCCCGACCAGGCCATGAGCGTCCTCGAGGAGCACGACCCGGCTGACGTCGCGGTCGTGGCCGGCGGCACAAAGCACGCGTACGGCACGTGCGATGTGGGGTGCCTCCATGACCGCTCTCAGCTGAGTCAATCGCTTCCTGTGTGGCGATCAGCATAAAACAGCCCGGAAATCAGTGCGATCGGCCGATGACAGGAACCCGCCGGACGCATATTCTCGCCCTAACGGACCGGCGCGGGCCGGCCCAAGCGCTTGCGACTGGGGGATACGAAGAGCCGGCAGCTCACATATGTCAACCCGTATCGGCATTGACGTTGGGGGCACCAATACCGACGCGGTCCTGATGGACGGCGAGCGTGTCTTGGGCGAGGTGAAAACGCCGACGACCGCCGACGTCACTGGCGGGATCGTGACAGCGTTGCGCAGGCTGGTTGTCGACAGTCATGTGCCGCCGGACAGGGTGGTGGCGGTGATGATCGGCACCACCCACTTCACCAATGCGGTGGTCGAGGCCAAGCGTCTCATGCCGACCGCGGCGATTCGCCTGGGTCTGCCGGCGACACAGGCCCTTCCACCGATGGTCGACTGGCCGCAAAGGCTGAAACAGGCGATCGGCAACCACGCGTACCTCTGCCACGGCGGCCACGAATTCGACGGCCGGCTCATCTCAAAGCTCGACCCCGACGAGCTGCGAACCGTGGCGGAGGACATTGGCAAGAAGGGCATTCGCTCGATCGCGATCTCCTCTGTGTTCTCGCCTGTCAACTCCGAGATGGAGCTCGAGGCGGCGCGCCTATTCGAGGCCGAGCTGCCCGGGGTCATGGTGAGCGTGTCCCATGAGATCGGCCGTATCGGCCTGCTGGAGCGCGAGAACGCGACGATCATGAACGCTTGCCTCCGTGACCTCGCGGTCCACATCGTCGAGGCTTTCGACTCTGCCCTTCGTCAGGTCGGCATCAAGGCTCCGGTGTACCTGAGCCAGAACGACGGCACCCTGATGAGCGTCGACTACGCCGAGCGCTATCCGGTGGCGACGTTTGCTTCCGGACCGACGAACTCGATGCGCGGGGCGGCCTTCCTGTCTGGTCGCCTCGACTGCGCGGTTGTCGACATCGGCGGCACAACGAGTGATGTGGGCGTTCTCCAGCAGGGTTTTCCACGCGAGGCATCCGTCACGGTTGAGATTGGACAGGTCAGGACCAACTTCCGCATGCCTGACGTCTTGTCCTTCGGTCTGGGTGGAGGCAGCCTCGTGCGGTCCGATGGTGAGCTCCGAATCGGGCCCGACAGTGTGGGCTACGAGTTGACCAGCAAGGCCCTGATCTTTGGCGGCGAAATCCTCACAGCGACTGACATCGCGGTGGCCGCGGGCAGGGCCGAGATCGGGGACGCGCGTGCGGTTCGGGGCCTCAAGCGCAAAGTCATCGAGGGCGCGCTGGCGCTGATCGAGGAATCCATCAGCCAGGCCGTCGATCGAATGAAAACCAGCGCTGATCCGATCCCGCTGGTCGTGGTTGGGGGCGGCAGCATCCTCCTTGGAGACCGCCTCGCCGGCGCGTCGGAGCTGGTCAAGCCCAACCACTTTGCCGTTGCCAACGCCATCGGGGCGGCCATCGCGCAGGTGGGGGGAGAGGTCGACCGCATTTTCGCCCTCGACCAGATGGGCCGGGAAACGGCGCTCGAGCAGGCAAAACAGGAAGCCGTCGAGAAAGCCGTGGCCGCCGGTGCACGCGAGGAGACGGTGAACATCGTGGACGTTGAAGAGGTCCCGCTGGCTTACCTGCCGAGCAACGCCGCCCGGATTCGAGTCAAGGCGATTGGCGAGCTGGCGCTGGAGGCGGAAAGCGTTGCCTGAGGTCAGCCTATGAGCCGAATTCTGTGGATCAACCCGCTCGGCACTCCCGTTTTCGACGCCACGATCGGCGCAGAGCTGCGACGAGTCAAGCGGCCCACCACAGAGGTCGAGGTTCGCTCGTTGAAACGAGGGCCGCACCACCTCGAATACCACGCCTACGAAGCATGGGTGACGCCCGATGTTCTGGCCGCGGTTGTCGCAGCCGAGCGCGACGGATTCGACGCCGCGGTCATTGGCTGCTTCTACGACACGGGCCTGCGCGCGGCGCGGGAGGTGGCCACCCGCATTGCGGTGGGCGCGCCATGCGAGTCCGCACTCCACATCGCGTCCACGCTCGGAGACTCCTTCTCCGTCATCGTTGGTCGCCGCAAATGGGTGCCGGAGATGCGCGACAACGTGACGCGCTATGGATACAGAGACCGTCTTGCGTCATTCAAAGTGGTCGAGCTCGGGGTCCACGACTTCCAGAACGATCCTGACCTCACGCGCAAACGACTGACCAAAGCGGCTCATGAGGCGGTCACCCACGATGGAGCGGAGGTGGTTGTCCTCGGCTGCACTGCCGAGTACGGATTCTTTGAAGAGCTGCAGACACTGCTCGGCGTCCCCGTGGTCGACGCCACTGTGGCGCCCTTCAAGTACGCGGAGCTTCTGGCTGACGTGGCTGGACTCGGTTGGCGACCAAGCAAGATCGGTGGCTTCGCCACGCCACCGAGAGACGAGCTCGAGGCTTTCGGGCTTGCCGCACAACTGGCGACATCGCCACTGGCTGAGACCGTGGCCAATCCGGGGAGGTAACCATGAAAAGGGAGCGCAGTCGACTGGAGGACCTTGAGGCATTGGAGGCGTTTCATGCTTCGGTCACGCGCCGAGATGTCCTCAAGTACGGCGTGGGCGCCGCACTCAGTCTCAGCATGGTTGAGGCAGTACTGGCGGCTTGCAGCCCCGCGCACGACAACACCACCGCGTCGACCTCGAAGACGCCAACCGATACCCTTGTCGTGGCGGTCGAAGGCGACATCGACACTTTCGACCCTGCGTTCACCGTCGGCAGCAAGCCGGCGCAGACGACCATTCAGAACACATTTGACCAGCTCACTCAGTACAAGCACGCCGACAAGACTGTGGCTGGAGTCAGCTTCACAGGCGTCGACACCGAGTCGATCGACGGCATGCTGGCCGAGAGCTACTCGACCAGCGGCAACCAGGTGATCTTCACGCTCCGCCAAGGACTCACGTACAACGACGGAACGCCGATCACCGCCCAGATCATCGAGCAGGGTTACCGCCGGATCTTCGAGGCGCAGGGCATCTCTTACTTCCTGCTCCAAATGGCAGCCGTACCGGATCCGAGCCACATCAAAGCACTCGATGATCATCGCGTCGCAATCACGATGGATGCTCCGAACCTGCTCTTGATGAAGAACAACACGATGCACAACACCAGCGCGCTCGACATCAAGGACGTCAAGGCGCATGCCACGAGCAGCGACAAATGGGCGACCGACTACTTCAAAAAGAACCTCGCCCCAGGCAACGGGCCCTTCATGCTCGATGAGTACGTCCCAGGCGACCGCATCGTGCTGAAGGCAAACCCAAACTACTACGGGACCAAGCCCAAGCTGGCCAAGGTGATTCAGAAGATCGTCCCTGATGCCGCCGAGCGCGAGCTTTTGATCAAGCGCGGCGAGGTCGACATGATCATGGTGCCTCCGGTGCAAGACCTGAACACGCTTAAGCAAGATTCCGGCCTGCAGGTGCTCACCTTCCCGAACCCTCGCAATCTGTTTCTCGAGATGAACAACAAGATGGCGCCGTTCGACAAGAAGGCCGCCCGGCAGGCGGTCTCCTACGCAGTTCCGTACGACAGCATCCTGAAGGACGTTTTCCACGGCTACGCGCAGGTCAACCGCAGCATCATCGGCAACGGCATGCCGTCCAGCGACTTCAGCACGTGGAACTACAACACCGACCTGAAGAAGGCAGCCGACTTGCTTGCCTCAGCCGGCTTCGCGAAAGGTCAAGGGGCGCCGCCGATCACACTGACGGTGCGCGCGGACTGGCAGGAGGCGGAGCGAGCCGCGGTGCTCATCCAGGCCAACCTGAAGCAGATCGGACTCAACGTGTCGATCCAGAAGGTCGCCTTCGCGCCGTTCAACGAGCAAGAGCAAGGGCGCAAGCTCCACATGTGGATCGATGAGTGGCTTTCCTGGGTCAATGACCCTTGGTACCACATGAGCTGGAACGTCAGCTCCACCAGCCCGACCAACTACGTGAGCTATTCCAATCCAGCGGTCGACGCGCTGGTGAGTAAATGGACGCTGTCGTTGGACAAGGAGGGCCGTATCCAGGGCAGCAAGGACGCTCAGAAGCTCGTGATCGCCGATGCTCCCCACGCGTTCCTCGTTGGGCCGAACTGGAACGTCGTGCTCAGGAGCAACGTAAAGGGCTACGTCTATTACAACGACGAGTTGAACAGGTACGCGTACATGTACAAGGTTTAGGCCCTTAGCAGGATAAGGGCCGGATGGGCTCCACACGTCTTCTCCTGTACGCGGCGCGACGCCTTCTCTTCATCGTGCCGGTGCTGCTTGTCGCGCTCTTCCTGGTCTTCGCGCTGACACGAATAGTGCCCGGCAACCCGGTCGACCGGGTTGCCGGACCATACATCTCGAACGAACGAAGGGCTGAGCTGAAGCACATCGCTTACCTGGACCGGCCCTTCTACGAGCAGTTCGCTCTCTACTTGCGCGACCTGTCCCACGGCAACATGGGGACGTCTTACACGACTGCTCAAGACGTCTCCAAGGACTTACGGCAGCGCTTCCCCGCGACGTTCGAGCTCGTCACCTACGCCATGTTGTTTGCGATCGCGGTGGCCATCCCGCTCGGGATCGCGGCCGCGATCAAGAAGGACTCGTGGATCGACTCCGTCGCCCGGGGCGTTTCAGTGCTAGGCGTTTCCATGCCCATCTTTTGGCTCGGGCTGATGCTGCTTTACGTCTTCTTCTATTTCCTGGACTGGCTGCCTGGCCCGGTTGGCCGTACCGGCTCGGCAACAGTTTTCATCAAGCCAATCACCGGATTCCTCACTGTTGATTCACTGATCACAGGCAACCTGGATCTCTTCGGTCAGGTCGCAAAGGCGCTTGTCCTGCCGTGTTTCACGCTCGGATTCGTCGCCATGGCACCCATCGCAAGGATGACCAGGGCCGTCATGGTCGAGGTGCTCCAATCCGACTACATCCGGACCGCCAGATCCCTAGGCCTACCGTTTCGGGTCGTCGTCTTGCGGCACGCGCTCAAGAACGCGATGATCCCGATTCTCACCATAATCGCGGCCGTCTACGGATACGCGCTGGGCGGCGAGGTGCTCGTCGAGATCATCTTTTCCTGGCCTGGCATGGGCCAGTACTCGTACAACGCGCTGCTCAGCAGTGACTTCCCGGCGATTCAGGGCTTCGTGCTGCTCGTGACTCTTCTCTACATGGTGATCTATCTCTTCCTGGACATCGCCAACGCAGCCCTCGATCCACGAGTGCGGTACTGAGGTGGCCATCGAAGAGATCGTTGCCCCCGGAAGCTCGGTTGGGGGGCCGCCTCCAGTGGTTGGGCGCTTCAGCGATCTCGTCTACCAGCTCAGAGGCAACCCGGCCACCTTCGCTGGACTCTTCATAGTCGCGCTGATCTTTCTCTCGGCGCTGTTGGGCCCAGTTCTGGCTCCGTACGACCCGTACGGGGTGAACCTCGGCGACGCGGCACTGGCGCCTTCGTTCGCGCACCCATTCGGCACCGACCAGTACGGAGAAGACGTGTTCACGCGCGTCGTCGTCGCCTCCCGACTCGATCTGATCATGGTCCTGTCGGCGGTGGCCCTTTCGACGGCGATCGGGGTCACCATCGGAGCTCTCGCCGGCTTCTTCGGTCACTTCTTCGACGAGGGAGTCATGCGCAGCCAGGATGTCCTACAAGCGTTTCCCAGATTCGTTTTTGCGATGGCGGTGGCTTGGGCGCTTGGCCCTGGAGTCATCACAGTGATCGTGGCCACCGCGGCGATCAACATCCCCGGCTACGCGCGGCTAATGCGCGGACTGATGCTTTCCGTCAAAGAATCGCAGTTTGCACTTGCGGCGGTGGCCGTGGGCAACTCACGCTGGCGTCTTCTGTGGCGCCACCTGCTCCCCAATTGCCTGACTCCCGTGATCGTGCTGTCGACGCTGCAGTGCGGTTTCACGATCCTGGAGGCCGCCGGCCTTAGCTTCATCGGACTCGGCGTGCGGGTCCCGACGGCCGAGTGGGGAGTGATGATCGCGATGGGCCTCCAGGACTTCCTGCAGGGCCACTGGTGGATCTACACGTTTCCAGGCCTTGCGATCGCTGTTGCCGTGCTCGGGTTCAACCTGCTCGGCGACGGCCTTCAGGACATCCTCGACCCCAAGCGGCGGAGGGTGTAGGCGTTGAGCCTGCTCGAAGTTTCCGATCTTCGTACGAGCTTCTTTCTGCGTAGCGGCGAGCTGCGCGTCCTGGACGGTGTGGGTTTCGAGATCGAGCCGGGAGAGGTACTCGGGCTGGTTGGCGAGACCGGTTCCGGCAAATCTGTCACCGCCTACTCGATCATCGGCCTCCTCAAACAGCCGGGGCGAGTGGTTGGAGGTCATGTCCGTTGGCAGGGACGCGATCTCGTGGGGCTCCGCGAGTCTGAGCTGGAGCAGGACATCCGCGGCAAGGAGATTTCGATGATCTTTCAGAATCCGCGTGAGGCTCTCAATCCGGTGATCACGGTCGGCAGGCAGCTCACGCAGGTACTCGAGATTCGACGTGGAATGTCAAAACGGGAAGCACGGCAGGAAGCAATCAAAATCGTGAAGAGCGTCCACATCTCAGATCCCGAAAGCCGCCTAGGTTCGTATCCTCATCAACTCTCCGGCGGGATGGCGCAGCGAATCATGATCTCGCTTGCGCTCTCCTGCGAACCGCGCCTTCTCATAGCGGACGAGCCGACAACCGGTCTCGATGTGACGACTCAGTACCAGATTGTTCAGCTGCTGCGCGAACTTCGTCAGCGCACAGGAATGGCGATGCTGCTCATCACCCATGACCTCGCACTCGCAGCGCAGATCTGCGATCGGGTGGCTGTGCTCTATGCAGGAAGAATTGTGGAGGTCGGCCGTCTGGAGCACCTGTTCGGGTCCCCGCGCCATCCGTATACGAAGGCGCTG
>VBHB01000235.1 GCA_005880315.1 Chloroflexota bacterium | reverse complement strand
GGGAAAGAGAGCAGCCGCGCGCGAAGCGCCCGGCGATGAGAGGGAACCGACAGGTTCCCTCTCATATGTCTATCGGACGTCCACTTGGTGGAATCTCTCGATACGCGCGCTGTAGCGCCAGCGGCGGCGCAGGCCGGCCGCGCTTCCCGTCTGGCTCGCGTGGGCCAGGCGGCCCTCGATCTTCGCCTCGAGCACGTCGCTCACGTCGATCTCCAGCGTGGGGTGCTCACTGGCAAAGCACCACACCTCCTTGGTCTCATGAGGGTCTCCCGCCTTCGGATATGTGAGCGGGTCTCGGGCGCACGGCCAGGCGGCGTCAATCGCCACACGTCCTACTACCCGGTGATCGGGGTGATACCGATAAGCGACATTGGGGTCGAAGGTCAGCAGCACATCCGGCTTCGACTCGCGAATCTCTCGAACGAATTTGCTCGCGCTCGCGGATGCGTGCCATCTTCGCGCGCGACTTCGAGACGTCTCGAGCCCCTTTGTCGCCCGAGGTAGCGAGGACGAAGTCGACCAGGACACCGCGCGACGTCATCTTCAACACCGTCCCGCCGCAGTAGAACTCGATGTCATCGGGGTGCGCGACGATGCACAGCGCGCGTTTGATGCGGCGATCGTCGGGTCCGGCGAAGAGCTTGCGGGGGGCCATCTACTTTTTCGCCCTGGCCTCGTCGAGCAGCTCACGCGCGCGGGCGAGAGCCTTGGGGGTGACCCCGCCGCTCATCATCCGCGCCAGCTCCGCCGCACGCTCGTCGTCGGAGCGCAGCTCGCGCACTGACACTACGTTGCGACCGTCGGCGCCGGGGGCTTTCTCCACGACGAGGTGATGGTCGGCAAACGAGGCGATCTGCGCGAGGTGGGTCACCACGAGCACCTGTCGCTTGGCGCCGAGCGCCTTGAGGCGCAAGCCAACCTGGATCGCGGCCTCTCCTCCGATGCCGGCGTCGACCTCGTCGAACACGAGCGTGGGTAGGCGGTCAACGTCGGCGCCGACCGTCTTGATGGCAAGCATCAGGCGGGCGAGCTCGCCGCCGGAAGCGACTCTCGCCAGCGGCGCCAGGGGCTCGCCAGGGTTGGCCGAGAACATCATCTCTGCCAGCTCGGCGCCATCCGGTCCGATCTCCGGGCGGGGCCGCAGCGCGACCTCGAAGCGCGCGCCTTCGAGGCGGAGGCCCTGCAGCTCGGAAGCGACGGCTTTCTGCATTCGCCGCGCGCCGTCCCCGCGCGCCGTGGTCAGCTTGGCCGCCGCCGCCTCGAGGCCGGCGCGAGCCAGGTCTCTCGCCTTCACGGCGACTGCGATCGCGCCGGCGATGTCTTCGGTGGCGCCGAGCTGCCGCTCCAGGCGCTCCCGTTCCGCGATCGCGGAGTCGACGCTGCCGCCGTGCTTGCGCTTGATGCCGTCCAGGAGTGCAAGCCGGGCTTCGACGGCCTCCAGCCGGCCCGGATCGGCGTCGAGGGCTTCGGTATAGCGCCTCAGCTCCGCGGCGACGTCAGCGGCCTCTTCCTCCATGGCGGCGAGGCGGTCCGCATGCGGAGCCAGTCGCGGATCGAGAGCCGAGGCGGAGCGGATGGCCGCGGACGCGCGCGCGATCCCATCCTCGTGCAGCGCGCCGAGCGATTCCTGGCCGAGCTCGGCGAGGCGAGCAGCGTTGCGTACCGCTGCGCGCTCCGCGGCCAGCTCCGCATCCTCCCCCGGCTTGAGGTCCGCCGTTCTTAGCTCGTCGAGCTGCCAGCGAAGGTATTCCTGCTCGCGCTGCCCGCGCGAGCGCATGGCCTCGAGCTCGGACAGGGCAACAGAGGCGGCCGCCCAGGCGGAATGCGCGACGCCGACAGCTGCTCTGAGGTCGCCGGCGCCTCCGTAACCGTCGAGGAGCTCGGTCTGGGTGTCGGTATCGAGCAGAGCGTGGTGCTCGTGCTGTCCGTGCACCGCCACGAGGCTGCGGCCGAGCTCGCGCAGCTGCGCCGGGCTGGCCGTGCGGCCATCGATCTTCGCCGCGCTGCGCTTGCCAAGCTCCCGTTCGAGGATGAGCGCTGAGCCGCCAGATTCGAACACGCCTTCCACGGTTGCTCGCTCGGCGCCGTGCCTGACCTGGTCCGCGCCTCCCCTGGCGCCGAGGGTGAGGCCGAGCGCATCGACGATGAGCGACTTGCCGCTGCCGGTCTCGCCGGTGAGCAGGTTGAGGCCGGAACCAAAACGCACCCTCGACTCTGCAACCAGCGCGAGGTCGCGGACCTTGAGCTCCTTAAGCACCCTGGTTTCCGAGGTTCACTTCATGGGCACCAGCGGCCGGCCCCAGCCGAGCTTTTCGGCCAGGCGCCGGTAAAAGCTCTCGGGCGGGCTGAACCGCACCACCTTGAGCGGGCTGGGGTGCGAGCCACAGCGCAGGGTATCGCCGGCCTGGACCATGCGGCCCCGCCGCCCGCCGTCGACGCGCAGCTCGGCCGGCCCGCGGAGGACCGAGAGGCTGATGTCCTGGCCGGGCGGAAAGACGATGGGCCGCACGGTCAGTGCAAACGGGTTCAGCGGCACGAGCACCAGGTCGCGAAGCGTGGGTTCGAGGATCGGGCCTCCGCTTGCGAGCGCGTAGGCGGTCGACCCGGTCGCGGTCGCGACCATCACACCGTCGGCGTCGATGACCCCGACGGCCTGGCCGCCGACATCGATCTCCACGCGCAGCATCCGCGCCTCGCCGGCCCGGTTGATCACAGCCTCGTTCAGCCCGATCGCGCTGGCGATGTTCTTGCCGTCTCGCTGCAGAGTGCTCTGCAAGACGTTGCGTTCCTCGATGCGGTAGTCACCCTTGAAAAACCGCACCAGGCCCTCCTCCAGCTCATCGGCGTCGATCTCGGTCAGGAAGCCGAGGCGGCCGAGGTTGACCCCCAGGAGCGGGATGCCGCGCGGCGCGACGAGCCGGGCGCCGGCCAGGAATGTGCCGTCGCCGCCGAGCGTGATGACCAGGTCGGTGTCCTTGAGGCGGCTTGCGATCGCGTTGACCGGGCCGTCGCGATCACCCTCCCACGGCTCGGCGCCGTGCGCCTTCAACGCCTTGAATGCACGCTCGACCACTGATTTTTCGGCATTCGGTCCGTGGAGGATGCAGACCTTCATCGCGGCATCAGCTGCAGGAAGATCTCCTGGTTG
>VBHB01000234.1 GCA_005880315.1 Chloroflexota bacterium | reverse complement strand
GCTCTGGTAGACCAATTTATCCCGTCCCGCTCCTCATGCCAGTCGGGTCATTCCTGTTATGAATCTCCACATCGTGGCCGCCACCAGCTCGACTCCTTTGATCTCCGCCAGGAACCTCAGCAAGAGCTTCGGCAAGCTCGTCGCTGTCGACGGTATCGAATTTGCGGTCGCGCGCGGAGAAGCCTTCGGATTCCTCGGACCCAACGGGGCCGGCAAGACGTCGACGATGCGGATGATCGCCTGCGTATCGCCGGTGACGTCTGGCAGCCTGACCATATTCGGCCTGGACCCAGCGACGCACGGAGCGGAGATCCGGGCCCGGCTGGGAGTCGTGCCGCAGGAGGACACGCTCGACCTCGAGCTGACGGTCCGCGAGAACCTCCAGATGTATGGGCGGTTTTTCGACCTCCCCTGGGACGAGGCGGCTCGAAGGGCGGACGAGCTGCTCGAGTTCGTCCAGCTGCATGAGCGCGCGAAGGACAAGGTCGACCAGCTCAGCGGTGGTATGAAGCGCCGCTTGTCCGTCGCACGCGCGTTGATCAACCAACCGGACCTGCTGCTCCTGGACGAGCCCACGACAGGGCTCGACCCGCAGGCCCGCCATCTCGTTTGGGACCGCCTGTACCGTCTCAAGCAGCGCGGGGCGACGATCGTGCTCACGACCCACTACATGGACGAGGCGGAGCAGCTGTGCGACCGGCTCGTGGTGATGGACAAGGCCAAGATCGCGGCCGTGGGAACGCCGCGCGAGCTGATCGACGAGTACTCGACCCGCGAGGTCGTCGAGCTCCGGTTCCCGCCCGACGAGCAGCCCAACCTCGACGGCGTGCTGAAGGGCGTGGTGGAGCGTGTCGAGGCGCTGCCGGATCGCGTGCTCCTTTACACGGCCGATGGGGATGCCGCCACCGCGGCCGTGCACCGCCAGGGGCTCCGGCCGGAGAGCGCGCTCATTCGCCGCGGAACGCTCGAGGACGTGTTCCTCAGACTGACGGGAAGGAGCCTCATCGAGTGATTGCAGCCACGGGTGCAAGCCACGTCGTCGAGTACAACCTCCTCGTCTTCAAGCGCGTGTGGCGAGGCTCGCTCACGGTCTCGTTTTTCACGCCCCTCTTCTTCCTTACCGCGATGGGCCTCGGCCTCGGTGGTCTCGTCAACCGCGGCTCCGGAGGCGTGGGTGGCGTGCCTTACATCGACTTCCTTGCGCCGGGCCTGATAGCGGCGACGACGATGCAGACAGCAGCGTTCGAGAGTATGTACCCGATCCTCGCCAAGATCATGTGGGATCGCACCTACTTCGCGATGCTGGCCACTCCACTCGCGGTCCGCGACGTCCTGGTGGGTGAGGTGGCGTGGCTGACGCTGCGGCTGACGATGGTGGCGTCCCTCTTCTGGTTCGCAATGGTGGTCTTCGGGGTGGCTCGTACACCGGCCTCACTGCTCGTCATCCCAGCCGCGACCCTGAACGGGCTCGCGTTTGCCACGCCCATCCTTGCGTTCACGGCAGGCCAGCGTTCGGACACCGGCTTCGGCACCATCGCTCGATTCGTGATCACGCCGCTTTTCCTCCTGGGGGGCGCGTTCTTTCCAATCGACAAGCTGCCTCTGTTTCTGCAGGCCGTGGCCTGGGCGACTCCGCTGGCCCACGGCGTTGCCCTCTGCCGCGGAATCGTGCTCGGAAACCTGCTCGCCGGCGATGCCTTTGCTCACGTGACGGTTCTGTTCGCGTTTGCGGCGGCCGGAGTGGTCATCGCCAGGCCCCGTCTTGCGCGGAGGCTCGCCAATTGAGCATCGCCTCCAGGCGCCTGCCCACGCGAGCTATTCACATGCTCGAGCGCAACGTCATGGCGTATCGCCACCAATGGATCGTCCTGCTCACCGGGTTCGTCGAGCCGGTCCTCTACCTGCTGGGGATCGGTTTTGGCATCGGTTCTCTGGTGCGAAACGTCCCCATCGGCCACGGCCATGTGATCACCTACGCGATGTTCGTGGCCCCGGCCCTCATGGCATCGTCGGCGATGAACGGAGCCATATACGAATCCACGTTCAACCTCTTCTACAAGCTTCGCTACGTCAGGAGCTTCGACGCCATCATCGCCACCCCGGTCGGCATCGAGGATGCGACGGTCGGCGAGATCATCTGGGCGGTCGGGCGCGGCAGCCTCTATTCGGTCGGCTTCCTCGTCTTGATGCTCGCGCTCGGGCTCGTGGCATCTCCATGGGCGATTCTCGCAATCCCGGCAGCGGTACTCGTGGGTTTCGCGTTTGCGGCGCTGGGCGCGGTCATCACCACGTTCATGCGCAGCTGGCAGGATTTCGACGGGGTGCAGCTCGGGCTGCAACCCATGTTCCTGTTCTCGGCCACGTTCTTTCCGATCACGGTTTATCCGGCCGCGCTCCAGGTGGTGGTCGAGCTCACGCCGCTGTATCGCGGCATCGACCTCATGCCGGCGTCACCATCGCAGCGCTCAGACTGCGCAGGCGTCTCCTGAAATGAATTTCACCTCCCCGCCTTGCGGGGAGGAAGGCCCCGGTCGCGTCAGCGACCGCGGCCAGGTGGGGTGTGCCTCTAGCTCAACGAGTAGATCCCCGGCAGCTCGCGATAGAGCCCCGCGTAGTCGAGCCCGTAGCCGATCACGAATTTGTCAGGGATCACGAAGCCGGTGAAATCGATCTTCACCTCGACCTCTCGCCTCGCCGGCCGGTCGAGGAGGGCCGCAAGCCTCAGCGACGCGGGGCCCATGCGCTTCAACCGCTTGGCGATCACGTCGACCGTGCGGCCGGAGTCGATGATGTCCTCGACGAGCAGCACGTGGCGGCCGACCAGCGGCCCCTCGACCATATGCGCCAGCCTCACGTGGCCGCTGCTCGAGGTGCCCGAGCCATAGCTCGCGGCGCTGACGAACTCGAGCTCGGCCGGGATGGTGAGGCTGCGCAGGAGGTCGGCGGCGAAAACCGTCGCGCCTTTGAGGTGCGAGCTGATCATCGCCCGCGCCGGCTTGATCTTCGGCGGGGTCTCCGTCATGAGATCAGTCATGTATCGCCTCCCCACGAAGTGGGGAGGTCGGCCGCGCGAAGCGCGGCCGGGTGGGGGGCCTCGCTCTTGCTCAAACTCAGACCCCGACGGGGTGCCAAACGGTCTTCATCTCCATGAACGCGGTGATGAGGTACGGGCTCAGCTCGCCGGCAGGGTGCTTGACGACGCGTTTGACGTTGTCAGCGGCTGCTTTCTCGATCTCGGTCACCTCGTCGGCGGTGCAGCCGGCGACGTCGATCGCGTTCACGTCCATGTGCGCAGAGAGCCATGGCAGCAGCTCCTTGCGGAACCCGCTCAGCACATTGGCTACGCCGGCCGGCACGTCGCTGGTGGCCAGCACCTCGGCCAGGGTCAGAGTCGGGAGCGGGTTCTCCTGGGGGGCGAGCACCACCACCGTGTTGCCGCCGCACAGCGCCGGGGCCACACGCCGGACGAGGCCCACCAGCGCCGGCTCCTCCGGAGCCACGATCCCGACCACGCCTGTCGGCTCGGGGATCGTGAAGTTGAAGTAGGGACCGGACACCGGGTTGGTGCCGCCAATGACCTGCGCCACCTTGTCTGTCCAACCGGCGTACCAGACCAGCGCCTCGACCGCTTCGTCGACTTCCTTGTTCGCCGCGCGCCCCAAGCCCAGCAGCTCGACGAACTGAGCCCGCCGTCCGTCCAGCATCTCGGCTGCGCGGTACAGGATCTGGCCGCGGTTCATGGCTGTCCGGGCTGACCACCCGGACACCGCTCCGCGCGCCGCGCGCACCGCGTCGCGCAAGTCCTTGCGCGAGCCCCTGGGGATGTTGACGTTCCCATCGAATCGAAATGCGCGGCCGGATTCCGATCGTACGAACTCGCCGGCGATGAACAGCTTGTATGTCTTCCGTACGTCAATGCGGCCATTGGTACCGTTCTTGGCGGTCGGCATCACACCAGCTCCACGTAAGGCAGCAGGCCGTGCCGGCCGCCCTCGCGTCCGAAGCCCGACTCCTTGTACCCGCCAAACGGTGAGGTGGGGTCGAATCGGTTGAAGGTGTTGGCCCACACGACGCCGGCGCGCATCCGCTCGGCCATCCAGAGAATCCGCGAGCCCTTGT
>VBHB01000131.1 GCA_005880315.1 Chloroflexota bacterium | reverse complement strand
ATCGGGGCTGCGCATGGCCGGGCTGTGACCGGCCGATCAACTGGACGACTCCCCATCACCTCGAGTTCTGGTCGCGGGGTGGATCGACCGACCTTGGCAACTTACTTCCGCTCTGCTACTACCACCATCGGCTCGTACATGAGGGCGGTTGGCAGGTGGTGAGGGTTGGGGAAGAGGTGAGGTTCATCCCGCCCGATCGCGTCACCGCGAGGCGCGTGCGCGCCCCTGGAATGCGCTGGGCCGCTTAGGCCGGAACCGGGGCTCTGCGATACTCCCTGTCGTGGCTCCTTTTTCGAGGCGGTTGCGGAGGATCGAGGCGCCGCGATTGGCCGCGATCGGGATTTCGGTCGCCCTGCTCGCGATGCTCGTGGCCTACGGCTATGCGCTGACGGCGGGTCCGGCGAGCGCTGCCGGCGTTGTGGCGGCCGCCGCCGTGGTGGGAATCGCCGGTACCGGGCTCCTGTTTGCGTGGCGCGCTGTCACCGGCGCTTCGTTCGACTAGCCCGCGCGAATGGACTCCCTTCACGCGATCGGCTTCTACGTGTCCGCGGCACTGGCCGGCGCCGGCGGCATCCTTGCCGCATTTCTGGGCGGCCACTGGCGTCGCGGCCTGGCCCTCGCGCTGACCGGCCTGGGGGTGGCGGGAATTTACGCGTCCTTGTCGGCCGGCTTCGCCGCGGTGGTCGTCCTGATCTGCTTCGTGGCAGTGGGTGCGCTGGTGGCGAAGCCCGACTACCGGAGCGTGGAGCAGGCCGCCGGTGCTGCCTGGCGGCAGCTCGGCGCCGTCGGCGCCGCCCTCCTGTTCATCGGCCTGGCCTATGCGGCGTTTCGCGGCCAGTTCGCGAACGCGACTTTTTACGGCGGCCCGTTTGGCGCCGTTTCCGTCGGGCGTCTCTTGTTCGCGCATGACGGCGTCGCCACCGATGCCATCGGCGGGCTCGTGCTGGTGGCGCTGGTCGGCGCAGCGCTGGCATGGCGCCGCGAGCGGCCGCGAGACGAGAGAGAGACCCGGCGGTGACGGTCACGCTGGTCTCGGTGCTGTTCGTCTCCGCGGCGTTGACCGCGCTCGGCGCGTTCATCGCAGCGTGGAAGCGTGAGCTGACCGCGGCGCTGTGCGGGCTGCCCGTGATGTTCGCCGGAGCGGGGACCGCGTTCGTCGGCGTCGCCCGTTTCGGTGCGGCATCGGGCGCCCCGCTTCTCGGACAGGAGGCGGCCGTGCTGCTCGCGATCGCGGCGCTGGCGGCGGTCGCCCTCGGCGTCGGGCTGTCCGGCCGGGAGATCCCTCGCTGAGCCTGCTCTACGACATCTTCACCGCGGCGTCGGGTGCGGCATCGGGCGCGCGCCCGGCGGCGGCGGGCGGTTTCCGTTTTGACCCGTCCACGACTCTGGGGTGGGCGGTGCCGCTCATGGTGATGGTGCCCCTCCTCGCGTTCGTGCTCGCTGCCACCAGCGTGCGGACGCGACGCTCAGCCGCCAACATGGCCATGTTCGGCGCGGTGGCCACGTTCGCGCTCACGCTGCTGATCGCCTGGGGCATGACCCGAAGGACGACGCCGTTCCAGGTCAGCTATCCATACCTGAACATCCCCGTCGCCTTCACTGGCGCCACCAACTTCCAGGGCTTCGGCATCGACATCGTGATCCGCGTCGACCGCCTCACCTCGGTCGCCCTGCTGGCGGTCGAGCTCTGCGTCATCGGCGCCCTTGCGTGGCATCGCGTGATGGGACGCGCCGAGCCGGGCGGCCCGCGGTTCTACGCGCTCGTGAGCACCCTGCTGTTCGGCGCCGTCGCCGCGCTGGTGAGCTACGACCTCGCGGAGCTGTTCGCGTTCTGGGGTCTGGCCGGCGCCGCCACCTATCTGATGCTGGCCCAACGCTGGGGCTCGGTCGAGGCTTCTCGAAGCGGGCGGATCGCACTGGCGCTGCCTTTTGTCTCCGACCTGAGCCTGCTGTGCGGCATCGGCGTCATCTATTCGCACTACGGCCTGCAGAGCATCAGCAGCCTGGTGCCGATCCTCCACCACACCGCCGGCGTCGGCGCGAAGACGTGGACGGCCGCGGCCATCCTTCTATTTGTGGGCGTAGCCGGACGGCTCGGGCTGTGGCCCATTCACATCTGGCTGACGCGCACCGCGCCGACCACGCCGCCGGCGGCGAGCGCGATGGTGCAGTCGGTCTGGTCGATTGTCGCCATCGTCGCGCTGTACCGGATCATGCCCATCATCGCCGCTGCGCCGACGCAAACGCTGCGTGGCCTCGTCTACGCAAGCGCCGTCGCGGCCGTGGCCGCACCGCTGGGGTCCCTGTTCGGCAACGAGCCGCGCCGGGCGATGGTGCTGGCCGGGTCCGGGGTCGCGGCCATCGGCGCAGCCCTCGTCATCTACTCCTATCAGGCGTCGGCGCCCACGCTTGCGGTATTCGGGGTGCTGTGCGTGCTTGCTGCCGCTCCGGCGCGGGCAGCCGCCGCATTGACGACGTCCTCGATCGTCGCGGCGATGCGAACCAACGACCTGGCGGAGATGGGCGACGGGTGGCGGCGCATGCGGGCCACCACGACCGCGCTTCTCGTGGCGGGAATCGTGATCGCTTTCGCAGCCGCCCTGGCGGTGCCTTTCACGGCAGGTTCGCGAACGCGCTTCGCGCTTGCTGTCGGCGAGGCTGTCCTGCTCGTTTCGATCGCGGCGGTCCGCGTCGGCATCGCCATCGCGATCGGCCCCCTGCGGCGGCGCAGGGCGTTCGAGCCGGATCGAGTCCGTGAAGGTCCACCGGCGTCGCTGAGCTGGCCGTACTGGCTTGTTCTCGCGGGCGCCGCTCTGGTGGTGGCCATGCTCTTTCCGAGCTGGGTGGGTTTTCTCGACAACCAGCCGCACAGAGCGGCGTCGGCCGCCGCCGTCGGCGTATGGGTGGGCGTGGTTGGCATCGGGCTCGTGCTCACCGCGTTCGCGTACGGGACCGACAAGGACGGTTCGCTGCGCGCGTCCGCGGCCCTGGGCGACGTCCTGAACAGATGGTTGGGTTTGGCGGGCGCCGCCTGGTCGCGTTTCCTCTGGGAGCCGATCGCGGCGATCACCGAGCGCGTATACGAATGGATTCCCGAGGGTGACGGCTGGCTGGCCCAGGCCACCGCAACATCGGGACGCTTGGCACTGGCGGCGGCGCGTGCGCCCGCGGTTCCCCTGCTGGTCGTGATTGCAGCCGTGCTCGCCCTCGCCGTCGGCCTCGCCACTCCGGGGTTGTTCAGGTGATGCTCGCAGCGATCGCGGCCGCCACTCCCACGCCCGCGGGCGTGCCCGGCGCGGGCATCTTCACGTCACCGCTGATCCTCAGCCTGACGATATGGGTGCCGGTCGTGGTCGCAATCGTGATGAACACGGTCCCCAACCCACGCGGCCGCTACGACACCCTGATGAAGCAGATCGCGTTCTTCACCAACCTCGGCATCTTCTTCGTCCTCTTCATCGCCTACCACCTGTTCGAGACCTTCCTCCCGACTCTGCAGTACGAGGAGAAGCTGCCGTGGCTTCCCTCAATCGGCGTGACATATCACCTCGGCGTCGACGGCCCGGGCATGACGATGATGATGCTGTCCTGTCTCATCGGAATCGTCTCGGTGCTCGCGTCATGGGGCGTCCGCGAGCGGGTGCGGTCCTACTTCACGCTTCTGCTCCTGACACAGGCCACCGTCAACGGCGCCATCGCCTCGCACGACATGTTCGTGCTGCTCCTGTTCTGGGGAGCCGCGACGATCCCTGTCGCGCTTTTGATCCTGGGATGGGGGGGACCAGGTCGTGAAGCCGCGGCCTGGAGGCTGGTCGGCTACTGGAGCATCGGCACTGCAGCGCTGCTCGTCGCCACGATGACCGTGTACGGGGCGAGCGGCGGGACCAGCTTCGACATGGATGTGGTGCTGAAAGCTGCGCTCACCCCGAGGGTGCAGCTCGCCGCGGGCCTGGCGTTGATGGTGGCCGCGGCGACCCGGCTGCCGCTGTTTCCGTTTCACGGATGGGTGCGCGACGTGTACTCGGAAGCCCCGCTCGGTGTGTCCGTGGTGATCGCGGGAACCGCTTCGCGCCTGGGCGGATATCTGCTGTTGCGCGGATTGGTGGCGGCCGACGCGGATGCGTCGCGACTCCTTTCGCCGTTGCTGGCCGCGCTGGCCGCGGTGACGATCATCTATGCGGCCGTGGTCGCGCTGCGCTCCGTCGACCTGCGGTGGGCAGCGGCCCACCTCGCGATGGTGCCTGGCGGGATCACCGTCCTCGGCCTCGCGGCGCTGACCCCGCTGTCGATCGCCGGCAGCGTGCTGTCGATGTTCACAGGCGGGCTGGTGGCGGCGCTGATCGTCGCAGCGGCGTGGGTGGTGACGGATCGCGCGCAGACCCGGAGCCTTTCGGTGCTCAGCGGGCTCGCGCCTCGAATGCCCATCCTCACGTGGCTGCTGGTGCTCGGTGCGCTGGGGCTTCTTGGCGTGCCGCTGCTGGCTTCGTTCCCGGCGGAGACCATGATCTTCTTCGGGTCGTTCAAGACGCAGCCGATCGGCTCGTTCGCCGTCGCCGCCGGGCTGGTGCTCACAGCGATCGCGCTGGCGGTGGTCGCGCACCGCGTCCTGTTCGGGCAGCCGAACCATGACGCGCCGGCGGTGTCCGACGCATCGCTGGGCGAGACGTGGTATCTCGGCCTGCTCGCGGGAGGCCTGCTGTGGGTTGGATTGTTCCCGAGCGGGCCCAAGCTGCCCGGCACAGACCTGCCGCTCTTCGACCCAGGCCTCGTCAACGTCATGTCGGCCGGCATCACCGACATCGCATCGCCCTACGTCCAACCGGCTCCGACGGCGGCGCAATGAGGAACTTCGTCCTCGTCCCCGAAGTCATGGTCGTCGCCGGCGCGCTGGCGCTGCTGGTGGCGGGTCGCACCCGCGGCCGATCGCGCTGGTGGTTCCCGGGCGCGGCAGCGGGGCTGGCGCTCGCCGCCCTGGTCGTCGAGCTCTGGGTGGGCGCCACCCTGGCGACGTTCTTCGGCGGGGCGCTCGTACAGGATCGGTTTGCCCTGTTCGCCAAAGCCGCCGTGCTCCTGGCGGCTGCGCTTGCGATCGCGGTCACCGACTGGACGGAAGAGAACGCGCCCGCGGTCGGGATGGCGATGATCCTGCTCGGCGCGTTCGGCGTGATGGTCATCGCATCGGCCGGCGATTTTGTCGGACTCTGGGCAGGGCTTGAGGTGGCGGCCGCCGCGGGAGTGGTCCTGGTTTCGCTGCGACGATCGGATCTCGCTCTTCGGCTGCTCGTCGCCGGCGGCGTGGCCAGCGGGTTGCTGCTCATCGGGCTTGCGTTCATATACGCGACCACCGGTGCGGCCGACCTGCAGGCGGTGCGCCATGCCGCCGCGACCACGGGAGCCACCCTTCCCTTCGGCATCCCGGTGCTGCTGCTGCTCGGCGGGCTGGCGGTGCGCGCGGGCCTGCCACCCTTGCAGTTCGTGCGGGTGCCCATCGGCCTGGGGGCATCACCACTCGGTGCGGGTATCGTCATCGGGCTGGTCGCCGCCGCGGCGCTGACGGTTGCGGTCAAGGTCACGGCGCTGCTTTCCCCGGTGCCGGCGGCCTTCTCTCCTTATCTGATGGTGGCCGCAGCGGTCGCGATGGTCGTGGGAGGTGCGGCTGCGCTGGCGACGAGGTCACCGCGGGCCAGGCTCGCCTATCTCGCCGCCGGGCAGGTGGGTTGGATCGCTGCAGGGCTCGCCACGCACTATCGCTCAGGGCTGGGGGCTTCGGTCTTTCTCCTGGGCGCCTTCGCCATCGCGGCCACGGCCGGGCCGGCGGTGATGGCGGGCGCCGACATCGGGGAGTTCGCGCTGGCGGGTATGGGCCTGCTGCGTCCGGCGCGAGCAGCAGCCATCGCGCTCGTCTTCCTGTCTTTGGCTGGCGCACCGCCCCTGGCGGGATTCTTTGGTGAGTTCGCGGTGGCGGCATCGCTGGCGCAGAGCGGCGCCATGTGGCTGCTGGCGCTGGGCGTGCTGGGCGCCGTCATGAGCGTGGGCGCCGCCATCGGAACGCTGCGCGCCATCTACCTTCAGAATCCACCGGACGAAAGCCGCCGCGTCGCGGGCGCCCGGCTCCCGGTCCTGACGCGCCTGTCGACGTACGGTGCCATCGCTCTGTGTGTCGCGATCGCGGGCTACGGCATATTCGCCAACCCCATCGTGAGCCTCGCCGACCAGGCCTCCGAGGCGCTTCTCCGCTAGCTCTCCGGGACCCCCTGCTAGACTCGCGCCAAGCGTCGCAGCTTTCGTCACACCAAACGTCCTGGAGGTCCGACCCCTGGCGGGCACACACCGTCGACGGCGCGCCGCTAGTCGCGGCGCATCAGCTGGATCGCTGAAGCAGAAGAACCGAGCACGCCCACGCCCTCGGCGCGGCGGCCGGCGTGTATCCAGGGGGTGGCTGGCGCGGACGGCGCTGGTGGCGATGATCGCGATCTGCGCCGTCGGCCTCGTGGGCACGGTGACCGCGATCGGGATGGTCGACTACTTCGCCGGCGACCTACCCACGATCGAGCAGCTGCAGACGTCGAAACTGACCCAGACGAGCCGCATCCTCGACCGCAACGGCAAGCTGATCGAGGCGCTGTATCACCAGAACCGGACTGTGGTCCCTCTGAGCAAGATCAGCGTCAAGCTCCAGCGCGCCACCATCGACACCGAAGACCGCTCGTTCTACGCCAACTCGGGGGTCGACTATCGACGGCTCGTGATCGCGATCGCCTACGACCTCACGCATCACTCGGCCACCCTTGGCGGGTCGACGATCACCGAGCAGGTGGTGAAGAACGACGTGCTCGACACCCAGGAAGCGCAGTCTCGGACCATCAGCCGAAAGTTCCATGAGCTGGTGCTCGCGGAGGAGATGGAGCGGCGCTATACGAAGGAGCAGATCCTCGACCTGTACCTGAACAGCATCAATTACGGCAACGGCGCATATGGGGCCGAAGCCGCGGCCGAGACTTACTTCCAGGTGCACGCCAGCGACCTGAGCTGGGGACAGGCCAGCTTTCTCGCCGGCCTGCCGCAGGCGCCCTCCGACTACGACCCCTTCGGCACCCCCGACCAGCTCGACGCGGCGAAGGAGCGATGGCGCCAGGTGCTCGACGGCGTGGTGACGGTGGGCGACATCAGCTCGGCCGCTGCGAATGCCGCCCTCAACAGCGACCTGATCGACAAGATGCTGGCGGCGCACAAGGCGCAGCCCAGCTCGCACAACCCGCTCACCGCGCACTTCGTCGATTACGTCGAGCTGTACATCGCGCAGCGGTACGGCACGCGCGCGCTGTACGAAGGCGGGCTGATGATCTACACGACGCTCGACCTCTCCACTCAGGCGCTGGCCGACAAGTGGGTGAAGTCTGGGGTTGCGACGTACGCGCGGCGCGGCGTCAACACCGGCGCGATGCTCGTCATGAATCCTTCGGACGGCGAGATTCTCGCGATGGTCGGAAGCGCCGACTACAACAATGCCGCCATCCGCGGCCAGATCAACCTGACCGGGGTCGATCCGCTGGGTTGGCGCGGCGTGGGCTCGTCGTTCAAGGTGTACACGTACGGCGCCGCGTTGCAGGCCGGGCTTGTCACGCCGGCGACCTTGCTCAACGATCAGACCGGCGTGATCGGCGGCCATACATTCAACGACTGGGATGCGAAGCACGAGGGGTACATCTCGCTGAGGACGGCGTTGGCGCAGTCCCGCAACCTGCCGGCGCTGTGGACTTATCGGCAGGTCGGCGGCGCGCAGGTCACAACCTTCCTGCACCAGCTCGGGGTCACGGCGACCATCGAGAATCCCGACGGCGTCGCCACCACCCTCGGCCATGACGCCATGTCCATGGCCGAGCACCTCGCCGCCTACTCGGCCTTCGACAACGGCGGCTACCGCGTCTCGCCGCACCCGGTGCTCAAGGTGGTCGACGCGGACGGTACCGTGCTCGAGTCGTTCGACCCCAATGCATCGCGCGTCCAGGTGATCAGCTCGGACCTGGGTTACGTCATGACCGACCTCTTGCGTGGTCCGGTCAAGCTTTATCTGGGGGACCTCGGCGCGCGTCCGGTTGCGGGCAAGTCGGGCACGACCGAGGCATACACGGGCTCGATCTTCATCGGCTACACGCCCGGCCTGGCGGTGGCGGCATCGTTGATGCACATCGACGCGGGGCCGCAATGCAAGTCGGGTTACGCGTATCTCGCGACCAACTTTCCGCCCTCCGGCTGGCAGTGCCCGACGGGCGTGTTGTTCGGAGAGAACGTCGGCATCTCGGTATGGAAGCCTTTTCTCGAGGCGTACTACTCGAGCCACCCGTGGCCCGCCATGTGGACGCAGCCCGCGGGAGTCGTGACGCGGATGGTGTGCGACTACGACGGCGGCTCCGTCTCGACGGGCGGCTACACCGAGATCTTCCTGAAAGGAATCGGGGAGCCGAACTACCGCTGCGGTGCCAATCCGCCACCCGGGGCGGCGCCATACCACGCGCCCTCGCCAAGCCCCTCCCCCGGCGCGAGCACCTCTCCCAAACCGTAGCCTGATCGGGTGCGCATCACCCGATTGGGGATCGTTATCTCGGCTGCGCTCCTGGTTTTCGGCCTGGCCTGGATTTTGGGGACAGGCCCGCCTGGACCGGCCGGTTTGTACCTCCCCTGGTTCTCCCTGGTCGCGGTCGGGGGCGCATTCATACCCGGCATCGCCAACCAGGTGTCGCTGTTGCGGGCGTACCTGGCCGCGCCGGCGCTCGCCTATTCGATGGCGCCCGGCCACCTCGGCCTGCTTGCGGTGGTGCTCGCGATCGCCGGTCTCACCGACCTCGTCGACGGCACCATCGCCCGCCGTTTCGACCGGCCCTCGAATCTCGGTGGGGGGCTGGACCCGGTCGTCGACGGCGTTCTGCTCGGAGCTGTCGCAGTCGGTCTGGTGTTGAGCGAGATCATTCCTCTTTGGCTCGCGGCCGTGATCGTGGCGCGCTACCTGCTGCCCGCGCTCGCGGGTTTCGCATTGATCTCGATGCACCGCCGGCCGGAGCTTCGGCACACCGTGAGCGGGCAGATCTCGACCGCTTTGATCATCGTGCTGGTCGGAGGCATCTGCCTGTTTCGCTTTCTCAACCAGGATGCGTCCAACGTCGTCGCCGGCGCCGAGGTCGTCATCCCGATCGCCACCCTCGCGACGTTCGTGCACCTGGGCTGGGCGGCGTTCGGGCGGCCGCGGGTGACGGCGTCGGAGGCGGGATGAGGGGTCCCCGCAAACTCACGGCGTCAGCCTCTGAGTTCGTGGGGGCCGTAAACTTAGCGGTGGTCGCGCTAAGTGGGGTGCTGGCGGTCCCCTGCACCGGCAATCCGCCTTAG
>VBHB01000130.1:442-10033 GCA_005880315.1 Chloroflexota bacterium | reverse complement strand
GCAGCTTGCGCGTCGCCACGCGCGCCTGGTGCACGGCCTCCGGATCTTTGCTGGTGCGCACGAGCGGGTCGTTGCGGAGGATCGCCGCGACCGGCTCGGCGAGCACGGTTCGGATGACTTCGCGCGCCGCCGACTCGGGGGTGACGGGCAGCGGGGCCACCTCGGGGGGCTCCATGGCGCGAGGGCCGAGGGCTCGGATGTGTTTAGGAGTGGGGTCAGGGGCTCCCGCCCCCGCCGCGCGCAGGCGGTCGACCAGCGGCGACACGATGGCATCGTTTCCATCGGCGCCGGCGACCTCGACCTCGATCTCGCGAAAACGTGCAGCCACCCGGCGGCCGTCTCGCACCGACACCTCGTCGTCGACGACCTCTGCCATGCGGCCGCCATCCGCACCCACCAGCCTCACGCGACGCCGGACGGTGGAGAGACGGGCGACCGGCACCAGCTCCGACTTGCGGACGTAAGCACGCACCAGCGCGAGGGCAGCGGCTGGAGGTTTTTTGGGCCCGCCTGGGAATGCAATTTCGTCCCGTTCCAACAATCCGTTGCTGGACGACGGGGAAAGCTTCAAGGTCCACCCCTCGCCCGCCCGGTAGCGAAGTGAGACGCCCCAGCGGGCGAGGCGGAGATCGGGGGTGTCGTAGTAGACGGTCTCCAACCGGACGGCTTCGGGCGGGGTGACGGTCACACCGTCGACTACTCCGCCAAGGTCGGGGAGGTGGAACGCGGGGCCGGCCCCGAGCTTCACCTCTCTTTCAAGCATGCTTGATTAGGCTTACCACTCCATTGCCGCGCGCGCGCTCCAGGGCCAGCTCCTGGAAGCGTCTCTGCGAGTTGAGGCCGTGCTCGGTTTGGATGTGCTGCCACGAGCCGTCGGGCTGCAGCTCGGATGCCAGCACATCGTCGGCCAGCGCGGTGTCGAGAATCTCGGCAAGGCGCGCGCACAGCTTGAGGTCCGTCACCGGGACCACCGCCTCGACCCTGCGGTCGAGGTTGCGCTGCATGACGTCCGACGACCCGAGGTAGTAGTCAGGCTGCGCGCCCGCGCCGAAGCGGAAGATTCGCGAGTGCTCGAGAAATCGGCCGACGATCGAGCGTACGGTGATGCGCTCTGAAAGGCCGGGAACGCCGGGCCGAAGCGAGCACATGCTGCGGATGATGAGGTCGACCTGGGCGCCGGCCTGGGACGCCGAGTAGAGCGCGTCGATGATGTCGGGGTCGATGAGGTTGTTGACCTTGATGGTGATGCGGCCGCCCTGCTTCGCCTCGCGCTCGATCAGTTGCGTGATCCCGGTACGCAGGCTCGAGGGGGCGACCAGCAGCTTTCGGTACCGGTGCTGGCGGCTGTAGCCGGTGAGGAGGTTGAACATCTCGGTGACGTCCGCGCCGAGGTCCTGATCAGCCGACAGCAGGCTCACGTCTTCGTATCCGTGGGCGGTGCTGGGGTTGTAGTTGCCGGTGCCGACGTGCACGTAGTGCTGGATACGGTTGCCTTCGCGGCGAACGACGAGCGTTACCTTGGCGTGCGTCTTCAATCCGACCAACCCGTAGACCACGTGGACGTTGGCCTCTTCCAGGGCTCGTGCCCATGCGATGTTGGCCTGCTCGTCGCCGCGAGCTTTGAGCTCGACCAGCGCAGCCACCTGCTTGCCGCTTTCAGCCGCGCGGATGAGCGCGCGCACGATCGGGCTGCCGGGGCCTGACGTCCGGTAGAGGGTCTGCTTGATGGCCAGCACGTTGGGATCGCCTGCGGCGTGGTCGATGAAAGCCTCGACCGAGGTTGCGAACGAGTCGTAAGGGTGGTGGGCGAGAACGTCGCCCGACCGAAGGACCGCGAAGAGGTCCGGAACTTCGGCACCGATGCCGCGGAGTCGAGGCTGTGTGGCCGGCGTCCAGGGCTCTTCCTTCAGGTCGGGACGATCGAGCTGCCACAGAGCGCTGAGACTGCCGAGGTCGAGAAGGCCCTGGCACTGGTACACATCTGTCGGCTGCAGCTCGAGCTCTCGCGTGAGCAGCTCCAGAACCTCGGCCGACATCCCGGTCTCGACCTCGAGCCTGACCACCCTCGCGTGCCGGCGGCGACGGCGAAGCTCGGTCTGAATCGCGGCCAGAAGATCCTCGGCATCGCTGTCGACATCGTCGAGGTCGCCGTCGCGCGTGACGCGGAACGGGTGATGGGCGATGACTTCCATGCCGGGGAAGAGCGCCTGCAGGTGCAGGGCGATCACGTCCTCGAGGGGCACGTACCTGGTCTCCTCGCCGAGCGGGACGAAGCGCGGCAGGACGGGCGGGATCTTCACCCGCGCGAAGTGCTGCTGGCGCCGCTGCGGGTCGCGCACGGTTACGGCCAGGTTGAGGGACAGGTGCGAGATGTACGGGAACGGGTGGCCGGGGTCGACGGCGAGCGGAGTCAGCACTGGAAAGATCTGCTGCCTGAAGACCGAGTGCAGCTGGCTGAGCTCCTTCTTGCTCACCTCGTCGGCGCGGATGATCTCGATGCCGGACTCGGCGAGGGTCGGAACGATGCCGGAGTTGTAAAGGCTGACCTGCCGCTCCACGAGCCCTTCGACGCGGCTGCGGATGGCCTTGAGCTGATCCAGCGGCGACATCCCGTCGGGCGAGGCCACCGCCACCGCCGCCAGCACCTGCTCCTTCAACCCGGCCACGCGCACCTGGAAGAAGTCGTCGAGGTTCTGGCTGAAGATGGCGAGGAAACGGACCCGCTCCAGAAGGGGCAGGCGGGGGTCTTCGGCCATGCCCAGGACGCGCTCGTCGAAGTCGAGCCGGGACAGCTCCCGGTTCAGGAATCGGTGGGCGTCCGGGACCGCCAGCGGGCCTAGAGGCTCTGAATCTGTCTGCGCTCCAACCGCCACGGAGCAACTTTAGCGGTTGCCACGTTAGATCCGGGTTAAGAGCCGGGAACGGACCGTCGACCCCCGGAATCGGCCTGGATCAGGGCCCAGGACGGGCTGATTTCGGACCGGCTAACCGCCGTAAAGCGTTTGCTGCCTGGGTCTTAACCAACTCCGAATAGCCTGGCTATGTCACTGCAGGTTTGCCGCTGCCGCGCGGACTAGCCGGCGCCGGCCGAGTCGACCCAGGCGGCGGAGTTCGGAGGCAGCGTCAGCCAGCCGTCCTTGAGCCTGGCGAGGGGAGCGGTGGCCAGGGCAAGGCGTCCGCGAACCGGGATGCGCACGAGGCGGGCTTGAAAGTTGCAGGCGACGGAGAGGCGCTCCCTGCGGTAAACCAGCGTTCCGGCTTTGGCCGGCACCCATCGGATCTCGGGTGGCAGCCACGGTGAGAGGCGGCGACGCAGAGCGATCGCGCGCTTGTAGAAGGTCAGCATCGAGGTTGCGGACGCCTCCTCGGTCGCCACGGCCGACCGGTCCCATCCGGGCGGCATGGGAAGCCACGGCTCGACGGCGGAGAAGCCCGCATTGGCCGCCCCCTTGAGCCAGGGCAGAGGTACGCGGCATCCGTCTCGCCCCAGATAGCGTCCTTGCGTATGGATGAAGATGGGATCCTGGCGTGCCTCGGGAGGTAGGTCGACCTCTTCGAGTCCCAGCTCGTCCCCCTGAAAAAGTAGGACCTGGCCGGGAAGACCAAGCAGGAGCAGGAGTGCCGCGCGGGCGCGACGGCGTCCAAGGGAGCCCCCGCCAAAGCGAGTGACGTGGCGAATCACATCGTGGTTGGAAAGGTCCCAGGTGGGCGCAACCCCTGGCCTGTGTAGCGCGTGCATGTCATCCTCGATCCAGCGCTTCCATCGATTTGCATTCCACGGCACGGGAATCAGTGCGAACGCGAGGTTGAGCTGATCGGGCTGGATGTAGCGAGCCTGACGCTGGGACCCGAAGATCTCTCCCACGAGCACCCTCTCGGGGCGGTACGCGTCGGCCAGGTTCCGCCACCTCC
Source organism: Chloroflexota bacterium (assembly GCA_005880315.1). Lineage (GTDB taxonomy): Bacteria > Chloroflexota > Dormibacteria > Dormibacterales > Dormibacteraceae > UBA10449. Next base: position 6,121 of record VBHB01000130.1, on the reverse strand, counting down.
GATAAACGTCGTGCACCTCTGGAAGGTCACGCGCCGGTGATGGCGACTCGGGCCGTTTGAAGAGTGCCGAAGCGACGTCGATGCGGTACCCGTCGGCTCCGCGGTCGAGCCAGAACTTGAGGATTTGCTCGAACTCGGTCCGAACCTCGGGATTCCACCAGTTGAGATCGGGTTGCTCGGGCGCGAAGAGATGGAGGTACCATGCGCCGCCCTTCTCGTCGCGCTCCCACGCAGGGCCGCCGAACGCGGAGCGCCAGTTGTTGGGAGGCGACCCGTCGGCCGGCGCGACTGCAAAGTGGTAGAAGGCGCGATGAGGATCGTCGGGCGAGCTGATTGCGGCTTGAAACCATCGATGCTGGTCCGAGGTGTGGTTGGGCACGAGGTCGACGAGCACTTTCAACCCGAGCTCGTGCGCACGTTGGGTCAGGCGGTCGAAGTCCTGGAGGGTGCCGTACTCGGGATTGACGTCGTAGTAGTCGGCGACGTCGTAGCCGTGGTCTTTCTGGGGCGAAGGATAAAAGGGCGTCAGCCACACCGCGTCGACGCCCAGTCGCTTCAGGTAATCGAGCCTGGGGGTGATGCCCGGCAGGTCGCCGATGCCGTCATCGTTGGAGTCGGCGAAGCTGCGGACATAGATCTCGTAGAAGACCGCGCCTCGCCACCAGGGACCGGTCATCGGGCTGCGATTGCTCGCATGCGTCTGGTGAAAGTAACGCAATGGGCCGGGTGGCTACACCCGGCCCATTGGACCCCGTTCCTAGCGCGGCGTCAGCCGAGCGCTGCGACTACGTTCGAGAAGACGTTCTGGATCTGGTTCCCCATGGTTAGAAGAATCACGATGACCACGATCGAAACGAGAACCAAGATCAGCGCATATTCGACCATTCCCTGGCCACGTTGGCTGCTGGCGCGGCGCCACGCACGGCCCATCCCAATCACCTCCTTTCTGACGAATTGACGACTTGAAACGTAACGCACAACGCGCGAATTCAGCTTCTCTTAAATGATTGGGGGCCTATGACTTGTAATGAGTTCGATAAGCCCGACTAATATGTCGCGGTGAAGAAGCCGGGCTTCACGCTCGAGCAGCTCCGTTCGTTCATAGCCGTCTCCGAAACCGAGCACGTTTCGAGGGCGGCGGCGACCCTTTTTCTCACCCAGGGCGCTGTGACACAGCAGCTCCGCCACTTCGAGCGCGCCCTCGGCCTGCGTCTTCTGGAGCGTGACGGCCGCGGTGTTCGCCTCACCGACGCCGGGCGTTCGCTCGCCGTGAGCTGCCGGGCCGCGCTTCGGGCGGTCGAGGTCCTGGAGGAAACCGCGCACGCGATGAGGCAGCTCGAGGCCGGTTCGCTGCACATCGGCGCCAGCCCGACTTGCGCAAGCTACTACCTCCCCGCGAGACTCGCCGGCTTCGCCCAGCGTTATCCGGCGGTCGAGCTCCGAGTCAGCGTCGAGCCGTCGGGGTCGATCAACGCCCAGGTCCTGGCCGGGGCCATCGACTGCGGTGTCATCGAGGGCGCACCTCTGCCGAGCCTGACCAGCGCAACGCTCGCCCATGACGAGCTGATCCTCGTCGTGAATCGCGATCATCCGCTCGCCCAGCTGCGTCGCGTCACGTCCGCCCAGCTATCGCGCTACCGGTACCTCGGGCGAGGCCCGGCTTGGTCGGCCGAGCAAAACGTCCGCGAAATGATCGGCGATGCGTACGACCGCTCGGAGACGATGAGCCTCGGCCATCCCGAGTACGTGCGGGCGGCTGCGATCGCTGGTCTCGGCTACGCCGCCCTACCAATCCTTGCGGTTGAGGCAGAGCTCGATTCGGGCGTCCTCGTCCGCCTGCCCGGCGCCTCGAGCCGGCGGGCGATAAGCGCCATCAGGCGCCCCTCCGCGAGCGGTCCGACGGTGGAAGCATTCTGGCTGCATCTCACCGAGTCGGCATCGGCGACCGCCGCACCGCAACCACGAAAGTAACGGCTGGTCATCGGCATACCCGGGTGGTGTGCTCGACGGCTATCTTCTTGGTTCGTACCGCATCGCCACTGCCCCCGAGCCGAACTCCAGCCGGCTCACGAGCTTCAAGTCGACATGCTTCGAGAGACCTGCGAACAATGTCGGCCCGTGGCCCACCAGCCTGGGCTGCACCACGAACTCGTACTCGTCGATCAATCCCAGCTCCGTCAACGCCAGTGGGAGCTTCACACCTCCCACGAACAGTCCCTTGCCCGACTCCCGCTTGAGTTGCTCAACGGCTTTGCCCAGATCCCCGCGCACGAGTTCAGCGTTCCAATCGACCTGTTCCAGGGTGCTCGACACGACGTACTTCTTTGCCGCGTTGATCGTCTGGGCGAAGGGTTCCATCCAATCAGGTCTCGCTCCCGGCGGCGCCGGCGGCCGCCACGCTGATTCCATCATTTCGTAAGTCACCCGGCCAAACAGAAGGGCATCGGCCTGCTTGAGGTTCTCGACCGCGTGGCGATGCAAGTCTTCGTCCGCGAACCCTTCCCGATGATCGCAGCACCCGTCCAATGTGACGTTGATGGAGTACCGAAGGGGTCGCATTTCGCAAGAGTACCGCCGGCTAGTCGAAAGGAAGAAGGAACTCCCGCTCGGCCGCCCACATCTCTTCGAAAAGCTTGTCGATCTCCTCTAGCGAGCACACCGCGGCAGTCAGTGGATCCAGCATCAGCGCGTACTTCGCCTTCTCGCGATCGCGCTCGAGGAGTGCCTCGACGACGAGCTCGTGGACCGACATGTGCGTTCGGTTCAGAGCCGCCAGCTGTTCGGGCAGCTTGCCGAAGTGGACGGGCTGCAAGCCCTCCGGGCTCACTCGGCACTCCACCTCCACGCAGCCACCGGCCGGCAGGTTCTCGATGGCGCCGTCGTTGACCACGTTTCCGTGCACGCTTGTCGGCCGATCGCACTCGATCGCCTCGATGATCCAGGAGGCGTACTCGTGGCGCGTCGCCTTCGGGACCTCGGTCTCACCGTGCAGCATCGCGTGGATGCGCTCGTCGTTCTCCTGGCGCCATCGCGGCCAGTTGTTGGCGTAGAAGCCGCTCTCGCCAAGGTATCCGGGTCGTGCGTACTTCGCGACCAGGTCCTTGCGCTTACGGAAGTAGGGGACGTACTCCGAGAAATGGCCGCTCGACTCGGTCACGAATGCGCCCAGATGCAGCATCACCTCGAATCGCACGGGGTCCTGCTCGTAGATCTCGGGGTCGGCCGCGCGGCGACGCAGCGATGGATACATGTCAACGCCGTTGTGCTCGAGCTTCGTGAACCACGCGTTGTGGTTGATGCCGGCACACTTCCAATCGAGGTCTTCGTACGGCACCTGCAGGAAGTCAGCCAATAATCGCGAGGTGCCCTGGACGCTGTGGCAAAGCCCGATCACCGGCAGAGAGGTCGTGCGCGCCGCCGCCAGCGTCAGGATCGACATCGGGTTCGTGTAGTTGAGGATCATGGCCTGCGGCGCGGTGCGGGCGACGTCGGCGACGATGTCGAGCCACGCCGGTCCGGTGCGCAGCGCCTTGAAGATGCCGCCAGGACCGATGGTGTCGCCGATGCACTGGTCGACCCCGTACTTGAGCGGAATGTCGTAATCGGCACGTACGTTCTGGAGCCCCGCGACCTCGATCGAATTGACGACGTAGTTTGTGCCGGGCAGGACTTCTTTGCGGTCGGTCGAGGCCTCCACCGTCCACCGCTTGCCGGAACGATCGACGAGACGCTCGGCGATCTGACGCGCGAGCTCGAGGCGCGTCGGGTCGATGTCGACGAGGGCGAATACGCCCTGGTCGAGGCCGTCGATGGCGAGGACGTCGGTGATGACCTGCCGCGCAAACACGGCGCTGCCCGCCCCGATCATGGTCACCTTGGGCACGGTCGAATTCTAAGGGCGGTTAGCTTGCTCCCAGGTTGCCTGGCAAGCGACACAGCGGGTTGCCGAGGGCAGCGCCTCGAGCCGTTCCTTGCCGATGGCACGCCCGCAGTCCTCGCACATCCCGTAGCCACCGTGCGCCCGAACTTCGGCCGCGTGCTCCTCCTGCTGGCGATCCTTGGCGAGGATCTCCCCGATCGTTTCGGAGACCGCCTGGTCGCTGAGGGCCTGGGTCTCATCGGCGCTCCGGAAGCCTTTGCTCATAACCCCAGCTTAGGCCTCGTCTGTCAGCGCTGTGTCGGCCCGATCAGGAGGATGACCAGCACGATGATCACAACGATGAGAGCCCCTCCCCACAGCAGCTGCTGGCCCCAGCTGATGGTGCCCGGCACCCGCGAGTTGAGCTTGAAGGCGCCGATCAGGTCGTCATAGCTCCCACCCAGCTGGATTCCAACCTCCCGGCACAGCGTGTCGAGGCGGTCGAAGTCCCACGCGACGCCTGCGACCTCGAAGGCCTTGCGGCCGTCAGGCCCCACGAAGACGAGGTGCTTGACCGTGCCATAGCGATTGGCGACGCTGAAGCGCTCGGCACTCCTGACGTCGTGCAACGCCAGGCTTTTCGTGCGGCCGAATAGGCTCACTTTGGCGACCTGCTCTCGATCGGCGAATACCCTTGCGTTGCGATAGAAGAGCAGGAGCGCGGCGACGGCCAGGACCACGACGGTCCCATCGAGAGCAAGCGCCCCGGTCGCCCTGGCTGGATCGAGGAGCGCCCGGAGGGTGAGAAAGACGAGCCCGACGACGCCGAAGGCGTAGCGGCCGAGGGACGAGAAGCTGGGCTTCGGGCTTACCGACCAGCCTAGCGTCCCGGTCGGCAGGATCCCCTGCTGCGGGGCGCCTGTTGCGATCGCGCCGGTCTCGGCCCATGCCTCGCGCCGGCTGCGCCGCCTCCTCGAGTAGAAGACGTAGCCGGCGCTGACGACGCCGATTCCGGTGAAGAGCCACCCGTAGCGCGAAGAGTCGCTCTGAGTGGCGGCGGGATTGGCGGTCGAGGCGACGCCGATGCCGTCGACAGTCACCAGCGTCACCTGGCCGCGGTATCGCTTGACCGTGACGTTCGCTCCAGTGCGAACGTGAGGCGCGGCGGAGTCGGAAGGCTCGAGGGTCGCTGTGAGGTCGCCGGCAGTCCCTGTCTTGATGACGACGTCATCCCGTTCGCCGCTGCGGCTCTGGCTGACCTGGACGGAGCTGATCACGCCGGTGAAGATTTCGTAACAGCTCGACGTGACGGTTCCCGCGCACTGGGACGCGCGGCGGTAGGCATCGGCGTCAGCCGCCTGGAAGTAGCTCCAGATCAAGAATCCAAGGCCGATGGCCAGCACCAACAGCGGATAGACCCAGATGAAAACCCGAGCCGTTCGCATCGGCGGGAACTATAGGCAACAAACGTCGGCTAGACATGCTTTATCGACGGATCCACGTGGTCCAGCGAACCGGTGACGATCGGGACCATGTCGTCGACGTAAGCGTTGATGCGATCGTTGAAGACTGAGTCATTTTTCGCCAGCGCGGCCTGGACTGCGGCTTTCAAGTCCGCGATCGCGGTCGGTAGCTGGTGCCGGAAGTTGGCGTCGTCGGCCGCAAATTTGACCGGCGCCGGTGTCGTATCCAGGTCAGTCTGGAATTTCTGAAGCACCGGGATCATCGCCTGGCCTCTCTCGGCGCACGCCTGGAGATCCACCTTTTGCAGGCACACCACCGCGGCGTTCTGCTCCGCCGCGAGGTAGTCGGCCCAGAAG
>VBHB01000130.1:0-427 GCA_005880315.1 Chloroflexota bacterium | reverse complement strand
CCGGCCGCGATCACGCCCGTGCACACCTTCGACACTTTCCGAGCGCTACCCAGGCGGCACGTTGGCGGTGAAGGTTTCGCTGAACGTCGGACCGTCGATCTGGAATCCGACGCAGTAGGACCAGCCCTTCGCAATGCCCTGCCGCCAATTCCACTCGACGTACTCCGTGTTGTTGATCGGATAGGTCGCGTTGGTCGGGTGCGCGGTGTCCAGGACTAGCTCCGTGTACTGAGTGCCCTCGGCGGGATCAGTGCCGTAGACCGGTCCCGTGGCATATGGACCCACGAACACCAGCGGATGGTTCGCCACCTTGAGATCCCGGCCGCGAAGGAGAACGGGGCCGACCAAGCCCGGCTTGGTCTTGGCGGAAACGTCGAAGTAATCGCCAAACGTGCTGGCCACGTGAGGACCGCCCTCTGCGTAAACC
>VBHB01000129.1 GCA_005880315.1 Chloroflexota bacterium | reverse complement strand
ATGCCGAGTTACAAGCTGACGGCGCCGCGGGTGGTGGTCATCCAGGTCGGCGATGTTTACGGCCGCTCGGTCGGCGGCGGAGAGGTGGCCCTGGCCGGCAAGCTTGGCATCTCGGTGGCCGACGTCGTCGAGTACAACCCGTACGCATACGATCCCAACCTCATCGCGGCCCGGGTCGCGGCCGCACACCCCGATTTCGTGTGGGACGTGAGCTATCTCGACGATGGAGTCGCGATCTGGCAGGCCATGCTTCGCGACCACGTCGCGCTGAAGGGTGCGGTCGGGACCAGCTCCGCCTTCTGCATGCCCGATTTCGCCAAGCGTCTTGGCACCGGGGCGGTCGGCGTGTACGCGGCCGACAAGCCGGATGGCGACATCAGCTCGGCGGCTCTGTCTCCCGCAGGACGTGCATTGCTCGATCGAGCGCGTTCCCTCTACGCGCGGAACAACGGCGGCCTATCTATGTCGATTCCCGCCCTCGCCGGCTTCGTGGGCGGGTGGACGCTCTTCCATGACGTCCTCGGCGCAATGACGGGCGCGGTGAGCTCGGACTCCATCCGCGCCGCGGCGTTGAACGTCGATGTCCCGGTCGGGGACAGCGTCAACGGCGGCGGGGTGCGCTTCGGAGCCGCGGGTTCGCTCGACGAGGGTCAGAACACGCGCGCCGCGGCGGTGGTGGGACAGTGGCAGGCGGTGGGGGTTATGAAAGTCGTTTACCCGGCGGCCTACGCGACCGGGAGCCCGCAGCTCACCTCTTCGACGCCCTAGGAACTACGCCCTCTGCTGATTTCACCCTCCGGGCCGGCGGGTGCTCGCGTGGCTTTGAATCCCCTCGAGCCGCCACTCGCGTGAGGAGTTCCGACCCTCCTAGGTAGCGCGCTTCAGATTTGCGTTTCTCGATTGAAGAGAGTGCGCGCTGGATTGTGGGGGTGGCGGCGAATGCTCTTCGTCCTCGTCATGGGGACGAGTCTGGCGGCGGGTGCGGCGCCAGCCGTCGCGAACAGCGGTCAGCCTGGACCTGTCAGCCTCTACATGTTCTGTGTCGGCCCAGGTCCAAACGGAACCGTCGCCGCAGGCCAAACGGATAGCTGCGCGGTCAGCTTGTCGGGGGGAACCCTTCCAGCCGGCTCGACGGTGCTCATGTTGCCTCCGTCGCCGGCGGCCACCTTGGTCAGCTGCTCGCCGGCAGGTCAGCTCGCGGGCTGCTCGTTCGGGATCACCAATGCGATTGTGTTTCACGGGTACATCGGCACGGAGACGATCCAATTCGCACCCGACGGACCGAGTCAGGGTGGCGGAGCATCCCTGTCCCAGGTGGCGGAAGCGTGCTTGCCAACGTGCCACTCCGTTCCACTGACGATCGACGGCCCCGGGAAGGTGGTCGGGACGCCGGTCCGGCCGCGATTCATGCCGGCAGCTCCGTTCGCCTACAAGGTGTGCGCCGGCCCCAACCCAGACCGAACCGTGTCAGAGACACAGGTCGACACGTGTCTCATCTACACGAGCGGACTCGGTGGGCCGTACATCGCCGGGGACATCGTGACTGTCGCCCGCGTGTCGCCGCTTGATGCCTCCACTGTGGTGTGTGGCGACGGGCCCTATGCGGACGCCGGTGCGAGGCCCATCGGCTCTGTCACAACTTCGTGCTCGTATCGCTTTGGCACATCGGTTACTGGGGGCGGCGTGCTCATCGGCACGGAAGTCCTCTCGATCCCGAGCACCGTCGTGCCAGGCGCGGCCGTCCTCCAGGACGTCACGTTCTGTCCCGCCCCTCAGCCAGCCGGCCAAACGTCCAGCTGCTCAACAGGGCCCATGTCGGTCACCGGGCCCGGCGCGAATGTCATCGACGAGATCCCACCGGCGTTCACCAGCGTGCCGCCCGACATGACCGTAGACGCGAGCGGGCCCACCGACACGGTCGTCCAGTACCCGGCACCGGCCGCCACCGACAACGCCCCAGGCGCAGTTTCCGTTAGCTGCACACCTGCGTCAGGCAGCATGTTTGCTGTTGGGATGACGAGCGTGACTTGTACCGCCACCGACGTGTCCGGCAACGCGGCCACGGCCAGCTTCAAGGTGACAGTGCAGAACACTCTCGACAGTCTCTGTCGCGTGACCACCCTGGAGGTCGGCAAAGTAGGAGTGGCTCATTCGCTGTGCGAAAAGCTCCAGGGTGCCGCCGACGCAGTTGCCGCGGGAGATTCGGTCGCCGCTGACGGAAAGGTCGGCGCATACATCAACGAGGTCGACGCCCAGAGCGACAAGTCCCTGACCACCCAGCAAGCCCAAGACCTGGAAGGTCTCGCGCAGTTATTGATGCCCTAAGGGCTACCTCGCGGCGCGACACCTGTGCAGGAATGGCTCGTTCAATTGCCCGGGGATTCGACGATTCGTGCCCGAATGGCTACTCCAGGGACTTTTGGACCAGGGTGATGTCCATCCAGCGGTCGAACTTGTGCGCCGCGTTGCGGATCGTGCCGACGGGTTCGAAACCCAGGCGCGTGTGCAGCTGGAGCCCGGAACGATTGTCGGTGGCGATGGTGGCCACGATCGTGCGATAGCCGAGGTCGCGGGCCTCGTTGATCAGCTCGGCGAGGAGTGCCTTGCCGATGCCGCGGCCCTGGTGGACCGGGTCGACGTAGACGAGATCCTCCACGACGTCGAAACCTCGCTGGTTCCACGGAAACAGGCGGGCCCAGCCGACCACGCCGGTCTCATCCGTCGCGACCAGCAGCTTGGACCTCTTGCCGTGGGCCTCCCACCAGTGCGCCGCCTCCTCGGTGTCGAGCGGCTCGGAATCGATGGTGGCGAATGTCTGGTTGACGGCCCAGTTGTAGATGCCGACGATCGCGCGCAGGTCGTCATGGGTGGCGGCGCGAACGGCGGCCGCCTTCGCTGCTTTCGCCATCACCCAGTGATCATTGCACGTGAATCCGCTCTGGCGTGACCTTGACGATCACGCGCGTCTGGTCCGGGCGGAAGCCCTTGAACGCGCGGCGCGTATACATGCGCGCAAGCTTCTCGATGTGCTCGTTCGCGCCTTCCGTGATGAGCTCGGCCGTCCCTCGGATGGCGAGGGCGTCGTGATAAGGGCGCTTGGGGTCGAAGACGGTGATCGCCACGCGGTTGTCGCGCTTGAGGTTGTTGGCCTTGAGGCGTGGAAACGCGGTGTTGAAGTAGATGAACTTGCCGTCGGTTTCGATCCAGACGATGGTCGCTTCGGGGCTGCAGTCCGGCATCACGGTGGCGACCGTGGCGTAATGCAGGCCGTTCAAGATCCGAATTTGTCTCTGCGTCAGCTTGACCACCTTGATATTGTCCGCGGGCATGGCTGCTGAGCGCCGTCCGGACATCCACACCCCGCTTCCCGGCCCGAAGGCCGCCGAATGGATCGCGCGGGACGCCACGGCGATGTCGCCGAGCTTCACCCGCGCCTATCCCTTCGTCATGGATCACGGCCAGGGGTGCTGGGTGACCGACGTCGACGGCAACCGCTTCCTGGACTTCACCGCCGGCATCGCGGTCGTCACCACCGGGCATTCGCATCCCCGCGTCGTGGCCGCGATCGAAGAACAGGCGAGGAAGTTCCTGCACATGTCGGGAACCGATTTCTACTACCGGACCGAGATCGAGCTTGCCGAGCGGCTCGAGGCCAAGATCCTCCCCGGCACGCCGGCCAAGGTGTTCTTCACCAACTCCGGTGCCGAGGCGATCGAAGGCGCCATGAAGCTGGCCAGATACGCGACCGGCCGGCCCAGCTACATCGCGTTCATCGGCGCCTTCCACGGCCGGACGTTCGGGGCGCTGTCGCTCACGGCGTCCAAGGCCAGCCAGCGCCGCCGGTTCGCGCCGCTGTTGTCGTCCGTGTTTCACGCGCCATACCCGTCCGCCGCGCGTGGGGTGACGACCGACCAGACCATGGCCCATCTCGAGGAGCTCTTCAGCACCGTCGCGCCGGCGGAGAGCGTGGCCGCGGTCTTCGTCGAGCCGATCCAGGGTGAGGGCGGCTACCTCGTCCCGCCCGACGACTTCCTGCCGCGCCTGCGCGAGCTGACCGGCCGGTACGGGATCCTGCTCGTCGCCGACGAGGTGCAGTCCGGCATGGGCCGCACGGGCAACCTGCTCGCGGTGGAGCACTGGGACGTGGAGCCGGACATCGTGTGCCTCGCCAAGGGCATCGCCTCCGGCCTGCCGCTCGGCGCGTTCATCGCGCGCGCGGAGCAGATGAGCTGGCCCCCGGGCTCGCACGGGAGCACGTTCGGCGGCAATCCGCTTGCGTGCGCGGCCGGGCTGGTCACCCTCGACCTCCTCGAGGAGGGCCTGATGGAGAACGCCGCGAAGGTCGGCGCGCAGCTGCAAGACGGGCTGCGCGAGATCGCATCCACGCACAGCGAGATCACGGACGTCCGTGGGCTAGGGCTGATGCTGGCGCTGGAGCTGAAGACCGCCGACCAGGCGAACCAGCTGGTGCAGAGAGCTTTCGAGCGCGGGCTCCTGCTGCTCACCGCCGGCTCGCGAGCGGTTCGCATCTGCCCTCCGCTGGTGCTCGACTCGGAAGAGGCCGCGACCGGCCTCGAGATCATCCAGGCCGCTCTGGACTAGGAGCCGAAGCTCGCCGGCAGCTTGGCGACTGCCGCACTGGCGATGACGTCGGCGATGGGGTACGTCGCCGAGGCGGCGGTGTGATCATCGGCGCCGAGCTGTGCCGAGGCCTTCGACCGCTGGTCGTCGATCACCCTGATCAGATCCGCGAGCTGGCTCTGGACCGGATAGCCGATGGCGCCCTCGGTGACGTCGACCGAGTCGCGGACGAGGCTCGTGAACTGCGACACGAAGTCTCTCGAAAGACTGTCGGAGGCCGCCTGTCGGTTGGCCTCGGTGCCGTTGCTCGCGTACACGACCAGCTCGGCGTCACGCGCGTTCCACACCTGGTCGAACCGGGTGCCGATGGCGGTTCCGAACACCCCGCTGAAAAGCGTCCCGAGCGCATCGGCGTTGGCCGCCAGGGCGGTGAGCGCAGCCGCCTGCTCTGTGTTGCGGCCGGCCGCGGTCGCGCCGCTGGTCATCGTCGCCAGGTACGAATGCTCCTCGAGGAGGGTCTCGAGGGAGACCCGGAAGTCGACTGCCTTGTTGGCGGGATCGCCAGGAAACTTGTCCGCAAACTTCCGCGTGATCGCGGGCGCGAGCACGTCGCCGATACGCGACGCCTGGGCGAAAGCCCGACGCAGGTCCGCGAACATCTTGGCGTTGTTGAGCGCCGCCTGGTCGTCGATGATCGCCTTCGTCTCCAGCACCTGCTCGGTCGCCAGCTGAGTGATGGGATCCAGCGGTATCGACGTCATCGAGCTCATGTACTGGGCGAACTTGGGCACGAAGCCGTTGACCAGCCCCGATGCCGCGCCGCTGGATTTGGCCGCGTTGTGGCTCACGACGCCGACCGTGTAGTCGACGAAGTAGTTGTTTTGCTCGGCCCAGATCTGGCCGAAGCGAGTGGCCGCGCTGGTTCCGAAGGCGGCGCTCATGACATCGCCGATAGCGCTCGCATTGATCGTGAGCAGCGTGGCGTAGCCCTTGTACTCGTCGGCGCGGTTAGCGGCGGCGGCGAGCGATTCCTTGGCGATCACCATGACGTGCTCGCCGAGCAGCGTGTCGAGCCGCGCCCTGAGGTCGGCCGCCTTGGAATCGGCCGCGGCGCCAACGCTCGCCGGCGATGAGGTCCGGGCGCCGGATGCGGGCGTCCCCGAGCTCCCATTCGAGCACGAGATGGTGGCCAGGATCGCCAGCACGGCCAGGGCCGCGAGCCGTAAGAAACTCAAACCACCAGGGTCTTACCATGATTCGGCCTTGCCGGAATGGCTGCTGGTGGACGGGTCGAGCCTCATCTTTCGGGCTTTCTATGGAGTTCCGCAGACCAACGTCGCTCCCGACGGCACGCTGATCAACGCGGTCCGAGGCTTCCTCGACAACCTCGCTCGCCAGGTCACCGAGCGCAAGCCGCGGCGCGTGGCGGTGACCACGGACGAGGACTGGCGGCCGGATTGGCGCGTGAAGCTCATCCCGAGCTACAAGGCGCACAGGACGGCTGAGCCGGTACCTCATGCGCTGGAACCGCAGATGCCCGTGATCATGGAGGCCCTCGCCGCGGTCGGTGTCGACGCGGTTGGCCTCGAGGACTACGAGGCCGAGGACATCATCGCCTCGCTCGTCTCGAAGGTGAAGCCGCCGGTCGAGATCTTGAGCGGTGACCGCGACCTCTTCAGCCTCATCCGCGACCGGGACGTGGTCGTCCTCTACCCGGAGAAAGGTGGGCTGGCCCTGGTCGACGATGACGAGGTGGCGCGTCGCTACTCGATCCCCGGTCGCGCTTACGCCGATTTCGCGATCCTGCGCGGCGACCCTTCGGACGGCCTTCCCGGCGTCGCCGGCGTGGGCCCGAAGAAGGCGGCTGACCTGATTCGGCGCTATGGATCGCTGCGGGCGATGATCGACGCGGGCGTGTTCCGATCCGCCGACGCCGAGTACCTCGAGAAGGCCAGCCGGGTGGTGCCGCCGGTGACCGATCTGAAGATCGCCGTGCCGCCGGGTCGCAGGGATAGCTATCCCGAGGATCCCAAGAAGGTGGAGGAGATGGGCGCGCGATATGGCGTCGGCGGCTCCCTCAAGCGGCTGTCCGAGGCCCTCGGCAAGATGCCCAGGTGACTTACGAACCGTTTACATCGTGTTGGCGATGATCTGACGCCCGGTCGCGATCGTATGTCCTGTTGTGACGCTCACGTGGATCCTTCTGCAGCGTCGGGGCCGAAGATGGAACCGTGGAGGTAGGGCTGTGCGCCTCATGCAAGCACTCGCGGACGGTTCCGGGCCCGCGCAGCACGTTCTGGATGTGCGAGCTCTCGAAGACGGACCCGTCGTTTCCTCGCTACCCGCGCTTGCCCGTGCTGCGCTGCCGCGGCTACGCGCCAGCCGCTAAGGACCCGGAGCCGCGATCCTGAGCAGGGCCAGGGGCTGGCCCGCAGCTCCACCAAAGGTCGTGGGAGTGTGCGATCCCGTCATCGGCACCTCCGCGATCATCCCGGCGTCGTTGACCGCGTATACGTTCGCACCGTCCGGACTCATCGCGAGGCTCCACACGGTCCAGCTCGCCAGCTGGCGGTCGTGCGCCTTCAGCGAGGCGGTGTCGACCCACACGAGCCCGGTCTGACCCGCGACGACGAGCGTCTTGCCGTCGGGGCTGAGCACGGCGCCGCTGGCGCCGAACTCCTTGGCCTCGACATCCTGGGCGAAGAAGCCCGAGGCGGCGAACGCAGTCGTGATGTGAGCGGTCCGCGCGATCGAAGGCGGAGCGTTGCCGTTCAGGTTGACGTCAGCGATGATCCCGGTGGCCCCGTTGGCTGCATAGAGGTGCGAGCCGTCGGCATTCAGCGCCAGCGACCAGTGGAACTCGTTGACGTCGGCCGAATAGCCGTTGCCGGGTAGGTCGATGCAGTACGCGATCCCCGACTCGTCGAGCGCAAGCGCATGGATGAACGCGCTCTTGTCCTGGCGGACGTACGCGCTGAACAGCCACTGACCGTCTCGTGACGGCACCCCTCCAAGGCGTAGGCCGCCCATCGCAGTGCTGCCGTCGGCCTTGTCGAAGATGACGTTCTCGTAGAGCTGCCCAGCCCCGACGTCGTAGCGGCGCACGAAGTACTCGGTGTTGGTGACGTACTGGATCACGAAGATGCGCCGGCCGTCGTTGCTGACAGCATCGAAGCTGAAGAAACCTTTGAGATCGACATGCAGCGGGGCCTTCGCATATGACGTGTCGATCAGAAGGAAATGGGTTGCGCTGGGAATCGTGGCCGTGGTGTCGACCGCTTGTAGGACCAGCCAGCGGCCGTCCTGCGAAAGGCCGCCCGGGACTCCGGTCATGGTCGCCGGCGGCAGCTGGTAGGCGGCCGGCAGAGCCAGCGAGTGCACGGTGGCCCCGGTGCGCGGATCGATGTCCGCCAGCGTCTTGCCCGTGATGGTGTAGAGGTGGTTCCAGCTCGGCGAAGGCGTGCCCAGCGGAAGGCTGAGCTCGACCGAGTGCGAGCGTGAGTCGATCACGGATACGCTTCGGGAAGCGGCCTCGTACAGCTTGTAATGCCCGGTGGGCGCCGGACCTCCGGGGAGCCGCCCGCACCCGGTAACGACCACCAAGGTGCCGATCGCCACGACCAAACCTCGCATGCTCTTCACCTCGCCTCCCATACACCGGAGGCGGGTGATCGGTTCCCCTAGACGAGCGAGGCCGCGAGCTCCAGCGCCTGAGCCTTCGTCATGTCGCCTTCGATGCGGATCACGATCCCGTTGTCGTCGATCAACAGGGTGTTCGTCGCAAGGCGCAGGGTCTCGTCGCGCGTGTTCCCGTTCGCATCGATGAAGAAGAAGTCGTGGGGCTTGCCGCTGATCCAGTAGCCCTGGTGGCCGTTCACGGTCACCTGCTCCATCGTGGTGCCGTTGCCGATCACCTTGCCGAAGAACTGCGAATTGGCCTCGCCCGTGACCTCGGTGATCAGCACCGCGACCCCAGTCGTGCCGGAGGTGTTGAAACCTGGGCGCGTCGAGTACACAAGCGTCACCTCGCCTTGCGGCGGGCCGCTCGGCGGTAGCTGCAGGTAGACCTCGTCGGGCTGGCCGAGCGAGGGCGGCAGGACGATGCGCCACTTCAGCTTGCTCTGGGCCTCCGCCAGCGTGGTCAGGCTGCCGAGGCCGAGCCTCTTGCCGAGAGGTCCGGAAGGCTGCGGCGAGGGCGTGGGGATGACGCCCTGGCGGGTGAACGTGGTGTGGAGGTTGATCCAGCTCGCGATCGCATCCCGCGAAGGCGGATAGGCGAGCAGGGCTGCCAGGGCAATGAGGGCAACGGCGGCCGCCAGCGCCCAGCGGGTCTGGAACCATGGGCGTGCGATCGGGGCCGGCGTGGCGATGCCGGCTCTAACCCGGCCCGCGAGCGCGGGCGTGGACGGCCAGTCGATCGCCTCCCTGATGGAGTCGAGCCGCTGCTCGAGCTCGGCGGCTTCAGGCATGAGCGCCCTCCTCGACTCGCTGCCGCAGGCGCGCCAGGGCGCGTGACAGCCGCGACTTGACCGTGCCCTCGGGGATGCGCAGTGCGGCTGCGGTCTCCTCCCCGCTCAGGTCGAGGAAGTAGCGGCTGGCGATCACCAGGCGGTCCTCCTCGCTCAGCTGGTTGACCTGAGCGAGCAGCAGTCGCCGATCCTCCGCCGCCACCGCCGCCGCCTCGGGGGATGGGGCCGCATCCCCCGGGCGGAAGCCCTCGAACAACCGCAGCGCGAGCTGGTGGCGCCGGCCGGCCGAACGCGCTCGGTTGCGCGCCTCGTTCGCGACGATGCGCAGCAGCCACGGCCTCGGCTCCGCTCCCGAGCGGAACGTAGCCAGAGCTCGATACGCCTTCACGAATCCCTCCTGCGCGGCGTCTTCGGCGTCGGCCGTCGAGCCGGTGATCACGTATGCCGTTCGAAACGCGATGTCCTGGTACCGCCGCACGATTTCCTCGTAGGCGACCTGATCTCCGCGCTGAGCGCGCGCAAAAAGTTCGCCATCCGTTGGTCGGC
>VBHB01000128.1 GCA_005880315.1 Chloroflexota bacterium | reverse complement strand
GCGCCGGTCTCGAGCGCAAGAGCCCCCACCCCACTTTCCATGCTTCACATTATACGAACATTTGTTTGAGGAGTCCAGTAAAAAGGGGATAAATTAATTGAGAAGTTAGAAAGCCGGCACCCCACCCGGCGCTAGCGCGCCGACCTCCCCGCAAACGCGGGGAGGCAACCTCTCCCGACGCGACCTGTCACCTCCGGGCCCTACCCTCACACCCTCTTCCCAGTCCTTCTTCCTAGTCTCGCCTCTGTCATAGGCCTAACTCAAAAGAAAGCCCGAGACGATCCGCGCGAACGTCATGGGTGTCTCGAGGTGCGGGGCGTGGCCGCAGTCGTCGATCACCTCCAGCCTCGCGCCCGGGATGGAAGCCGCCACCGCGCGAGCTCCTTGGACGCCGGTGAGCGCGTCCTGCGAGCCGGCGACGACGAGCGTCGACGCGTCGACCGTGCGCATGACCGGGCTCAGGTCGAGCCGCCGGTCGCACTCGATATAGCGCCGGATGGTGGCGCGGTCCAACGGATGTCGATCCATCTCGTCGACGATCGCCCTCACCGTTCCGTTTTCATACGCACCCCGTCCGAACGCATTGAGCACCAGGCCGAGGTGGACGGCATGAGCGGGGAGGTTGGAATCAGCCAGCGCCGACCACACATCGAGGACGGCGTTGAGATACGCATCGGGCGCGGGCGAAACGGCACACGCCACCAGTCGACGGACGCGATCCGGCCGTCTCGCGGCGAGGATGACGGCGACGGCAGCGCCGAGCGAGTGACCGACCAGGTGGGCGCGCTCGAATCCGGCAGCGTCCATGGCCGACTCGACGTCGCTCGCCAGGTCGTCCGCGCTGAAGGGCGTGCCCGGGTCAGGTGTCTGGTTGGTCCCGCGCGGGTCGAGCAGAAGGCACCGAAACCGGCTCGACAGCCTCCCCACCACCCGCGACCACGTCCGGCGATCCGCGAAGGTGCCGGGAATGAGGACCATTTCCGGTCCTTTTCCGATCACCTCATAAGCCGGGATCACATTGCGATTCTCCCGGTTAACATGCGCTGCATGGCAGACATCCCTCCCCCGCCGCCTGGATCCCCGCAAGGACCCCCGTCCTCGACACCGCCGCCAATGCAAAGCCCAATGGCCCCGCCTCCGCCGGGCGCGTCAGCGATGCCGCCGCCCGTCTACCAGCAGGTCCCGCAGGGCTACGGAGCGGCGCAAGGCGCCGGCATCATGTCCCAGTTCACCGGCGACGCCCTGTGGTCGGTCGGGTTGGGGCTGGTCTCGATTGTCGTGCCCTTCTTCCTTGGTCGCGTCTTCTACTTCCTGCCGCTGATCGGCATTTACTACGGCATCCGCGCCATCACCCGCGGGAAGGTGATCGGTGGCGCTGTGGGGATCGCGCTCAGCGTGATCGGAGGCATCATCTCGGCCATCGCGATCTTCGCGGGGTAGCTAACCCGGAGCCAGGCTGACGTCGCGGATACCGAGATCCCAGCAGCGCTGCTGCCAGGTTGGTGCGTCCACCTCTCCGGCGGCAAGCTTGCTGACTTCGCCGAAGGGTTCCAGCGTGACGTCGCCGCGCCGCATGACAACGGGGCGACCGGGCATTGACTCGGCCGACCACCCGTTCTGGGCCAGGGCAACCGCGAACGCCGCGCCGGCCAGGCCGATGCCGAGCGACCGAGCCCGGTCGGTCGTCACGCTCCGCCCGGCGGCGCCCGCTTCTGACTGCCCGAGGCGGTCCGCGTATTTGAGGAGTTCTGGGAGCCAGCCCACGGTGTAGGCGCTGACGAGCGCGGCCTGGCTGCGGACACGGTCGCGCAAGCCGGGGATGAGCGCCTGGTTGCCGGCGTCCGCCCAGCCGATGGGCCGGAGCTGGATGCCCGGCTTGAGCACCCCGACCAGGATCACCGAGTCGATCACCTCCACCCCATCCACCAGCGACAGGGCTGCCGCGCCATCAGACTGGCCAGGGCCTGCAGGCATTGCGGCCAGGGCCGCGATGCGCTCTGAGTCGGGCGGATGGCTGTCGTACGGGTTCGTCTTTGCCTTGGCGAGCTCAGCCTCGGCGGCCTGGGCGACCTTCTTCATCATCTCCGGCTCGGCCAGGAATCGTGAGAAACCATCCGTGACCGGAGGCTGGAAGCCGGCCTCGAGAAGCGGCACCACCTCCTGCTGCCAGTAAACGCCGAACGCGATGGAGCCGCGCGCGAGCGCGCGCAGGCCGTCAATCATCGGCACCGCGCCAAACGTTCGTGCCGCGAGGGCGTCGGCCGCAAGCTCCTGTTGGCGGGACACGGCCTGGGACACGCGCAGGAACAGGCGGCCGTACCACAGGAACGGCAGCTGCAAGAACGAGCTGGTTCGCGAGAGGCCGCTGAGTGTCCGCTCGATGGTCTCGCGGGTCCGGTAGATCCATGGCCCGAGGCGTGTGTCGCCGCCGTAGTAGTGGCCGAACTCATGCGCCAGCACGGCCCGCATCTGCGAAACCGTCATGACCTGCATGAGGGGCAACCCGAGCACCATCACGCGACGGCGGCCGCGCTGAAGAACGCCCGCATTCATCTCGGGGGTCATGTAGACCTCTTCGGGCATCGACTCACCAACGGCGCGTGCCACGCCTTCGAGCTCGGCAAAGAGGCGCGGCTGGCCCGCCGGATTGAGGCGTGGGCCCGGCGGGACGAAGCGGCTCGGCCTGGGGATGATCGAAACCGCGATCGCGCCGGCGCCCAGGATGCAGAACAAAAGGAGACGGCCCGGAATGTTGGGGATGAAGATGATCCTCACCAGCACGGCGATGAGGCCGATGGCGAGCACATAGAAGCCGATGGTCAGCGCCACCGCGAGCATCGCCCGAGCCCGGAGACTCATCGGTCGAGCCTAGTCGCGATTCTCCTCAGCGTGCGACGGACGCCCTATGACTCCGTCGATCGGTCTCCTTTGCTGCCGGAAGAAACCCGACTCCCAGCCCGAACACCCGCCCGATGCGGCGCAGTGCACGGTACGAAGCGTTCGCCGACCCGCGCTCGATCCGGCTGATATCGCTCTGGTTAACGCCAGCTCGCTTCGCCAGCTCGGTCTGGGTAAGCTTTCGCCCCTTTCGTAGCTGGATTAGTTGGCTCGCCAGCGTGAAGTCCGTACGAAATGCGGCGAGCACCTCCCGGTTGGCTGGAGTCAGCTCGGCCTCAACTTCATCGACGTACGCATCGAAGTTGCTACCGACAACGCTCTTACTCTTGGCCTTCATTCTCCACTTCCTCGTACCGGTAATTATGCATGTCCCGCATAATCTTGTCCAGCGGTCACCTATTTTCGTTGGGCCCGTCTCTTTTGCTCCCGCAGGCGGGCCCGTAGTCCTTTCTGAGCCTTGGCGGCCATTTCGGCCGCCTTCGTCATCTCCCGCTGCTGCCGGCGATTACTTGGATCTGAGCCCTTGTCGTACCCCGACAGCAACAGCAATACGCCCGGCCCATAGGTTGTAAAAAAGATGCGAAGGAGAATCTTGGCGGGGCCGGCAAATATTGCGTCAGGCTTGCTGGCGTGCCCAGGTATTGGGAACATGTGGCGGATAGTTCCCGCCGGATGCCTCACACGGAACTCATAGAGGCCATTGCCCAGGTTCTTGCCCCACTCTGTCTCGCATACATCGGTGCCATGCACTTTCAACACACACTCCACTGCCGCCAAGGCCGCAAGCCGCTTCGGCTCTTCAGTTCCGGTGAGGCCGACCAACCAGTCCCTCGCGGGTTCGTCTCCGCTTTCCAAATCCCTGTAGAACTTGACAGTCCAGGCCATCACAGGGCTAAGCGTGGAGTCAGTAGAAGCAACTAAGCGATGGCCGCCGCGGTTTCATCCCGTGCCGGGATGGTCAGCAGCGGAAAGACCGCGGCGAGAAGGCAAGCGGCGACCGCCGCCCACAGGGCGCCGTTGACGGACCACGCCACCAGCGGCCCGGCGAGCGCGGATCCGATCGGGTTGCCAAGCGAGTTGAGCGCCATCGACACCGCGAAGGCGCGGCCGAACCAGGCTGGGTTGGTCCTGCGCTGACGAAGTGTGAACAGTCCGATGTCGAACGGCCCCGCCGAACAGCCGAGCAATGTGATCGCCACCGCAACCACCACCAGGTTGTTCGCGAACGGGAGCATCGCCGTCGCCACCGTGCCGATGAGGATCCCGCCGATGATGAGCTGCCGTTCACGGCCCTGGCTCGAGAACCGCCCTGCGACCAGTGCCGACGCGAGACCTGCTCCCCCCATCGCCCCCCACAACAGCCCGACCACCGACGGGGTCGAGTGCAGCCTGCCGAGCACGAGGACTGGCACCGCGATGGCGAGCACGCCGTTGCCGACGTTGTATGTGCTCAGGGTCAACGCGAGGCCGCGCAAGCTGGGATTGCGCACCATGTACTTGAGACCGAGCCAGGCGTTTTGCAGCACCGACCCGATTACCGGCACCTTGTTCGGTGGATCGGACAGGCGCAGCATGATCGCCGCCGCAGCGACATACACCGCCGCGGCCGACGCGAGCGCCCACTCGCCTCCAACCAGGCCGACGAGCGCACCCGCGACCGGTGACGCCAGCAGGGTGGCCAGGACGTGCCCGCTGCTGTCCAACCCGTTGGCGTGCTCCCACAGGTGACGAGGCGCCAGGATCGGAAACAGCGAGCGGGCGCCGGCCCAGCTGAGCGGGTTGGTCAGGGATGCGACCGCGACGATCGCGAGCAGCAGCGGCGAGGGGAGCATGTGAAGGGCCGACAGGCCGGCGATGGAGCCCAGGGCCACAGCGGCCAGCGCGTAATCGAGCGTGACCAGGCGAGCGCGCCCGTAGCGGTCGAGCAGCGCACCCGCCACCGGTGAGACCACGATCCCAGGCAGCGCCGCCATGAATGCGGTCGCGCCGGCGAGCTGCGGGGAGTGATATCGCTGCAGCACGAAGAGGACCAGCGCGACATAGGTCATGGTGCTTCCAGTCCGGCCCAGCAGCAGCCCGGCATAGAGGCGCGCGAAGCCGGGCACGCGCATCAGCGCGCCGTATCCGGCCTGCCGCGAGTCGCTCAGCTGCTAAACCGCGACGCGAGAGCGGGCAGGAGCTTTGGCCGGCCGCCGAGCCTTGACGGCCCCGTTGGAGCGGCCCCTCTTCTCCAGCAGCCGGCGGAGATACTGCCCCGTCGCCGACTCCGGCTGCTCGGCGAGGCCCTCGGGAGTGCCCTCGGCGATGATGAAACCACCCTTGTCCCCACCCTCGGGACCAAGGTCGATCAGCCAGTCCGCGGTCTTCAGCACGTCGAGGTTGTGCTCGATCACGACCACGGTGTTGCCATGGTCGACCAGCCGGTGCAGGACCTGCAGCAGCCGCTCGACATCGGCGTAATGAAGGCCGGTGGTCGGCTCGTCGAGCAGGTACAGCGTTCGGCCGGTGTCGCGGCGTGACAGCTCGGCCGACAATTTCACGCGCTGGGCCTCGCCGCCCGACAGCTGCGTCGCCGGCTGCCCGAGCCTTATGTAGCCGAGGCCAACGTCTTGCAGCGTGCGCAGCTTGACCTTGATCCTCGGCACATTCTCGAAAACTTCGAGAGCCTCGTCGACCGTCATCTCGAGCACATCCGAGATCGAGTGCCCGCGGAACTTGACCTCCTGCACCTCGCGCGAGTAGCGCGTCCCGTGACATACCTCGCACGGCACATAGACGTCCGGGAGGAAGTGCATCTCGATCTGGATGATGCCGTCGCCCTGGCACGCCTCACAACGCCCGCCCTTCACGTTGAAGCTGAAGCGCCCCGGCTTGTAACCGCGCATCTTCGCTTCGGGCAGGCTCGCGAACAGGTCGCGCATGTACGTGAACATCCCGGTGTACGTCGCCGGGTTGGAGCGCGGGGTGCGTCCGATCGGCGACTGGTCGATGTCGATCGCCTTGTCCAGGAACTCCAGCCCTTCGATCGTGCGGTGCGGCCCCGGCTTGTCCTTGGCCCTGTAGAAATGCTGTGCCACCTTCCGGCTCAGGATGTCCGTCACCAGGGACGATTTTCCCGACCCACTCACACCTGACACCGCCACGAACGTGCCCAGAGGAATCGCCACGTCGATGTCTTTCAAGTTGTTCGCGCGCGCTCCACGGATGACGAGCTTCTTGCCGTTGCCCTTGCGTCGCTCCGAAGGCATCGGAATCTCGCGGTCCCCGCGCAGGTAGGCCGCGGTGATGGAGTTCGGATCCTTGAGGACCTGCTCGACGGTACCCGCCGCGATGATCTCGCCGCCGTGCTCGCCCGCCGCCGGTCCGATGTCCACCATGTAATCGGCCGACCGGATCGTCTCCTCGTCGTGCTCTACCACGATCAGCGTGTTGCCGAGGTCTCGCAGCCGGATCAGCGTGTTGATCAGCCTGCGGTTGTCGCGCTGGTGGAGCCCGATCGACGGCTCGTCGAGGATGTAGAGGACGCCCATGAGCTTGGACCCGATCTGGGTGGCCAGCCTGATCCTCTGCGACTCTCCGCCGGAAAGCGTGTTCGCCGCACGGTCCACTGTGAGGTACTCGAGGCCGACGTCGATCATGAACTGCAGGCGCTCGCGGATCTCCTTCAGGATTCCGCGCGCGATCAGCTGCTCGCGTTCGGTGAGCGTGAGGCGGTCGAAGAAGTCGATGGCCGCGCTCACCGAAAGCGCACACACCTCCGCGATGTTGCTGTCGGCAACCGTCACCCCGAGCGACTCGGGCTTCAACCGCCGCCCCTTGCACGCCGGGCACGGCTTGTCCGACATGTAGCGCTCGAGCTCCGCCTTCAAGAAATCGGACTGGGTCTCCTCGTATCGCCGCTGGAGGTTGGCGACGACGCCTTCGAACGGCGCTTCGTACCAGCGCTCGTGCCCGTACTGGTTTCGATATCCGAAACGGATCTTCTTGTCGCCCGTGCCGTTGAGCAGCACACTCTGGTGCTGCTTGCCCAGCTTCGACCACGGTTTGTTCATGTCGATCCCGAAATACTTGCTGACCGTTTCCAGCAGCTCCGGGTAGAAGAACTGCGAGCGGCTCCACGCGGCGACCGCGCCCTCGCGCAATGAAAGGGAGGGGTCGGGGACGACCAGGTCGCCGTCGACGACCAGCTGCGACCCGATGCCGGTGCACACCGGGCACGCTCCGTGCGGGCTGTTGAACGAGAAGTTGCGCGGCTCAGGCTCTGGCACGCTCGTGCCGTCGTAGGGGCACATGTAGTCCTGCGACATCTGAATCTCTTCGCCCTGGGCCGGCACGATGATCACCGAGCCGCCTCCCAGCCTGGCCGCGGTCTCGATCGAATCGACCAGGCGCGTGCGCTGGTCGGGACCGACCACGATGCGATCGACCACGACCTGGATGTCGTGCTTCTTGTTCTTGTCCAGCGGGATCTTCTCGCCCAGCTCGTACAGGCTGCCGTCGACGCGCACGCGGACGAAGCCTGACTTGCGCACGTCCTCGATCAGCGACCTGTACTCGCCCTTGCGCCCCTTGACCACCGGCCCGAGCACCATCACGCGCGCGCCTTTGGGCAGCTTTTCGACGTGGTCCGCCATCTGCTCCACGGTCTGCCGGCGCACCTCGCGGCCGCACACCGGACAGTGCGGAAGGCCGACGCGCGCGTATAGAAGGCGCAGGTAGTCGTACACCTCCGTCACCGTTCCCACCGTCGACCGCGGGTTCTTGGAGGTGCCCTTCTGGTCTATCGAGATCGCCGGTGACAGTCCCTCGATGACGTCGACGTCCGGCTTTTCCATCTGGCCCAGGAACTGGCGGGCGTACGCCGACAACGACTCGACATAGCGCCGCTGCCCCTCGGCGTAAATCGTGTCGAACGCGAGCGACGACTTGCCCGACCCCGACAGGCCGGTGAACACCACCAGCTTGTCCCGCGGGATCGACAGCGTCACGTTCTTGAGGTTGTGTTCGCGCGCGCCGCGAATCGTTATCTGGTCGGTTGGCACTGGGTTTCGCTTATTCCTTTTCCCGAGTTACCGCAAACGTTGCGCTGGCCGTGGCGACTAGCCGCCCGTTCTGGCCGGCGACCGAGCATTCGGCCACCACGGTGCGCCGGCCGGCGTGGATGACGTGGCCGCTGGCGCGGAGCGTCTCTCCCACCTTCGCGGCGTTGATGAAGTTGAGCTTCAGGTCAAAGCTCATCGCGCGGGTGACGCCAGGCTTCAGGGTACGCACCGAGCGGCCCATCGCGGAGTCCGCCAGCGTGCTGATCATGCCGCCGTGAACGAAACCGGAGTGGTTGGCCATGTTTTCCGTGCTGGTCATCTCCACGACCGCGGTGCCCTCGCCAGTCTCGACGAGCCGCAGGCCTACCCATTCCCACGCCCTCGAAGGTGCCGACTCCCCACCCCCGCTTCGCGGTACCTCCCCACGGGGTGGGGAGGAGATTTTCTTATTCACGGCCCTGGCCCTCCGGCACGGGCATACACGTTGAAGACGCGCGCGCGACCAGCCGGCCCCGGTCGTCGAGGACGTCGGCTTCGCTGAAGAGCAGCGTCTGCTTCATCTCCACCACCCGGCCCACCGCGCGCAGGCGCCCGTCGACCACCGGTCGCAGGAAGTTGATCTTGAGCTCGATGGTCGTGTTCCACACGCCGTCCTCCTGGAGGGTGGCCAGCGACATCCCCATCGCGGCATCGGCGATCTGCGTGATCACCCCGCCCTGCACCACGCCACCGCCGTGCCGGTGCCGGGGGCCGGCCTCGAGCTCGAGCACGACGCGGCCCGGCTCGGCCTCGGTGATGCGCGCTCCGAGGGTCTCCATCCATCCCGCCGGCTCCGCCGCCAGGAGTGCCTGCGCACGCTGCGCGTTCTTCACGGCCCCCGTCGCGACTTCCTCCAGTTCCTCACCATCGTTTTCTGCTTGGGTGCGGCGGCGATCGCCAGCGCCACGTCGGCGTCGTCCTCGTGGCCCGACTCCTCGCCCGCGAGCCGCTTGCGCAGGGCGATGATGCGGTCGCGCACGCGCGCGGCATCCTCGAACTGCAGCTCTTTGGAGAGGCGGCGCATCTCCTTTTCGAGGTCGCGAACGATCGCGAGCAGGTCCTCGCGCGGCACCCCGGCTCCGATCATCAGCTCGACCGCGTCAGCCTGAATGTCCTTCTCGTTGATCTCGAGCGCGTAGATCGCCTTCTTCACGGTCTCCGGCGTGATGCCACGTTCCGCGTTGTACGCGATCTGCCGGTTGCGGCGCCGCTCCGTTTCGTCGAGCGCCATGCGCATCGAATCGGTGATCTTGTCCGCGTACATGACCACATGCCCTTCGACGTTGCGAGCAGCTCGGCCGATGATCTGGATGAACGACCGGTACGCGCGGAGGTAGCCCTCTTTGTCGGCGTCGAGAATGCCGATGAATGCGACCTCCGGCAGATCCAGTCCCTCGCGGAGAAGGTTGATGCCCACGACCACGTCCACCGCGCCCGTGCGAAGGTCG
>VBHB01000127.1 GCA_005880315.1 Chloroflexota bacterium | reverse complement strand
GGCGTGAGCGTGCTGAGAGGAGATGTCGCCAGCCGGCCGCGTACAGCCAGAAGCGCCTCGACGACGACGGGGTCGATGACCGAACGCCCGGCGATCGTTTCTCTCAATGCACGCAACAGCTCATCCAGGTCGCCGACTCGCTCCTTGAGCAGGTAGGCCATCCCGGCCGTGCCGCCCTTAAGAAGCTCGAACGCGTAAGCGGCGTCTGCGTGCTGGGAGAGCACGACGACCCCAACCTGCGGGTGGCGCGAGCGAATCTCGTGCGCGGCATGGATTCCTTCCATGTCATGACCGGGCGGCATCCGGATATCGGTCAGCACCGCATCGGGCAGCAGCCGATCGACGGCGTCGAGCAGCTCTCCCGCGCTGCCCACCGCGGCCACGACGTGTACTTCGCCCGAATCCTCGAGGAGCCGCCGCGTTCCCTCGCGCACGAGGTAGTTGTCCTCGGCGATGACGACCCGCACCGGCTCAGCCATGCGAACCGTTGGAGGTGGGGAACGATGCGTCGAGGCGTGTGCCGGAATCCTGGCTCTCGATGTGCAGGTGCCCCCCAAGCGCCTCGACGCGGTCGCGTAAGCCACGCAGCCCCGACTCGTGCACGGACGATGGATCGAAGCCGTGACCGTCGTCGGCAACTCCCACGCGCAAGGACAGATCGCCGGTGGTGACCGTGACCGTTACCGCAGTCGCCCCCGAGTGCTTGAGGACGTTGGCGAGTCCTTCGGCGACGACGAAATAGGCCGCGCCTTCGATCTCGGGCGGGTATCGCATCTCGCGCACCGACGGCACGGCATCGACGTGGACGCCCACCGGCATCCTAGCGGCCATGGCGTCGATCGCCTCCACCAGACCCTTCGAGCTGAGGAGGGCCGGATGGATCCCCCGCGCGAGCGATCGCAGGTCCGTAAGTGCGTGCTGCGCGCTGCCCTGCAGCTCCGCCAGTGTCTCGGCGGCCAGCGCGGGATCGCGACCGAGCTGGTTTCGAGCCAGCCGCGCTTTCGCGATCAGCACCACCAGCTCCTGCTGGATGCCGTCATGAAGGTCGCGTTCCAGGCGCCTCCTCTCTGTCTCCTGCGCCTGGACCAGCCGAGTTCTCGACGCGGCCAGCTCCTCAGCCTGCGCCTCGAGCTGCGCCAGCCTGGCATCCAGCTCGGCCGAGAGTCGCAACGTATGGAACGCGTGGCCCGCCTGGCCCGTTAACGCCTCGGTCAGCCTCTGGTCCCCCGCACCTTCGACCTCGATCTCGCCGACCGCTTCGCCGCCGTGGGTGATGTCAAAGGTCTGGTCGAACCGCTCTGTCGCGCCCTGCGGCCACGTCGCCGTCTGCGTGGTGCCCCCAGGCAGCATCAGGCGTACTCGCGCGCCGCGACTGCCCATTCCCCTGGCCACAGCCTCCGCGATCTGCGCGAGCGCTCGGTCGACGTTGCCCGATGCGGGACTCTTCGAGAGCTCGGCCAGGATCGCGTAAGGATCTGCCGGCACCCCGAACACCAGCCGGTTGGCCAGCCGCTGTAGGCGAGACCTCACCGGCTGGATGAGCACGGCGACCAGCGCGATCGCAACGATCGACAGCGGCAGGTTGGGCAGCCCACCCGTTCCGATGACGAGCCCGACGCCAACCACCACCAGCAGGTAGGCGATGGTGATGAAAGCTGCAAGCCCTGCATATGCGAGACCACGGCTGATGACGACGTCGATGTCGTACAGACCGTGCCGCAGGATCGCGACTCCAATTGCGAGCGGCAGCAACGTCAAAGCGAGCGGGATCAAGAACTCGAAGTAGGGCGCCTGGTATGGGGCTTGATGCGTCACCGCAGCCGTGGCCAGCGAACCGGCCCACAGCACGGCCTGAAGGCCCACCGCGAACAGGAACCACTTCAGCTGCCGGCGCTCAGTCCCTGATGATCTTCGGAAGCGCACCGCCAGCGCGCCAACAGCCGCGAAAAGCGCCAGCACCGTCACCACTCCGGACATCGTCGTGAGCAGCTGGAACAGCCAGCCCAACTGCGGCCAGGGTCCGTCGACGATCGAAGAACCGAACATCAGCCGGCTGAGTGACACCCAGGTCACCTGGGCCAAGAAACCCAAGCCGAGCGCCCACACGATCGGTCTCCATCGGGGAGATGGCAGCCTGCCGTCGGGAAAAAGGGCGGGGACAAGAGTGAAGAGGAAGCTGAAGGCGGGCAGCCATATCCATCCCCGCAGCCAGACGGCAAATCCGGAGGCGGGCAACACATAACTGTGTGTCAGGGAATAGGCCGCGTAAGCGCCGGCGAAAGTCGAGAGCAAGAGGCACAAGCCTCCCAGCACGGCCAGCAAGCCGACGGCGTGACCCGGATGGCGGCGCAGGATCAGCGCCCCCACGATGCCGAACTCGATTGCGAGCAATGGGCTGATCGCGCCCCACCAGCCGAACTGGAGCAGCTGCGGTACCCGCGCGCCCTGCATCGTCCCGAGATAGATGGTCGGGGGGTAAAGCAGCACCTCGACTCCGACCAAGGCCCAGGCGATCCAGGTTGCCACAGGTCGCCGGAACAGGCTCCTGATCACCAGCGGATGTTCCCTCATTCAGACGCGGCCGTCGATGTGGCTGACCTCTCGAATCGACGTGAAGCCAGCCTCACCACAGGTTCGCAGGCTGGCTGGATCGACCGCGACAGCCTCCCGGCCGCAGCCTGTCACTCGTTCCAACCGCAACGAATTCGATGGAGGTCGACAAGTGACAAACGCAATCTGGAATCGTCTGGGGCCGGCTGCCGGTCTGCTGTTTCTCCCCGTGCTCATGGCCGGGCTTTTGATCCACCGCTATCCGGACGTCCGGCCGACGGACGCCCACCTGGCGAATTGGTTGGCGAACGTGAATGCAACCACGTTCAGGTTCGGCGTTTACGTCGAGGCCCTGGGCGTCCTCCTTGTCATCCCGTTCGCGGCCTGGCTGTTCGGTCGCGTGCGTCAAGGCGCCAAGGATTCGTCGACACCGGCGACCGCAATGTTGATCGCCACCGCGACGTGGGTCGCTCTCACGCTTCCGATCAACGAATCGTGGGCCGGTCTCGTCGACCAGGCTCGAAGCGGATTGGACATCCGTGTCGCCCAAACCATCGTCTCGATCAATCAGGCTTCGTACGGCATGACCGGAATCGTGCTCGGCGTGATCCTCCTATCGGCCGGGGTCGCCATCGTTCGCGGCGGTGCCATATCCCGATGGTCGGGTTGGGCGGCGGTCATCATCGGTTTGTTCGCCATGGTGTCTGGGCCGCTCGGCACCGATGCCACGCCGCTGAGCCTGCTGGCTTATGTATGGATCTTTGCTGTCGGCGGTTACTACACCTTCCGGCCGGGCATGAGGCGAGAGCTCGAGGCGAGCTCATCCCGAGCGTCCATCGGTGGCGGCCTGCCGGCCACCAGGTAGACGCGGGCTAAACCGCCGCTTTGTCCGAGCGCACGCCGAGCAGCGGCCGGCCGGAGGCGAAGCGGCGGATCTGCTCGCCGGCGAAACGGTATGCCCGTCTTTCCCACTCCGCCACCGCGCCCGCGATGTGCGGAGTGATGAGAAGGTTCGGTGCCCGCCACAGAGGATGGTCGGAGGGCAGCGGCTCCGGGTCGGTCACGTCAAGCGCGGCTCGAATGCGGCCCGCCTGGAGCGCGGCGAGCAATGCATCGGTGTCGACCGTCTTGCCGCGCCCCGCATTCACGAGCAGCGAGCCGGCCTTCATCTGTCCGATGAAGCGGCCGTCCATGAACTTCTCGGTTTCTTTGGTCAGGGGCAGCAGGTTGACCACGATGTCCGCCTCCGGCAGCAGCTGCGGAAGCGCATCCGTGGGCTGCGCGTCATCGCGCGGATGCTGTGCCACACCGACCACGCGCGCGCCAAACGGCGCCAGCCTGGCCGCCACCGCACGCCCGATCGAACCGTAGCCAACCACAAGCACCGTCTTTCCCTCGAGATCTTCGATGGGGTGGACCCATGACCTGTCGCCCTCGGCAATGTCGCGATTCCACTCGGCACGGCGCTGCTGGTCGATGAAGTCGGGCAGGCGACGCTGCATCGCCAGGATTGCGGTCATCACCCACTCGGAGACTCCGGTGTCATGCACCCCGACAGCGCTGCAGAGGACGACTCCGGGCGGGATCCGCGGCAGAAGCCAATCGACCCCCGCGCTGAAAGTCTGCACCACGCGCACGCCGGGCAGCTTCTTGAACAGCGCGGGCAGGTCGTCTCCGTGCTCGGGACCGAGCAGCATCATCTCGACATCGGGTGCCGGCTCGGAGACGAGCTCGACGTTTGCCGGGACCGGCTCCAGCTCGCGCCGGAAGGGCGAGTCTGGAGCCAGTACTTTCAGGTTCTTAGGCTGCTGCTCGACCCGCGACGGCCGGTGCTTCGAGCGCGAAGTTCAGCACTTCCTCGACCCGGCTCGCGAGGTGAAACGTCATCTCGTCGCGCACGCTCTCGGGGACGTCGTCGATGTCCTTCTCGTTGCGCTTCGGGAGGATGACCTCCTTGAGGCCCATCCGGTGTGCGGCGAGCACCTTCTGCTTGACGCCACCGATCGGCAGGACCAAACCCTGCAACGTGACCTCTCCGGTCATGCCGACGGTGCTCCGCACCGCGCGGCCGGTGAGCAAGCTCACGATCGCGGTCGTCATCGTCACGCCGGCCGACGGGCCGTCCTTGGGCACTGCGCCCGCGGGCACGTGGATGTGGAACGCCTTGTCGACGGCGCCCGGCTCGATCCCAAGATCCGCCGCGTGTGAGCGCACGAACGAGAGCGCGATCTGCGCCGACTCCTTCATCACGTCACCCAGCTGGCCGGTGAGGATCAGGCCGCTGCCGTTGCCTTCCTTGTTCACGGAGGTGGCTTCGACGAACAGGACGTCTCCGCCGGTGCCGGTCACGGCGAGGCCCGTGGCGACGCCGGGAACCGCGGTTCGAGCCGCGACCTCGTTGTCGAACCTGGGCTTGCCGAGGAACTCCTTCACGCGCTGCTGCGTGATCTCTACCGGCGGCACGAGCTTGCCGGTGGCAACCTGGGTCGCGAGCTTGCGCGTGATCTTGCCGAGCTCACGCTCGAGGTTCCTAACGCCCGCCTCGCGGGTGTGGTCGGTGATGACCGTCATGACGGCCTCGTCGGTCACGCTGACCTCGTCGTCCTTCAAGCCGGCCTGCTTGACCTGTCGCTTCAGCAGGTGGTCCTTCGCGATGGCGACCTTCTCCTGCTCGGTGTAGCCGTCGAGCCTGATCAGCTCCATGCGGTCCAGCAGCGGCGCCGGGATCGTCTCCGAGACGTTCGCGGTGGGGATGAACAGGACCTCGGAGAGGTCGAGGTCGACCTCCAGGTAGTGGTCGCGGAACGTGTTGTTCTGCGCGGGGTCGAGTACCTCGAGCAGCGCCGCCGACGGGTCGCCCCGCCAGTCGCTGCCGACCTTGTCGATCTCGTCGAGCATGATCACGGGGTTCTTGGTGCCGGCCTCCTTCAGGGCGCGCACGATGCGGCCCGGAAGCGCGCCGACATAAGTCCGCCGGTGGCCGCGGATGTCGGCCTCGTCGCGGATGCCGCCCAGCGACACGCGCGTGAACTTGCGTCCCAGCGCCCGCGCCACCGACTCGCCCAGCGACGTCTTGCCGACGCCGGGAGGCCCGACCAGGGTGATGATCGCGCCCGAGCCGCGGCCGCCCAGCACCTCGAGGCCCCTCTCCTTGCGCAGCTTGCGCACGGCGAGGAACTCGATGATGCGGTCCTTCACGTCGGCGAGGCCGGTGTGGTCCTCGTCCAGGATGCGCCGCGCCTCGGCGAGGTCGTAGTTGTCCTCGGAGCGCACGTTCCAGGGGATGTCCAGCATCCAGTCCAGGTACGTGCGGATCCAGCCGTACTCGGGGTTCTGCTCGCTCGTCCGCTCCAGGCGGTCCAGCTCGCGCTCCACCTCGAGGCGCACGGCGTCCGGCATCTCCGCCTTGACCACGCGCTCGCGGTATGTCGAGACGACATCGCTGCTGCCTTCGTTCAGCTGCTTCTTGATCGCCTCGAGCTGCTGCCGGAGCAGGAACTCGCGCTGCGTCTTCTCCATGCCCTCGGCGACGTCGCTGCGGATCTTCTCCTTCAGCGAGACGTCGGCGAGGATCTCCTTGGTCCACTCGATCAGCTTCGCCAGCCGTGCCTCGAGGTCGACGGTCTCGAGCACCTCGAGCTTCTGATCGGTCGTCAGGTCCGGGGAGTACCCGGCCAGGTCGGCCAGGTGTCCGGGCGTGCGGGCCGCGCGCAGGAACTGAACCAGCTGCGGCGCGCCGCGCGACTCGACGAGGTTCTCGAGCAGGGCGCGGTACTCGCGCGAGAGCTCGATCGCCCGCTCGGTCGGGGGGTCGGGGTCGGTGATGGGGTCGGCCTTGACGAACAGCGCGCCGCCGATGTCGGCCTGGCCGCTGCCCAGCCGGGCGCGGTACTCGCCGCGCAGCATGAACGCCTCAGCTCCGGTGGGGAGCTCGGCGGAATCGCCCAGGCGCGCGACCGTGCCGATGCTGCCGTAGTGGCCTTCGAGCCGCGGCACCAGCAAGATCAGGCGGTTGCCCTGGCGGGCAGCCTCGATCGCGGCCTTCGCGGTCTCGCCCTCGACGGCGAGCGTGACGGTCATGTGTGGGAGGACGACCACGTCGTCCATTGGCATGACGGGTAGCAGTTCGGACTTCGGCATCTTCTGGTCTCCTGGGCTCATATGTAGTGAAAGTTTTTCCCCTGTTGGGTAATTCCCAATCCCTTCCCCTCGCTCCCCACGAGTGGGGAGCTCCGGCCGCGCCGTCAGGCGCCGCCGGAGTGGGGGGACGGAACCTTGCGGGGGGCTCGGTAGAACTGCCCGGAACCGGCCCGGCCTAAACCCCCGCCCGCTGCCGGCCCTGCCGGGCGACCCCGTCGATGGTCACCGCCGCCAGCAGGACGGCGCCCGTGATCATGTACTTGACGTCGGCGGCGACGCTGAGCAGGGCGAGCCCGTTGCCGATGGACTGGATCACGAGCGCCCCCGTGAGCGCCGACCACACGGTCCCGCGGCCGCCGAACAGGCTGGTGCCTCCGATGACGGCCGCGGCGATGGCGTCCAGGAGCACGTCGCCGGTGCCTGAGGAGTAGTTGACGGCCAGGAGCCGGGAGGCGCCCATGATGCCCCCGGCCGCGGCCAGGGTGCCGGAAAGGGCGAAGACGGCGATCCGGATGCCGTTGACGGAGATGCCTGCCCGGCGCGCCGCCTCGGCGTTGCCGCCCACCGCGAAGATGTGGCGCCCGAAGCCTGTGCGCTTCGTGATCAGGTCGAACCCGACCACGAACGCCAGAAGGATCAGCAGCGCAAGCGGCACGCCGCGGTCGGCGGCCAGCACGGCGTTGGCGCCGAAGATCGCGGCCGCGACCACCACCAGCCCGCCGACGTCGGCGATCAGCCCGTTCTGGACCAGCTGTGCCGCGGCCCGGCGACGGCGCCGAACTACGAGGCTGATCACCAGGAGGACGACCACCGCGGCGGCCAGCGCCCAGCCGAACTCGGCCGGGAAGAACTGGCCGGCGAGCTGGTCGACCCGTGGGTCGTAGATGTTGATGGTCCCGGTCTCGCCGAGCACGCGCAGCTGCAGGCCGAACCACGCGAGCAGGCCGGCGAGCGTCACCACGAACGATGGGATCCGAAAACGCGTGTACCAGAAGCCATGAAGGGTGCCGACCAGGGTCCCGGTGAGGATGCCCCCGAGCACCGCGGGAACCGCGCCCATCCCCATCTTCACGTTGAGCACGGCCATCACCGCCGAGCCGAGCCCGTAGACAGAGCCGACGGAGAGGTCGATCTCGCCGAGCAGAAGCACCAGCACGATGCCCACCGCCACGATGCCGATGTCGGCGGTCTGGACCGCAAGGTTGGTGAGGTTGCCAGGGGTGAGGAAGTTCGGGTTGAGGATGTCGAACACCGCCCAGATGAGGACGAGCCCGGCGATGACCGGCAGGGAGCCAACCTCGCCCTGGCGGATGCGCTGGACCGCCGTCGTGAGCGCCGCCCGCGCCGCGGATGGCACGGCCGCTACGTCAGTGCTCACGCCTCGGGCTTGAACTTGCCGAACTCGGCGCCCGTGATCGCCGCCACGACCGCCTCCTCGGACATCTTGGCGCGGTCGAATGTGCCCGCCCGCCGCCCGAGTCGCAGCACCGCGATCCGGTCGGCAACCTCGAACACGTTGGCGAGGTTGTGGCTGATCAGGATCACGCCGAGGCCCTGGTTGCGCAGCCGGAGCACCAGCTCCAGCACCTGCTTGGTCTGCTGCACGCCGAGGGCCGCGGTGGGCTCGTCGAGGATGACGACCTTCGCCTTCCACATCACCGAGCGCGCAACGGCGACCGACTGGCGCTGGCCTCCGGACAGCTGCGCGACGATGTTGCGGACGTTCGGGATCTTCACATCCAGGCCCGTCAGCACGTCACGCGCGCGTTGCTCCATGCGCTCTTCGCTGAGCAGGCGCAAGGGACGCTCGAACTCCTCGCGTCCGAGGTACAGGTTGGCGACGACGTCGAGGTTGTCGCACAGGGCAAGGTCCTGGTAGACGGTGGCGATGCCCAGCGCGGCCGGCTCTCGCGGTCCGTGGAACACCACGTGGTGACCCTCGAAGAAGATCTCCCCGGAGTCCGCAAGGTTGATGCCCGCGATGGTCTTGACCAGGGTCGACTTGCCGGCGCCGTTGTCGCCGACCAGCGCGACGACCTCTTCCGGGTAGACCTCGAAGTCGACGTTGGAGAGGGCCTGGACCGCGCCGAAGCTCTTGCTGATACCGCGCAGCTGCAGGATCGGCTGCCGGTCGGTGGATGGAGATACAGGAGGCGGGTGGCCTTCCGGCCACCCGCCAGTTTCAATCACCGCGAAAAGAAGGTTACGAGATTCCTGCTGTCGTGCAAGCCGCCGCGAAGGTGGCGGTGCAGATGTCGGCCTTGGTCCAGAACCCGTCGGCGACGACGGTGTCCTTGATGTTGGCCTTGGTGACCGCGACCGGGGTCAACAGCACCGACTTGATGTCGGAAGCGCCGTTGTTGGTGGTCTTGCCGTTGGTCATCGACGAAGGAACCGCCGCGCCGGTGGCGAGGTCGTAGGCCAGCGTGGCCGCAGCCTCAGCCTCGGCCTTCAGGGCCTTGTAGACGGTCATGTA
The DNA here is from genome assembly GCA_005880315.1 of Chloroflexota bacterium. GTDB lineage: Bacteria > Chloroflexota > Dormibacteria > Dormibacterales > Dormibacteraceae > UBA10449. The sequence goes on along the minus strand of VBHB01000127.1, from coordinate 1,570 downwards.
CTGCTCGCCGGAGAGGATGCGCTGGATCGCCGCGAGCTCGGCGTCCTGGCCCGTGATCGGGGGCAGCGGGGTGATGCCCGCGGCCTTCATCGCCGCGATGGCGCCGCCCGCGGTGCCGTCGTTGGCTGCAAGCACGCCGTCGATGTTCTTGCCTTTTGCTGTGATGGCACCTTGCATCTCGGTCTGGGCCTTGTCAGGGCTCCACGACGGAGTGTCGTATTCGGCCACGATGCTGACCTTGCCGTCGAGAATGCTGTGCGCGCCCTGCTTGAACAGCTTGGCGTTGTTGTCGGCCGGGTCGCCGTTGATCTCGACGACTCTTGCGCTGGCCTTGCCGTTGAGCGCGGTCAGGAGCGCGGTGCCCTGCAGAGCGCCGACGGCGGCGTTGTCGAACGACAGGTAATAGTTGAGGTCGGCGGTGCCGAGGATCAGCCGGTCATAAGAGATGACCGGGACGTTCTTTGCCTTCGCCTTAGCGACGATGGCCGCGGCAGCCGCGCCGTCGACGGGGTCGAGCACAAGCACGCTGGCCCCGTTGGTCAGGGCGGCTTCAGCCTGCGTCTGCTGTGTGGGCGCGTCCTGGTTGGCGTTGCTGTAGATCAGGTCGGCATCGGTGTTGAAGCCGAGAGACTTCAGCTTGGCCGTGAAGAAAGGCCGGTCCTTGCTTTCGTAACGCGCCGTCTTCGATTCCGGCAGCAGGAGCGCGATCTTCTTGGTTGCGGTCGTGCCGGGGTTGTTGGTCCCTCCGCACGCCATGACAACGAACCCGACGAGCAAAAGCGTCGGGACGAGCTTGGCGAACCTCATATGGTTCTCTCTCCTATTTAGCCTCTCCTGTCGCCTTCTTCCCGGCCGTCCCGGGGCGAGAGTGCGCCGGCAGACAGGTCCCTACTCAGCCCTGGCGGATTATCCGCCCGGCGAGAGCATTGCGCACGCCCGGGAGTTTGTCAAGAGATCGATATGTGCGCCCCGCACGATGTACGAGGTCTTGACAAACCCCCGGATGCGGCCATGATTTCGTGCGGGCGTGGCTGGCAGACCATCGAAAAGTAGGGGCGACGGGTCGCTCGCGTGGCTCCGCGAGCGCAACCGCGAGCGCGTCGTGGGCGTCCTGCGGACGCACGGGCGCACCAGCCAGGCCGAGATCGCTCGGGCGACCGGCCTGTCACGAACCACCGTCTCCACGCTGGTCGCCGAGCTGAAGGAAGGGGGCGTCGTGTTCGAGGTCGACGCCAAAGCGCCCGACGCGCGTGCTCATACGAGGTCGACGTAGACCGCCAGGCCGACGACGCCCTGGACGCGGCCGCGCGCATGGTCGGGGAGGTCCTGGAGCAGGCCGGCGTCAAGCGCGAGGCGGTCGTCTGCGCGGGTATCGGCATCCCCGGCCCTGTCGACCGAGCGCGCGGCACGGTCGGCTCGGCGACCATCCTGCCCGGCTGGCGCGGGCTGCGCATCGCGGCCGAGATGGAGAAGCGCCTCGGCATGCCGGTCGAGATCGAGAACGACGCCAACTGCGGGGCGCTCGCGGAGATGACATGGGGCGCGGGGCGCGACTGCACGAACTTCGCCT
>VBHB01000090.1 GCA_005880315.1 Chloroflexota bacterium | reverse complement strand
TCCGGCGGGATGGCGCAGCGAATCATGATCTCGCTTGCGCTCTCCTGCGAACCGCGCCTTCTCATAGCGGACGAGCCGACGACCGGTCTCGATGTGACGACTCAGTACCAGATTGTTCAGCTGCTGCGCGAACTTCGTCAGCGCACGGGAATGGCGATGCTGCTCATCACCCATGACCTCGCACTCGCAGCGCAGATCTGCGATCGGGTGGCCGTGCTCTATGCCGGAAGAATTGTGGAGGTCGGCCGTCTGGAGCACCTGTTCGGGTCCCCGCGCCATCCGTATACGAAGGCGCTGCTTGCATCTCGGCCGCGGCTCGGCCTGAAAGGTGACATCGTGACGATTGCAGGCAACGTCGCCAACCTCATGCACCCACCCGGTGGATGTCGGTTTCATCCGCGCTGCCCGAATGCCGTCAGCGTCTGTTCGCGTGAGCAGCCGGCCCTCGAACCCATGGAACCGGGCCAGCGGGTTGCGTGCCATAACCCGGTGGCGCTGCAACAAGAGGTGGCGGCGGGTGGCTGAGCGAGTGCAGGCGACAGACGTGCCCGTGCCGGCGCCGGATCCGGTGATGCTCGCGATCGAGGACCTGGTCAAGCACTATCCGATCAAGACAGGCGCGTTCCGGACGGAGCAGGTGCGGGCTGTCGATGGCGTTTCGCTGAGCGTGCGTCGCGGCGAGACCCTTGGCCTGGTCGGCGAGAGCGGGTGCGGAAAGTCGACCCTTGGCCGGGTGGCCCTGCGCCTCGAAACGCCCACGTCTGGCTCGATCCATTTTCGCGAAGTCGACCTGACGCGGCTCGATGGCCGCAGGCTGAGGCGCCTTCGGCCCAAGCTGCAGATGGTCTTCCAGGATCCGCTCGGTTCGTTGAACCCGCGGATGAAGGTGTGGCAGACGGTTGCGGAGCCGCTGCTGCTGCACCGGCTTGTGGCTCCGGGTGCGGTCCGCATCGAGGTGCACGATCTGTTCAATCGGGTGGGACTCTCGGACGAGCTGTTTGACAGGTACCCGCATGAACTTTCCGGGGGACAGCAACAGCGAGTCGGTATTGCGCGGGCTCTCGCTCCCAAACCAGACCTCGTCGTCCTGGACGAACCAACGTCAGCGCTCGACGTATCGGTCCAGGCGAAGTTGATCAACCTGCTACGAAACTTGAAAGAAGAGCTGCGCCTGACCCAGGTCTTCATCTCGCATGACCTATCGGTGATCGGATACCTGACTGACCGCGTTGCGGTCATGTACCTGGGCGAGGTCGTCGAGCTGGGCCCGACAGCGGAAATCTTTACGGAGCCACGCCATCCCTACACCGGCGCCTTGATGTCGGCGGTGCCGGGAGACGATCTCCTGGATCGCAAGACTCGCCTGATGCTGCCTGGCGAGGTGCCTTCGCCGATCAATCCGCCGCCCGCGTGCAGGCTCGCCCCGCGTTGTCCGTTTGCCAAGGACCGATGCCGGCAGGAGAAGCAAGTCTTGCGAGCAGTTGGGGCTGAACACATGGTCGCCTGCTGGCGGGCGGCCGACGGTGAGATCTCGACAGAAGACTTCGAACGCAGCCGGGTCGCGCTGGAGGTGTAAGGAGATGTCATGCGACAAGTAGTTGAGGCGGACCTGGAGGACCTCGCGATCGGCGCGGCAGTACTCGGCACCGGCGGAGGTGGCAACCCGTACATCGGCAAGCTGCTCGCCCAGCAGGCCATCCGCCAGCACGGGCCCGTCACGCTGGTCGACGCCGACGAGGTTCCCGACGACGCCCTGGTCGTGCCGTCGGCCATGATGGGCGCCCCCACGGTGATGGTGGAGAAGCTGCCGCGCGGAGACGAGATCATCCGCGCGTTCAAAACCCTCGAGGATTATCTCGGGCGGCGCATCACTCACACAGTCTCGATCGAAGCGGGCGGACTGAACTCCACGACGCCATTTAGCGTCGCCGCACAGATGAAGATCCCCCTGGTGGATGCAGACGGCATGGGCCGCGCCTTTCCCGAGATCCAGATGGTGACGCCAACCATGTTTGGCATCTCCGCGACCCCGATGGCGCTGGCCGACGAAAAGGGCAACACAGCACTGATCACCACTGTCGACAACCGCTGGACCGAACGTCTAGCTCGCTCGATCACGGTCGACATGGGTGCCACAGCCATGATTGCGCTCTTCGTCCTCTCAGGACAACAGCTCAAAGAATCGATGGTGCCCGGGACAATCGGGCTCGCCCAGGAGCTCGGGCGCCTCATCCGCGAGACTCGCATGGCGCACGGCGATCCAGTCAACGCGATCCTTCAGCGACTCGACGGTTATCGAGTCTTCGAAGGCAAGGTCGCTGACGTCAAGCGGCGAACGGAAGCCGGCTTCGCCAAGGGCGAGGCCCGTATCGACGGCGTTCAGGGCGACACGGGCGCCTCGCTAGTGATCCGTTTCCAAAACGAGCACCTGGTCGCGATTCGCGACGGCGAGATCGTGGCGTCGGTGCCGGACCTCATCATCGTGCTCGGTGCGGAGACCGGCGAACCAATCACCACCGAAGAACTTCGTTATGGCTTCAGGGTCACCGTGATTGCGACTCCTTGCGACGGCAAGTGGCGGACACCGGCTGGGCTAGCTCTGGTTGGGCCGCGCTATTTCGGGTACGACATCGACTACGTGCCGGTGGAAGAACGCTTCGGCGCAGCGGTGCGGGCCTGAGGAGATGGGGCGCGAGCTGACGGCTCAAGACCTTCGGGATCTCGCCCGTGGTGCCGCATTCCTGGGCACCGGGGGAGGCGGTGATCCATATGTCGGGCGCTTGATGGTGGAGCAGGCACTGGCCGAGGGTGGTCGCGTGACCCTGATCTCCCCGGAGGAGGTGCCCGACGATGCGTTCGTCATCCCGACGGCGATGATGGGTGCCCCCACCGTGTTGGTGGAGAAGATCCCGAGCGGGCACGAGGCCGTCGCTTCGTTGCGCGCGCTGGAGGCGCACCTGGGTCGGCGTGCCTACGCGACCATGCCGATCGAGTGCGGGGGGATCAACTCCACGATGCCCTTGGTGGTAGGGGCGAGGCTCGGCCTGCCCGTGATCGACGCCGACGGGATGGGTCGCGCTTTCCCCGAGCTCCAGATGGAGACCTTCCACGTTTACGGGGTGCCTGGAACCCCGATGGCGATCACCAACGAATTCGGTGACACCACCATCCTCACGGCCCACGACAACAAAGCCATGGAGTGGTTGGCAAGAGGCATCACGATTCGGATGGGGGGCGCCGCCTATATCGCGGAGTACAGCATGGACGGCGCTACCGCCAAACGCACGTCCATCCACGGCACCATCAGCCTAGGAATTCGGATCGGCCGCTGCTTGCGCGAGGCAAGGGAGAGCCACCAGGACCCTTTTCAATCGCTCATCGAGATGCTCAAGGACACGCCTTATCGCTACGGCCGCGTGATATTTGAGGGCAAAGTCGCGGACATCTTCCGCCGCACCACCGAAGGTTTCGCGAAGGGCCACGCGACAATCGAGTCGGATGGCGATGGCCCGCCACTCGATCTGAACTTTCAGAACGAACACCTGATTGCGCGGGTCGATGGCCACGTCCGAGGCATCGTGCCGGACCTGATCTGCATTCTGGAGGCGGAGACCGCCGAGCCCATCACCACCGAAAGCATCCGCTACGGGCAGCGGGTCAAGGTGATGGTGGTCTCGACGCCGGACATCATGCGCACGCCTGAGGCCCTTGACGTCTTCGGGCCTCGGGCCTTCGGACTCGACCACGACTTCACTCCCATTGAGCAATTGAGCTGAGGAGGCGGGCATGGACGTCCTGGAATCGATTCGCAAACGCCGGTTCCACCGCTCGTTCACGAGCGAGCCTGTGGACGAGGAGTTGCTGGCGAGATTGGTATGGGCGGCCGGACGCGCGCCAATGGGGGGTGCCGAGCTCGTCCGCCGAATCCTGGTAGTGACCGATCCCGACCTCATGCGGACGGTGCGCCAGGTCACACCAAGCTTTCTCGCCAACTCGCCCGCGGTCATCGTCATCTGCACCGACCTCGACCGGGCCGAAGCCTCGATGGGAGTCCAGGGCCGCGACACCCTATCGCTTGTCGATGCCGGCGCCGCGGCTGAGAACATGGCCCTCGCCGCCGTCGCGCTCGGATTGGCCACATGTTTCGTCCGCTGCGCCAACGACGTCGCGCTTCAGGTAGTCCTGGACATGCCCAAAAACGTGAGGCCCGACATCCTCGTCGCCGTGGGACACCCCACCCCGACGCCGACACCTCCCATGAAGAACCCCCCTGCTGTCATCTACCGGAACGGTTTTGGCAAGATCTGGAATCCACCCACGCTCCCGCTGCCTGGAGCCCGACCCGCGGCAACAGCGAAGACCGACGTGGCAGAGCTATTCGTCAACATCCTCTACCTGGTGGCCAGCGCGCGCGACTGCATCGACGAGCCGCTGATCTACGGACCGTTCCGGATGATCGAGGGCGTGAGCCGGATGCTCGAAGGCGCTCGCGGCGACGTCTTCCTTTCGCAGATGAAGGCGGAGATCGACGCCCAGAAGTACAGCGTGATGGGGGATAGGGTTTCTTTCGCGCGCTGGCTCGATGCCCTGCTCCGTGACTTCGCCGCCGAAGCCAAACGTCGGAATGTGGGCCCGGCGGTACCGGCCGCGGCGGTCGATGGGCGAGGTCGGTGATGCGTGTACGAATGGCCACTGACATCGGAGGCACCTTCACCGACCTGGTGGCGCTTGACGAGGAAAGCGGAAAGATCACGCTGGCCAAGGCTGCCTCCACGCCGCCCGAGTTCCATCGAGGGATTGCGGACACGATTCGCAAGTCTGGTCTCGATCCTCGAACGGTCGCATTCTTCGTCCACGGCACGACCGTTGTGATCAACGCGCTGACCGAGCGCAAGGGCGCGCCGACGGCGCTGGTCACGACGCGTGGATTCCGCGACGTCCTCGAGATAACTCGGGCCAACCGGCCTGACATGTATAACCTGCGCTTCCAGAAGCAAGCAGCCTTCGTGCCTCGGCATCTTCGATTCGAGGTCGATGAGCGCGTCGGCTACAAGGGCGACGTCATCAAGGCTCTCGATGAAAAGTCGGTGCGCGCAGTTGCCGATGAAATCAGGTCCCAGGGCGTATCTGCGGTGGCGGTCTGTTTTCTGCACAGCTATGCCAATCCAAGCAATGAAGCTCGCTGTGCTGAGATGTTGGAGGAGCTCTTGCCTGGAGTCTTGGTGACGCCATCCCACGCCATCACCCAGGAGTGGCGCGAGTACGAGCGGACATCGTCCGCGGTCCTCAACAGCTACGTGAGACCGGTTGCGAGCAACTATCTCGATTCCCTCTTCCAGGACCTTCGCAAGCTTGAGATGTCGGGCTCGCTCAACGTGATGAAGTCCAACGGTGGCATGGCTTCCTTTGGATTCGCCAAAGAGCAGCCGATCCACATGATCGAATCGGGGCCGGTGGGTGGGGTCGTTGGCTCCCTGGCGATTGGCCTGGAGATCGGCGAGCGCAACCTGATCACTCTCGACATCGGTGGAACGACTGCCAAGACGTCCCTCATCGAGGGAGCCGAGGTCAAGGTGACGACCGAATACCGGATCGAGCAGGACGCGAGGAGGGCTGGGTATCCGGTCAAAGTGCCGGTCGTCGACATCGTCGAGATCGGAGCCGGCGGTGGTTCGATCGCCTGGCTCGATCCGATCGGGACGCTGCGTGTTGGTCCCCGGAGCGCCGGTGCGGTGCCCGGTCCCGCCAGCTACACGCAGGGCGGTGCGGAGCCCACTGTCACCGATGCCAACCTGCTGCTCGGCCGCATCAACCCGAGCTATTTCCTGGGAGGTGAGATGCCACTGTCGCTCGAGCAGGCGCGTAAGGCGACCGGAAAGCTCGCGGCCAAGCTCGGGATGCCGGTGGACGAGGTGGCCAGGGGAATTATTCGCCTCGCGAACGCGAACATGGTCAACGCCATCAAGCTCGTATCGGTCCGCAAAGGCCATGACCCGCGCGAATACGTCCTCGTGGCCTTCGGCGGCGGCGGCCCGATGCATGCTTCAGCTCTGGCGCGGGAGCTTCACATTCGCAAGGTCATCATTCCGCCGGCCCCAGGCGAGTTCAGCGCTTGGGGCATGCTGACCACAGACTACAAACAGGACTTCACCCGCACGACAGTGCTCAGAGCCACCGACGAAACCATGGGCGCGGTTTATCGAAGGTACGACGAGCTCGAACGTGATGCGCTCCTGTTCTTCAAGCACGAGGGCTTCGACACGGCCAATGTGGTGACCGCGCGCGCGGCAGACATGCGCTATGCGGGCCAGGAGCACACGGTTCGCGTCCCAGTACCTGACGGGCAGGCGTCGCTCGCGGAAGTGACTGCCCGATTCCACGAACGTCACGAGAGCGCCTTCATGTTCCGGCTCGAGGGGCCCGTGGAGTTCGTCAACCTGCACCTGACCGGATTGGTGCGGGTTCCGAATCCCGACCTCTCGGCCTTCGCTCCAACCGCTGCGCGTGGTACGGCAACCAAGGGTCGAAGGACGGTCGACTTCGACGAGGATGGGATCCACGAGGCAGCTCTCTATGAGCGCGGCCGGCTGGCGCTCGACGAAGAGGTGAAAGGCCCGGCGATCGTCGAAGAGGAAGCCTCAACCACCGTCATCTACCCGGGCCAGCGAGGCGGTTTGGACCGGATCGGCAACCTCGTCATCGAGACGGGGGTGTAGAACGATGGCCGTAAGGACAAAAATCGACCCCTTCGAGGCAGAGATCATCCGCGAGTCCCTGGTCGCCGTCGCCGAGGAGATGTTCGTCTCGCTGCAGCGCACCAGCCAGAGCACGATCATCTACGAGGTCCTCGACTTCGCCTGCGGGATTACAGACCACAAAGCGCAGCTCATCGCCCAGACCAACGGCGTCACCGCCTTCGCAGGCATCCTCACTTTCACCGTGCAGTCGGTGCTCGACAAGTTCGGCCTGAAGCAGATCCGGGAGGGCGACATCTTCGCCACCAATGACCCCTACACAGGGGGCGGCACCCACCTCTCCGACGTCGCAATGGTGATGCCTCTCTTCTACAAGGGCGAGCTGCTCGCCTTCGCCGCGAACAAGGCGCATTGGACGGAGGTGGGGGGCAAGGACGCGGGCAGCTGGACGACGGATGCGACCGAGGTCTTCCAGGAAGGCCTGCAGCTGCCGTGCGTCCGGCTCTATGTCGACCACAAGCCGCTGCCGAGCGTCGTCGACATCATCCGGGCCAACGTGCGGACGCCGGAGATGAGTCTCGGCGACATGTACGCCCAGGCGGCGGGACTCCGGATGGCCGACCGCCGCTTCACCGAGCTGTGCGCCAAGCACGGCGTCGAGCAGGTCCAGGCCGGAGTCGACTACCTGTTGACCCAGGGCGAGCGTCAGGTTCGGCTCGATCTGGCCAAGCTCCCCAAAGGCGTCTTCGAAGCCGAGGACTTCATCGATGATGACGGGCTGACGCCCGACCCCATCCCGATCAGAGTCAAGGTGACCATCAGCGACGACGAGTTCGTCGCCGACTTCACAGGATCGGGGCCCCAGGCGCGAGGTCCCGTCAACTGCACACGGACAGGCCTGATGGGCGGCATGCGGACCATCTTCAAGGCCCTGACCAACCCGGACACTCCGGTGAACGAGGGTGGCTTCCGGCCCTTGAAGGTCATTTGTCCCGAGGGCAACATCTTCTCGGCCGTGCGCCCGGCACCGGTCTCGACCTACTGGGAAACCTTGCTCAATTCTGTCGACCTCGTCTGGAAAGCACTGGCTCCGCACATGCCGGAGCGGATGACCGCCGGCCACTTCCTCTCAGTCTGTGGGCTGATACTCGCCGGCAATCACGCTGACACGGGCGACCTGGTGATCATGGTCGAGCCACAGGCGGGCGGTTGGGGTGCGGGCGTGGACAAGGACGGGGAATCGGGCCTCGTCTGCATCGGTGACGGCGAGACGTACATCATCCCGGCCGAGGTGTGCGAGCAGAAGTACGGCATCGTGGTCGACCAGTACGCGCTGAACCCTGTCGAAGCAGGCGCCGGAGAGTACCGCGGCGGGCTCGGTCTAGTGCGCGACTATCGGATCCTGGGCGAGGAGGGGATGTTCCTCACCGCAACGTTCGGCCGCGCCAAGTTTCCGCCGTGGGGCGTGGCGGGCGGACAGGCGGGCTCTCCAAACTACATCGAGGTCATCCGTGCTGATGGCAGCCCGCCGAATCGGTTTGGCAAAGGTGCTCGCGTTCATCTGCGCAGAGGAGACATCGCGCGGCTGATCACCGGTGCCGGCGGCGGCTGGGGCGATCCTCGCAAGAGGTCGCGCGAACGGGTGCTGGCGGACGTCAAAGAGGGTTACGTCAGCGACAGAGCGGCGCTCGAAACGTACGGCCAGCAGCCGTAAACAAGTGGCTGTCCAAAGCAGGATCGATCCGTTCACGGCGGAGATCATCCGTGAGTCTTTGGTCGCTGTCGGCTAGAAGATGTTCGTCTCTCTCCAGCGCACCAGCCAGAGCACGATCATCTACGAAAGGTTGGTCACCGGCACCGGCGATTCCGAATTCAGATCACGAGTTATGAACGGGCTGCAGCGATCTGTTAGCCGCAAGGTTCAGGATTCGAATCCCTGGTCCGAGCCAATTCTCATTGGTTCGGGGTTCCAATTGCGGTTGGTTCCCAAACAGGCCGCACGAGCATGAGGACGGCCATTGCGACGAGCCATGAGAGCGCGAAGACAACACTGATGGGTCCAGTGATTCCCCCGACGGTGCCCGTGAGTAGCAGTTGCGTCGGTACAGCCAAGAAATGCACCAGTGCGACCACGAAGCCGAGCCATGCGATCGGCGCGGGGAGCAGGCGCGTGAGCAAGATCAGCGCGGACACGCAGCCGAGAGCGATCGCGAAACAGAAGCCGTCAGTGAACGTCATCACGTGGACGAGCTTGAAGAGTGCAACCACCCCCGCATCGCTCCCGCTCTGCTCAGCCGTGTCAGCGAGCGCCCACGTAGTCCCCGCTTTGACCCAGCCGATAGCCATGAAGGCGGCCACGGACACATACGCCGCCGCAGCAAGAATGCCGCGGCCACGAATGAGCCGGATCAGAAGCACCACAGCGACTGCAAGGAGGCTGTTCTGCAGCCCATCCACGAACCCAGTAACCGAAATTCCGGATTGGTTGTGAGCCGCCCAGTCAACTATCTGACGTGTCGAGAGCGTGGCGAACAGTTTGTTGCTTGTACCGGCTGGGTCCACGAAGCTGGCCGCTAAACTAACCAGTAGAAGGACTCCAATGAGCCGCCCGATCAGCGGCCTGCGGCCGTCTTCCCACTCCGCCACCACTAGAAGGTACATCGAGCCCGACGGTCTGTTGCCGGGTCATGCTCGACTGGTGAGCGGCGCGCGGCTCTATGGAGCCTCCAGCAAACACAGCTGTTTGAACTAATCGACCGGAGGAAAGCATGACTGCCCACAAGGTGACAAGCCAGGAGGAGTGGCTGGCCGCTCGCGAGGCGCTACTTGTGCGCGAAAAGGAGCACACGCGAATGGGCGACGACCTCGCGCGGCAAAGGCGCGAGCTGCCTTGGGTTCGGGTCGAGAAGGAGTACAGCTTCGAGACCAACGGAGGGATCAGGACGCTCACCGAGCTCTTCGACGGTAGGTCACAGCTCCTCGTCTACCACTTCATGTTCGGCCCGAGCTATGAGGCGGGGTGCCCGACCTGCTCCTCCAGCGCCGATGCCGTCAACGGCGTCGTTCCTCATCTCAACGCCCGCGACGTCACGATGGTCTACGTCTCGCGCGCGCCGCTCGAGAAGCTCCTGGCCTACAAGCGCCGGATGGGCTGGAGCTTCCCCTGGGTTTCATCGGCCGGCAGCGAGTTCAACTTCGACTTCAGCGTGTCACGGACCGAGGAACAGACCCGCGAAGCGATCCAGCCCATGATCGAGGCGGGGATACCACCGGTCGTAGACCACCTTGCAAGCGCCTCCGGAACCGACGTTGTCGGCTACTTGTCGGAGGGCCCCGGCTTCAGCACCTTCGTCCGCGACGATGATGCCGTCTTCCACGCCTACTCCACCACGGCCCGTGGTCTGGAATTTCTGATGGGGTACTACCCGATCCTCGACCGTGCCCCCAAGGGTCGCAACGAAGCCGACTCGCAGCTCTGGCTTCGCCGGCACGACGAGTATCCGCAGAGGGCGAAGTGATACTCGGCGAGGTACTGGTGCATTGAGGTCGCCAGCGCCGGTCGCCGGCCATCGAACTCTTGGAATGAGCCAAGGCCAATCCGTGGCGGTCCTGGTCGACCGCGGATGAGCAACACGCCTCTCCCTCGCCGCGGCCGGGTGAACCTGCAGAAGCAGATGCACGAGATCGAGCGTCTGCGAGTTGAGATGGGCGCCAAGCAACCAGATCAGCGCACCGTAACAACGCGAGCCGTGGCGCGGATCATCGAGGACGTCCACCTCGAGGGCCGGATGGGAAAGTTCACCGTCGAGGCCGACGAGCCTCTTGCTCGTGGCGGTACCGAAAAGGGCGCGTCTCCGCTCCAGTTCCTGATGATGGGCACTGCCTTTTGACTTCTGACCCAGGTGGCGCGGTTCGCGCCCTTGTACGAGGTGCCGGTCGACGACGCCACCGCCGAAACCATCGCGATCAGGACATCGGGCCGCGGCTTTGGTCGGGTCGCGGCCGGTTAGTGCTCTAGTCAGTTAGCCCTTATCGCCAGCCGACCAGCTGACGGTCGAGACGGCGATCAGCATAAGTTCACATCGAAGACTTCAGCAGTGGCTAGCGGTACAGATCGACCATCTGGTGCAGTTCCGTTAAGACCCAAGTAGTAGGTCAGCGAGAAGAGGCACACCGGGCCTGCGTTAGCTGGCTTCGCAGGATGATCCGTATAGGTCCTCCAGGCGCGATGAATTTGAATAACCCACAGCCCCGGATACATCGTCGTCCCTTGGCTGTGCGTTCCGAAAGATCCTTGGAACCAGCCCGTTTCGTCTCCGCACCCGCCGGACACCGTCCACGAAAGAATCACCGACCGTGGCGCGGCTTTGGCCGTAAAGCTCGTGATCACCTCTGGAGGGCAGGTTGGTGCTGGATGTGTCGGTAGATCGGCAGCCGGCGGTGGCGCGGGTGACGGGGACGCAGCGATTGGCGAGGCGACCTCCGTCGGCGACGGAGACGGTGTGACGATAGGCGTCGGGCCGTCCGACGGCTCGGTCGAACTCGGGCTGGCGTCGGCCTGGCCGACCACGACCTGTGCATGCAGCGATCGAAGGTAGATACCCCCCGCGACGACGCCGACGAGGAGCAGAACCCCGGCCAGCGAGGCAAGTCCGGTCATCGCACGCCTCATTCGATCCTCCCGATCGTTCTACTCGCGCTCGCTATGTGGGAGTTGTCGTGATCGCGTTCCATCTCTCCTTCCGCCACATGAGGATCGCACTGAACTGTCCAGCCTGCAACTCAAAACTGGCTGCTGGTCGCCAAGCCGTCTTCAACCGCCGCGTATGAACGGAGGGGGTCGATCTTGTTAACCGCAAGGTTCAGGGTTCGAATTCTGCTGCGGAATACCCGACCTCGGATCGGCGTGGGCTCGGGCCACCCAAGGTTCCCGTGGCCGTTAGGGGATCGGCTTGCGACACACGCCGACCCTGCCGGCGACCATTCCGACTTACGTCAGCCTGCGCCGAGCACCTCCGAGACCACCTTGAGGGCACTCTGGACATCCTCTGCGTCGATCCCGTAGCGGGTGACGAAGCGCACGTGAGTTCGGCCGCTTGCATCCGCCCTGAGCCCGCGCTTCCGGCACTCGTCAAGGAAGCCCTCTATCGATATCCCGTTCACCTCGAAGATCACGAGGTTGGTTTGAACTCGCCAAAGGTCGAGCTTGATGCCTTGGATCTCAGCAAGGCCTTCCGCCAGTGTTCTTGCGTTGGCATGGTCCTCGGCCAGACGGTCCACCATGTGATCGAGGGCGTACAAACCGGCTGCGGCCAGCATTCCGATCTGGCGCATCCCGCCCCCGAGCATCTTTCGCCATCGCCTAGCCTCTGCGATTTTTGCGTGTGGCCCGATCAGAATGCTTCCCGCAGGGGCGCCCAGGCCCTTAGACAGGCAGAAGGACAATGTGTCGGCGCAGGCTGCGAGGTCCTTTACATCCGCCTTGACGGCAATGGCAGCATTGAAAATTCGAGCGCCATCGATGTGCACAGCGATTCCACTATCTCGAGCCTGTTGAGAAGCGGCTCGGAGGGCTGTTAACGGCCAGGCGATGCCGCCGTGCCGATTGTGAGTGTTTTCGAATGTCACCGCCGCGGTGCGCGGATAGTGTTGATCTTCGGGGCGGATCGCCTGGGCAACCTGGTCCGGCTCCATGATTCCGCCCTCGGTACGGACCGGCATGATCTGGATTCCACCTAGGGCGGCAGCTCCGCCCGCCTCAGCTAGAAACACGTGAGAATCCGCGTCAGCGATCAGCTCTTCACCGTGGCGGGCGTTGACTAGAAGCCCTAAAAGGTTGCCCATAGTGCCGCTGCTGACGAATAGCGCCGTCTCCTTGCCGAACATCTCCGCGGCCACGTCCTGGAGGCGGTTCACGGTGGGGTCCTCCCCGAAGACATCGTCACCGAGCTCGGCATTCGCCATTGCGCGCCGCATGTCGGGACTCGGCATGGTGAGCGTGTCGGTTCGCATGTCGACAATCCGCAAGGCGTCCGGAGTATACAAAGCAGCAGCGCCTGGGCTGCCGGCAAGCGCTGGCAAAGCGTTTCAACACCGTGAAACTCGCTGTCGCTGCATTGGGTAGTTGGTTAGGGGCATTGGAAGGAGCCATCTGGCCTAACTCCGTCCAATGGCCCCCGCTTCGCATCTGGTTTCAGGCCGATTCGCGTTTGTCGTCCCCGTCGCGCTGGCAGTATCCGGGCGTCATCGGGCGTTTATCAGTTGGTCGATCGCCACGACTGCCGTGGCAGGAGTTGCGCTTTTGAAGGAAGGAACACACGGCCTCGAGGCTTATGTGAGCCAGCTTCAACATCCGCCCCCAGGTACCGGCGCAGTCACGTTGGAGGCGGCGATTGGCGACCGCGGACCGTTCGGTATAGGGCTGCGGATAGCAATCGTCTGCCCGGTCGGGTTGGTTGCGCTTGTCGTCATTGTCTTGTGGCCGCGAGACGTTCCCAGTCGACTCCCAGCGAATTCCCAGGTTGCAGCACTTAAGGGAAAATTTCGTCCAGATACGATCCAGTTAGGTCAAGAGGTGATCACCCTTGTCGCCGTCCCAGAAGTTGAGTCTCATTCACGACCGCGATCTAGCGGGAGGAGTTCAACGCCATCGCCGCTTTGAGGAACCCCTCGCACTGGAGTTCATCAATTGCTGCGCGGCTGCTCGCTAAGCCTTATCCGCTCTCGATGGTGCGGCCCGTTCTGGTCGGCTTGCTGATCGCCTCAGCCGCGCTGAACCTCATTGTCTATCTGACCTACCTGGCCACATCCTTTGGTCACAACGACTTCAGGCTGTATTACGCGGGCGCCGAGGTCGGGCTGCGATACGGCTGGTCCCACATCTACGATGTCAAGCTCCATCAGTTGGCCGTGGCTGCGCTGCAGCCGGCTGGACCGTGGTACGCACTGCTGACCCCGGCGCCCATCACCTGGGTGGTGGCCCCGCTGACGGCGCTCGGATACCCTGCCGCGTATTGGGTTTGGGTCGGACTCAGCGCAGTCGTCCTCGCGGCCGCCGTGCTGTACGCCCGCCCCCGACAGCATTCGCTGGGGTTGTACTTGCTGTGGTGGGCGGCGCTCGGCCCTTTGTGGTTCTCCGCCTATGAGGGGCAAGTAACGATTCTTGCCGCGGCCGGTCTACTGACAGGCTGGCGGATGCTCGAGTCACGCCGAGATTTCCTCGGCGGTGCGATCCTGGCGGTAGCCCTTTTCAAGCCTTACCTTGTCCTGCTGCTTCCACTGGCTCTGCTGGTTTCGGGCCGCACGCGAGCGCTGCTGGGCTTCATGGCCGTGGCCCTGGTGGCGGCCGTTGGAATGCTCCTGACGCTTCATCCCGACGGCATTCAGGGCTACGCCGCCACCTTGCTCGCCCCCCAGGCGTCGGGTGAGAGGGCGAGGACCCTGGGCGTCATCGTAGGCAATGGCCCCGCCGTCATCGCCATTCGGACACTTGTGGTTTTCGCGGTGATTGCGGTTGCTGTTCAGGCCCGCCGTACCAACGTCGCCTGGCCGGTGGTCGTTTCCGGCCTGTTGGGTTCATTCCTGTTCGCCACCTATTGGCATCCGCAGGATTATTTGGCGCTCGACGCGGCGGCTGCGATGGTGTTGGCTGCCGGCCCACTTGAAGTTGGCGTCATGGTGGCGATAGCCGTGGCGGTCGTTTCAGCGCTGACGAATCCCTTTACGACACACCAGAACGCGGTGGCATGGGTTGTGCTCGCGATCCTTTTCCTTGGATTCCTAGCGGTTCGCTCGCTCCGGCGGGCCGGACCGCCGCCGGCATCTGCGCCCAGTCCCGTCTAGAACACCGTTGCGTCAACCCTCGTTTGGGATCATCTCCCTGGCGGCGGCCACGATGCGTATCGAGGCGGCTTCCAACAGCCTGGTGTCGCTTTGGAGCCCAAGCATGACGAAGCCGATTCGATGCCACTGCAGCGCGACCTCGGCCGAGCCGCACATGATCCCCGCGGCGACCCCATTGGCGCGCGCGGCATCGACTATCTCCTCGATGAGCCGGCGATGCTTCGGATCGCTGCCTTCGTAGCTCGAGTCGACCCCGGCCGAGACCGCAAGGTCGTTAGGCCCGACGAACACCGCGTCGATTCCAGGGACGGCCAGGATCTCGCGAGCTCGGGCGACCGCCTCCACGGTCTCGATCATCACCACGCAAATCGGATGCCGCCATTCATCGTCGACCTCGCGCGCTCGGATCGGACCCATGCTTCGAATGCCGGCCGGCGGGTAGCGGCACGCGGCCACCGCGGTCTTGGCCTCGCCGACGGAGTTGACCATCGGCACGATGACACCGCCGGCACCGGCATCGAGCGCCTTCATGATCGAGCCCGGCTCATTCCAGGGCACGCGCACAAATGACGGAACGCCGCCGGCGGAGATGGCCTGGAGCATGGGCACCATGACGTCGTAGCCGATGAGGCCATGCTGGGTATCGATGCAGACCCAGTCGTGACCTGAGCGCGCCGCGAGTTCGGCGGTCCACGAGCTGGGGATCGTGCACCATGCGCCAAACGTCGCTGTGCCCGCCGTCCAACGCTCGCGAAGCGAATTCATCGGACGCTCGCAGCGGTCACACCGTTGACCACGTTGAGCGGCGGCTTCCCGTCGAGCACGCGCATGAGGTTGTCTCCAACCACGTCGATCAATCGTGCATCGGCCTCGAGTGTCGCCCCCGCGCGATGCGGCGCGAGCACAACATTCTCAAGGCCCCGCAAAGGCGAATCGGCTGGCAGTGGTTCCGTTTCGAATACGTCGAGTGCGGCACCGGCGAGCTGCCCAGAAAGCAGGGCGTCAACGAGGGCGGCCTCGTCAACGATCGCGCCGCGAGCTGCATTGATCACGTAAGACCCCCTTTTCATCCGCGACAAAGCTTGCTTGCCCATCAGCGCCTTCGTATCGACATCAAGCGGCGTGTGGACGCACACGATGTCGCTTTCCCGGAGAAGTGTGTCGAGGTCCACCTGGACTGCATTGGCGATGGTCCGGGGGACGGCGTCGGCGAACAGGATCCGGGAGCCAAACGCCGCGAGCCGGCGCGCGACAGCCGAGCCGATGTTGCCCATCCCGACGATCCCCACAGTCAACGCGCCGAGCTCACGGCCCATAGTCTCGGGGCCGCGGAGCAGGTCTTCGGCGTGCCAGTGACCCGCCCTGAGCTGGCGGTCCAGCCGAAATGAATTGCGGATGAGCGCGATCATCGCCATCACCGTCCAGTCGGCCACTGATTCCTTGTTGTAACCGGCGGCATTGGCTACTGGGATGCCGTGCTCGGCGGCAGCGCGGTGGTCGATCGAATCGAACCCGACGGCGGCTTGCTGGATGAGCCGGCATCGCCGCATCTGCTCCAGGACGATGCGGTCGATTCGGTGCTTGTGCCGCCGGTCGGCGATGACAAGGTCGGCATCGGCGCACGCGGCGGCAACCTCGGGCTGAGCAGGAGGCGGCGGCACCAGCACAACGTCGACTCGGTGGCGGCCCCTGAACATGGCGCGTACAGTGCCTACTTCGAAGGGGCTGAGGCACGCGACGCGAGCCTGCATTCGAGTCGAAGGCTAGCACCCTCGAGAG
The DNA here is from genome assembly GCA_005880315.1 of Chloroflexota bacterium. GTDB lineage: Bacteria > Chloroflexota > Dormibacteria > Dormibacterales > Dormibacteraceae > UBA10449. The sequence goes on along the minus strand of VBHB01000090.1, from coordinate 16,942 downwards.
GTAAAGCAAGAAATGAGTGTGAAAGCGCCCATCGAGGTCATCCCAGAGACATTCAGCTACGTGTTCAGTCCTTATCGCGAGCCGATTGCGCGGGTGGCTCAAGGTCAACGGGTCATCATCCACTGCGAGGACGCATTCGAAAGCCGGATTCTGTCGACCCGGGACTTACCAAGCCATTCACTCGCGAACGCTAAGTTCTTGAACCCTCAGACCGGCCCGATCTACATCGAGGGCGCCGAACCGGGCGACGTGCTGGCGGTGAGGATCGAGGCCATCGAGCCGACACGGGATTTCGCGGTCAGCTGCCTGATTCCGTTCTTTGGCGGACTCACATCGACCACACTCACCCGCACGCTGCAGCCGTCGCTCGCGGAGAAGGTCTGGGTCTGGCGGCTCCGGCAGGGCGAGCTGGTCAATGACGAGCTAGGTCTTTCTCTGCCGTGGCAACCCTTCATGGGGACGCTCGCGGTGGCGCCCGACATGGAAGCGATCACAGCCCTGTCGCCCGGCCCGTTCGGCGGAAACATGGACGTTCCTGACGTGTGCCCTGGAAACACTGTGTACCTTCCGGTCTGGAATGAAGGCGCCCTCTTCTACACGGGTGATACGCACGCTCGGCAGGGACAGGGGGAGCTATGCGGCGTGGCACTCGAAATCACCTCCAAAGTTACCGTCGTTTTCACCGTGCTGAAGGGACGCCAAATCTCGTGGCCCAGGATCGAATCAGGTGATCGGATCATGACCGTCGGAAGCGCACGACCGATGGAGGATGCCGCTCGCATCGCCTACGCGGAGTTGGTTGGCTGGCTCGTCGACGATTATGGATGGCAGATGGAAGACGCCTATCAACTACTCACTCAGGCAGGCGGGCTCTACGTGGGCAACATGGTTGACACCACCTACTCGCTCGTGGCCTCGATTGAAAAGCGCTATCTGAGTCGGGAAGCACACGCTGGGACGCCGTGAGACGCTCGACCGGGTCTAATCGCGTGTAGAGAATCCGGTCAATCAGGAGGCCAACGTTTGTTCGAATCTCCAAGACAGTAAGTACGAGCGCGCTGTCGTTGCCATTGTTAAGGGGGAGCAAACGATGCAGCGCTTGCTGGCCGAATGAATCGCGTCACCGCCAATGCGCCTGTTACGGCGCCCAAGGAGAGCGCGCCCGAACAGGCGCGCCGTGGGCGCCTGCTGGCCGGGGTTTACGCCACCGTCGTCGTCGCCGCCACGGCTGGTTTCGTGGGCCTGGCGATCTTCGTCCGCGAGGAGGATGTGATCACGGGTTTCGATGCGCCCGTGGCCCAGGCGATACAGAGCGTCAATGCGCCGGTATTGAGCTGGATCCTCCTCCACGTCAGCGACTTGGGCTGGGCTCCGCTCGACATCGTGTGCGTGGTGCTGATTGCAGGTGCGCTAGCCGCGCTGCGGTTGCGGCTGGAGGCGGTGGTGGTGGTGGTGTCGACCTTGCTGGCGGGCGGGTTTGGCAGCTTGACCAAGGATGTCGTTCAGCGGGCCCGCCCAACTGCGAGCTTCGTGCACCTCGCCGGCCACCTGGCTGATTTCAGTTTTCCATCCGGCCATGTGATCTTCGCCACCGTGCTGTTCGGCACCACCTTCGGAATTGTGTGGATCGTCTGGTCGAGCTCAGTTCTGCGGAACGTCGTCCTCGTGCTGCTGGCGTCGGTTGTTGTGCTGATGGGGCCTTCCCGGATCTACATGGGCGAGCATTGGCCGAGCGATGTGATCGGAGCGTACTGCCTCGGTGGCCTGTGGGTCGCCGGCACGCTCGAATTCGTGCTCGCGCTGAGACCCCGCGTCAGGCCTTGGTGGCAGGGTCGCGAATTTCGTCGCCGCTGGAAGCCGCTGGTCTAGGCGTTCAATCCGAGGCGCGGATCTTGTTGCCTACGTCCAGCACACCGTCTGTGAGGACATCAGCTCGCAATCCTCCGCGGTGGACCAGCATCCTCAAAGTTCCAGGCTTGGTCAGGCGCTCGAGGTGGCTGCAGGGCTCGCAAAGGCGCTGGCCGAAGCAAAGAACGTCGCCGATCACAAACTTGCGTCCCACCAGCGCGTTCAGCTCGACCCCCTTGGTCACGACATTGCGACGCGCTTCGCCGTAACCGAGCTGGCCACCGTCAGGCAGCCTGAGAGAATCCAGCGCTTCACTTTCGATCAGCGTGAGGTCGTAACCCTTCAAGGTGGCGGATTTCGGCGTGAAGGTGCCGGCCTTGGCCGCATACCGATCACCATCCAGCCCTCGGCCGGCAAGCGCGGAAGCTCGCTCCACCGCCCGCATCCGGCTGCTTGCCTTTTCGGCGACGAACAACCCGACGACATGCCCCTCCAGGCTCGGGTGCTGCGTGACCACACGCCGAACGGGCTCGAAAGCGGCGATGACATACCCGTCGCTGATGGCCAGATCGCTCGCCGGGCGTCCGACCAGTGCTTCGTCAGCTGGGCTCAAGACCACCCCGGAAGGCGACCCGAACATGAGAACGGCCGCATCGCGGGGAGAATCGTTTAGCTTTGCGACCGCAATCCAGTAGCCAGGCCACTCGAAGGTTGTAGCGCTCGCCAGCCGCACGAGGCCCAAGTGGCGGCGCGCCAACCACTGGCGCAGTTGCCCTGTCCAATCCCCCCATTCGGCATCTTGCTGCGGCACATCGGCGACGGGAATGTCCAGGAGCACGGCCAGGCAGCGCGCGAACGAGGAAACGACGTCGATGTCTTGCCCGGATCGCAAGGTCAACAGCCCTCTGACGCGGCAGTGGCACTCATGCTTCCATCATCGCGTTCGGCGGATCGTAACGCGAGCCGACCTTGAGGGGCTCCAGATGGATTCGATGCGAGATCGGCGACTCCACCAGTAGCTACCCTCAGTATCTACGGGCGATGTTTTCAGTCAGGCGCGAAGAAGTCATCCATCCATCAATCGGGCCGGACGCCCGCTCTCGGACGAGCCTGGATGTCGCGTAAGGAGGGGCAGGTGGCTACCAAGGCGGATGCTTCCCAAAATGCCTACGCACGATTTGCCGGTGTCATGTACTTCTTCACGGTCGTCGATTTCACTGGCGTAATCATTCTTTCGAGGATCAGCGGGAGCGGCGGTTTCCTCGACGTCGCCCACAGGGTCGCGGCATCGGAAACCCTGTACCGGATCGGACTTCTCTTCGGTCTCGTTGGCAGTCTATCCACCATCCTGCTGGCCATCGGCCTCTACGTAACCCTCAAGTCGTTCGATGGGAATCTGGCCATGGCGGCAATGCTCTTCAGGGTGGTCGAGGCCGTTCTCGGGGAGGTCGTGGTCATCCTTGGTTTCGCCTCGCTGGACATCTATTTGGCCGCAATTCGCAACCCTGCGTTTGATGCCAACCAGCTGGCCGCGCTTGCCGACGTGGTTTCCCGTACATCTGCGTCTGGGATTGACGTCAGCGTGGTGTTCTTCTCCATCGGTTCGGCGACGTTCTTCCTTCTGTTTCTCAGGTCCGCCTACATTCCTCGAATCCTTGCGAGCTGGGGTCTCGTCGGTTCTCTGCTGTGCTTGGTCGCTTTTACTGGAAGCCTTCTCTTTCCGCAATCCTCGGACCTGCTTCGCGGAATCGGCGCCTTGCCGATCGGCATAGCCGAGCCTGTGGTTGGGCTCTGGCTCCTGGTTCGAGGGATCAAGAACGACGGGCAAACGTCAGGCGCCGCCCGCGTGGTTTAGTGGCCGCGCCTGGGGTTGCTAGACTCGGCCGGTGACCGTCCTGGACTGGCTCCTCGACTCCGATCCCGCCATCCGCTGGCAGGCGTTGCGCGATCTTGCCGATGCGCCGGCCGAGGTCGTCGCGGCCGAGCGCGCGCGGGTGGCCGCTGAGGGGTGGGGTGCCAGGCTGCTGGCCTTGCAAGGCGAAGACGGCCAGTGGGTGGGTGGCGCGTTATTCCCCTCGCGGAGGACTGAATCCGACAACCTCGAGCAGCCCAAGGGCCAGCCCTGGACCGCCACGGCATACAGCCTCGTGTCGCTGCATGACTTCGGGGTCGACCCACAGTGCAACCAGGTGCGCCGCGCGGTGGCACAGGTCAGAGAGCACTGCCGTTGGGAGCACGCCGGTCAGCCGTTCTTTGCCGGCGAGGTCGAGCCTTGTATCAACGGCATGACCGTCGCGCTGGGCGCCTACTTCGAGCAAGACGTGGATGGTGTCGTCGCTCGGCTGGTTGGTGAACAGCTAGAGGACGGCGGGTGGAACTGCGAGGTGGAGAACGGTTCGGTTCGCTCGTCCTTCCACACCACGATCAGGGTCCTGGAAGGGCTGCTGGCTCACGAACGCGCAACCGGTGGCTCGGCCGAATCCATCGCGGCTCGCCGTCGGGGCGAAGAGTACCTCCTCGAACGGAAGCTGTTCCGGCGTAGGAGCACAGGCGAAGTTGTCGATCCGGCGTGGCTGCAATTCTCTTTCCCAACCCGCTGGCATTACGACGTGCTGCGTGGCCTGGAGTACTTCCGAGCGGCTGGGGATCCGCCGGACCCGCGCGTGGATGAAGCGATTGATTGGCTCCGATCCAAAAAGCAGTCTGACGGTACCTGGCTTCTGGAGAACACCCATGCCGGCGCGATCCACTTCGCGATGGAGGACGGCGAGGGCCGGCCCAGCCGGTGGAACACTTTGCGCGCGCTGCGGGTCCTCCGTTGGCACGAGCAATGATGCTCTCGTCACCCGCACTGCGTTACTGAGGGCGTTCTTCCGCCGCTGTCCCGCGCACTCCGCGCGCCTGGCCCCGATTTCGGGCGATCACGTCATGGCCGGAACTCTAGGCAGCTCCTCGATGGCGGCGTCAATCCGCGACTGTGAAAGCTCGACGTCCTCGAGCTTGCCGGCGAAGTAGGCGTCATATGCCGACATGTCGAAGTGGCCGTGCCCGGACAGGCCGAACAGGATGGTCCGCTTCTCACCCGCCTCTCGGGCGGCGGCCGCTTCCTGGGCCACAGCCCTCAATGCGTGGGCCGACTCCGGAGCGGGCAGAAAGCCCTCGCAGCGCGCGAACCGCACGGCTTCTGCAAAGCATTCCTTCTGCTTGTACGCGCGAGGCTCGACGATCTTGTGGTCGACCAGCATGCAGAGCGATGGCGCATCGCCGTGGTAACGAAGTCCGCCCGAATGAATCCGATCCGGGATGAAGCTGTGGCCGAGCGTGAACATTTTCACGACCGGTCCCATACCGACCGCGTCGCCGAAATCGTAGGCGTAGACGCCGCGCGTAAGCGTCGGACACGCAGCCGGCTCGGCTGCGATGAAGCGTGTGTTGGGCATGCGACCCTTCAGCTTGTCGCCGATGAACGGATAGGTCAGGCCTGCGAAATTGGATCCGCCGCCGACGCACGCGATCACCACGTCCGGGTACTCACCCGCCATCTCCATCTGTTTCTTGGCCTCCTGGCCCATCACCGTCTGGTGGAGCAGGACGTGGTTGACGACCGACCCCAGCGAGTACTTCGCGTCATCGTGCGTGGCCGCGTCTTCGACCGCCTCCGAGATCGCGATGCCGAGACTGCCCGGCGAGTCCGGGTCATTCTTCAAGATGCCGCGCCCAGCGTTGGTCAGTTCGGTAGGGGAGGCGTGGACTGTCGCGCCCCACGTCTCCATCATCGCCCGGCGATACGGCTTTTGCTCGTACGACACCTTGACCATGTACACGGTGACCTCGAGGCCGAACAACGCGCCGGCAAACGCGAGCGCCGAGCCCCACTGACCGGCCCCGGTTTCAGTGGTCAGCCGCTTCACGCCCTCCTTGGCGTTGTAGTACGCCTGCGGCACCGCCGTGTTCGGCTTGTGCGAACCCGCGGGCGACACGCCCTCGTACTTGAAGTAGATGTGCGCCGGGGTGTCCAGGGCCTTCTCGAGGCGATCGGCCCGATAGACCGGGCTCGGGCGCCAGATGCGGTAGACCTCGCGCACCTCGTCCGGGATCTCGATCCACGGCTCGGCCGAGACCTCCTGCGCGATGATCGCCTGCGGAAAGATCGGCGCCAGGTCGGCCGGTCCCATCGGCTTCAGCGTCTGCGGGTTCAGGTACGGCGCGGGCGGCGCCGGCATGTCGGGCAGGATGTTGTACCAGCGCTCGGGGATGTCGCTCTCGTCGAGAAGGATCTTCTTGGTCACAGCCCAGCCTCCTGAATCTGTCGGAAGATGCCCCGGCCAGAAAGCGTAGCGCTACGAGCTGTGCTTTGGCCGCCAGCGCTGGTGGCGGCCGCGCGTGGCTCCGCCGCGGATCAGCTCCAGCCGGGGACGCGGGCCGTCCGTGCGGCCGGATGGCGGCTTTCGGCTGCCGCGCTGAAACTGCACCGGCCACGCTATGGGAACGTCCTGGTCGGCCGCCGCGTGCAGGGTCCAGGCCGGGTCGTAAAGATGTGCTCGCCCAAGCGCCACCAGGTCGGCCCGGCCCGCCAGGATGATGCTGTTCACGTCGTCGTACCCGCTGATCGCACCCACCGCGATCGTGGCCACGCCGGTCACGTTTCGAATCCGGTCTGCAAACGGCGTCTGGTAGCTCCGCCCGAGGCTCGGCTGCTCTTCCGCGATCGTCTGCCCGGTGGACACGTCGATGGCGTCGACTCCATGAGAGGCGAACGCGCGCGCCACGTCGACCGAGTCATCGGCACTCAGCCCGCCCTCGTACCAGTCGACGGCCGAGACGCGCACCGTCATCGGTTTGGCGGCGGGCCATTCCGCCCGGATCGCGTCGAATACTTCGAGCGGGTAGCGGAGGCGGTTTTCCAGGGTTCCGCCGTACTCGTCGCCGCGCACGTTGGTCAGCGGCGAGATGAAGCTGGCGAGCAGGTAGCCATGCGCGCAGTGCAGCTCGAGCAGGTCGAAGCCGGCGCGAACCCCCATTCGCGTCGCGGCGACGAACTGGCGCTTGACCAGCTCCATGTCCGCACGCGTCATCTCGCGCGGGGTCTGGCCGGCAGCCAGGTAGGGAAGAGGTGAGGGTGCGATCAGCTCCCAGTTGCCGGATTCCAGCGGCTCATCCATGCCTTCCCACATGAGCTTGGTCGAACCTTTGCGTCCGGAATGGCCGAGCTGGAGGCCGATCTTCGCGGTCGTATTCCCGTGCACGAAATCGACCAGCCGCCTGTAGGCAACCTCATGCTCTGGCCGGTAGGCGCCCGCGCATCCGGGCGTGATGCGACCCTCGCGGGAGACGCAGACCATCTCGGTCATCACAAGCGCGGCGCCACCCAGCGCCTTGCTGCCCAGGTGCACGAGGTGGAAGTCGCCGATCAATCCATCGTCGGCCGCATACATGTCCATGGGCGAGACGATCACGCGGTTGGAGAGCTCGAGCTCGCGCAGCCGGAACGGTGTGAACATCGGGGGCAATGGGTCGCGGCCCTTGCTGAACCACCGGTCGACCTCGGCTACGAACTCGGGATCGCGCGCCTTGAGATTCCAGTAAGTGACGCGCCTGCTCCGGGTGAGCAGGTTGAACGCGAACTGGAGTGGTTCCTGGCGCGTGTAGTTGGAGATGTTCTCGAACCACTCCAGGCTTGCCTGTGCCGCCCGCTGCGCACTCTCAACGACCGGCCTGCGCTCGGCTTCGTAGGCGGCCAGCGCGGTCTCCACGCTTGGGTTTTCGTGCAGGCACGCGGCCAGCGCAAGTGCATCCTCCATCGCTAGCTTCGTCCCGGAACCAATCGAGAAATGGGCGGTGTGGGCGGCGTCTCCTATCAGCAGCAGGTTGCCGTTTCGCCAGCATCGTGTGCGCAAGGTGGCAAACCGGATCCACCTGCTGTTGTTGGCGAGAAGAGGTTCTCCGTGCAGCTCGTCCGCGAACACTTCGGAGCAGAATGCGATGCCCTGCTGGTCGCTTTCACCGGGCTTCCATAAGCGCTCTGTGGCATCGGTCTGACCGCTTCGTGTCCAGCTGCCCTCCTCCAGCTCGACGATGAACGTGCTCATCGAGTCGCTGTACGGATACGCATGTGCCTGGACCGTTCCTATGTCCGTCTCGGCGATGAAGAACTTGAACGCGTCGAAGACCAACGGCGTGCCCAGCCACATGTAGCGCGCGTGCCGGACGTCGAGCCACGGTTGGAAAACTTCGGGATTTGTGTTTCGGGTCAGGCTGTTGACGCCGTCGGCGCCGACCACCAGGTCGAATGAGCCGCACAGCTGCTCGACGGGTGGGGAGGGTTGGCGATAGTGGATGTTGACGCCGAACTCCTCGCATCTCTCTCGCAGGATCCCCAGCAGGCGCTGCCTGCTGATCGCTGCAAAGCCATGGCCGCCCGAGGTGAGGATCTCCCCCCGGTAGTGGACGTCGATGTCATCCCATATCGCGAAGTCTTTCGAGAGCCGTTCATAGAAAGCCGCATCGGCGTTTTCGATGCCTCCGAGCGTCTCGTCGGAAAAAACCACCCCGAAACCGAAGGTGTCGTCCGGGGCATTTCGCTCCCAGACCTCGATCTCGTGCTTTGGGTTCAGGAGCTTGACCAGTGTCGCCAGGTAGAGCCCGGCCGGCCCGCCGCCGATGATCGCGATGCGCAGCGCGGGTTTCGAGGTGCTCAGCTCCCTTCGCGCAGTCGGAACCGCTGCAGCTTGCCAGTTGCGGTGCGCGGAAGCTCGCTGGCAAACTCGATCGCGCGCGGATATTTGTAAGGAGCGATTTGGCCCTTGACGAAGTCCTGCAGCGTGCGAGCCGGCTCCGGGCCGAGGTCAGCATCCGGCCGCAGCACCACCACGGCCTTCACGATCATGCCCCGCTCCTCGTCGGGCGCGCCGACGACCGCCGCCTCGGCCACCGCCGGATGCCGAAGGAGCGCCTCCTCGACCTCTGGGCCCGCGATGTTGTAGCCGGCGCTGATGATCATGTCGTCGGCCCGCGCCTGATACCGGAAGTAGCCGTTTCCATCGCGCGCGTACACGTCGCCAGTGATGTTCCAGCCGTCTCGGACGTAGGTCGCCTGGCGGTCGCCTCGAAGGTAGCGGCAGCCGGTGGGACCCTTCACCGCCAGCCGGCCCAGCTCTCCATCGGCCACCGGCCGGCCGTCCGGATCCTGGACCTCCGCCACGTAGCCTGGCACCGGGCGCCCGGTGGCGCCTGGGCGGACGTCTTGGCCGGCAGCCGAGATGAAGATGTGGAGCATCTCTGTCGAGCCTATGCCGTCGATGATGCGGATTCCGCACGCGTCGTGGACGGCGTGCCAGGTCGCTTCCGGCAGAGTCTCGCCTGCCGACACGCAGGCGCGCAGCGAACGCACGCGGGCAGCGCTCAGCTCAGGCACCATCGCGCGGTAGGCGGTGGGGGCCGTGGCGAGGACTGTGATGCCGTGGCGCTCGACCGCCTCGAGCAGGCGCGCAGGTGAAGGCTGTTCGAGCAGATATACCGCGGCCCCGGCTCTCAGCGGGAAGACGACGCTCTGGCCCAGTCCGAAGGTGAAAGCCAGCGGAGGGCTCGCGGCGAACAGGTCGGTGGGGGCCGGCTGCAGCAGGTGGCGGGAGAAGGTGTCGGCGATGGCCAGCACATCGCGATGAAAGTGCATCGTCGCCTTCGGTTTTCCAGTGGTGCCGGACGTGAAGGCGAGCATGCATACGTCGTCGGCCGCGGTGCCGACGCTTTTGAACGTCGAGCGTTTCTTCGCGGCAACCTTCGTCAGGTCGTCCGGGTCAGGGCCTCCATACGCAAAGATCTGGAAACCGTCTGGGGCGGCGGCGTCGAGGTCTTGCATGAATCGGTGGTCGCAGATCGCCATGGTCACCCCGGCGATCTCGATCATGGTTTCGAGCTCGTGCGTCCGCAGCAGCGGCATGGTCGCGACAGCCACTCCGCCGGCCTTGATGACGCCGAACCAGCCGGCGACCAGCCACGGGTTGTTGGGGCCCCGCAGGAGGACGCGGTTGCCTGGCACCAATCCCATCTCGTCGACGAGCGCCCGAGCCACCTGGTTCGACTTCGCGAGCAGGTCGTTGTAGGTCCAGGTCTCGGTGTCGGTGACGAGGCAACGGTTGTCCCCGTTGCCGGCCTCGACGCGGCGGTCGAGAAGCTCCGCCGCGCAGTTCAGCGCGGCAGGGTATTGCAGCTCGGGGAGCGTGAACAGGAACTCAGGCCACGTCTCTCGCGGGGGGAGGTTGTCCCGGGTGAAGGTATCGACGTGCGCCGATCGTGCGATCTGCGTCAAATCACCTGCCTCGACATACTACCTTCATGCAGCCGGCCGGCCGGCCCCGGAACGTCAACCCTGAAGAGCTCGCGCCCGCGCGTGGTTTCTCACACGCCACGATCGCCGGCGACACGGTGTGGATTGGCGGCCAGATCGGGTCGGACGCCACCGGCAAGATCGTCGAGCCCGGCGACATCGTGGCGCAATACGCCCGAGCCATTCACAACGTGGCAGTCGCCTTGCGTGCAGCCGGTTGCACGCCGGAGGACACCGTCAAGCTCACCTATTACGTCACAGACATGAAGGCATACCGAGACAATCGGGGAGCACTCGCCGCCCCGTACCGCGAGTTCTTCCGCCGCGACTACCCCGCCTCGACGTTGGTCGAGGTGCGCTCTCTCGTCGATCCAGATGCGCTGATCGAGATCGATGCCGTGGCGGTGCGCCGCGGTTGAAGCGTTGGGAGCATTTCGATTACGAAGAGCGAGATGCGGTCGCGACGGTCACGTTCTCGAGGCCGGAGCGGCTCAACTCGCTGACCTTCGACGTGTACGCCGACATACGAGATCTGACTGATTCTTTGCGGACCCGACAGGACGTGCGCGTGTTGGTCATTCGCGGCCGCGGTCGCGGGTTCTGCTCCGGCGGTGACGTCGACGAGATCATCGCCGAGCTGCTGAAGATGAGCACCCGCGATGTTTTCGAGTTCGCCCGCATGACGGGCGCCTGCGTGCGCAACCTGCGCGAGATGCCTCAGCCTGTCATTGCCGCGGTCAACGGCATGGCGGCGGGGGCCGGCGCGGTCCTCGCGGCCGCCGCCGACATCCGTCTTTTGGCTGAGTCGGCGAGCTTTCGCTTTCTTTTCACGAGCGTCGGGCTGTCGGGCGGCGACATGGGCATCTGCTGGCTGCTCCCGCGGATCGTCGGCCTGGGCCGCGCGACGGAGGCTCTGCTGCTCGGCGGCAAGATCACGAGCGTGGAGGCGCTCGCCTGGGGCCTTGCCTCGAGGGTCGTCGCCGACGATCAGCTCGACGCGGCGGTCGCCGACCAAGCCGCCCGGTTGAAGGCGCTTGCTCCGTGGGGTCTCGCGATGACAAAGGAGATGCTCAACCGCGCCGCTTCAACGGACTACTCGAGCGCGATCGAGATGGAAGCGTTCACACAAACGCTCTTGATGACGGCCGATGACTTTCGCGAGTTCCACGCCGGCTTCACAGGCAAGCGCCCGCCCGAGTATCGAGGTCGCTGAGTAAGTGAAGAGGCGCCTGGGTCGACCCAAGCGCCTCCACGGCCTTCGCCGCCGTGCCCCGGAGCAAGACCTAGGTCCGAATCCTCGTTAACGCTTCGCCGCCTGCTTGGCGCCGGCCTGGTGGGCGGTGCTTGCAAGCTGCACGATCCGGATGTGGTTGCCGAACGGGTCGCGGAGCCCGAAGTCCGTTCCGTATTCGTGCTCGCTTAGCTCACCCACGATCTCGACGCCTTTGGCTTTGAGATTTTCGTAGGTCTTCTTGACGTCCGAAGTCGTGAAGCCGGCCGCGAACCCGGAAGCGCCCTTGCTGATCAGCTCGCGGACCTGCGATGCGGATTTCTCATCCATTCCGGGCGGTCCCGGCAGCTCCAGCAAGATGTCGTGCGAGGGATCACCCGGCGCACGGACGGTAAGCCAGCGCATGAACCCAAGGTTCATGTCGTTGCTGACCTCGAGGCCCAGCTTGCCGACGTAGAAGTCAAGCGCCTTTTCCTGGTCGAACACGAAAATGTGCGAAACGTTGATCGAGTTGAGCATCGGGTTTCTCCTCCTGGTGGTTTGTGTTGAGAACGATGCTATTTGCCGTTCTGGGCGGCCAGCTTCTCCAAAACTGCTCGATCTTCGCTCGGCCTCATCCATGTCATGGTGAAGCAGCCAGGAGCAACGATGCTCTGGGCGGTGGCGCGATAGTCGGTGGGATTGGCGCCGACGATATCGCGAAACGTGCGACTGAAAGTGCCGAGGCTGGTGAATCCGACGTCCAGGCAGATGTCGGTGATGCTGCGCTCCGACTCGCGCAGCAAAAACATGGCCCGCTCGACCCGCCGCCTCTGGAGATACCGGTGTGGCGTCTCTCCGAACGTGGCACGGAACGTCCGGATGAAATGGGCCTCCGAAACGCTGGCCACCCGCGCGAGGGAACGGATGTCGAGCGCATTCGCATAAGTGCGGTCGATGGCATCGCGCGCGCGCAGCATCCTCCGGTTCAATTCCTCGACGGCACGGGTCACGGAGCTCAGCTTAAGCCGCGGTCTTGGTGTCCCTGTCCGATCTGGCCTAGGGGCTCGAGCCTCGACGCCGGCATAGGAACAGGTCTCTGATGCGGTCGTCGCTTACGACCGACGCCGTAAATCCGACGCTTCGCAGCAACCGCAGCCATACGGCCCGCGCGAAAAGGCCATGGGTCTGGCGTTCGTGTTCGACCCGAACGTCGCCATTTTCGTCTCGGAGCAGGATTCCGAAGTCAACCAGGATCGTCGTGTCGCTCGGGTCCGGATCCGTGGTCCACTGCACGTAACGAAGGCTGCGGTCCTTTCGATCGTTGCCGCCATGTTCCGTGCTCGGAACAAAGGTTTCACGGAGCTCATCGGGTACGAACAGGGCAACGCCTCCATGCCGGCAGTGAACGAATGCCGTCTCCATGACCGCCCGCAGGTCCGACTCGGTGGTCATGTGGCAGATCGCGTCGTGAACAAAGACCGCATCGAAGGTCCTGCCCAACCGCAGAGTTCGGATGTCGCCCTGAAGGTGATCGCACTCGGGATTCACACCTCGACTGACCGCCAGCATCTGAGGTGATACGTCCACAAGAGTCATCGTGTAGTGAGCCTTGAGATGAAAGGCGATGTTGCCGCTGCCAGAGCCAAGGTCGAGCACGGTTCGCGGGGGCGGTTTGCGCGACCCGCTCAGGAGGCGATCAAAAAACAGGGCTTCTTTCCGATACTCGGCAGGAGCAGCCATGATCGGCCACCATTCGGCCAGTTCGTCGTAGAGCTTCATGACCACTAATCGATACGTTACAGACCGCTCGGCTGCGCTCGCACTGAAGGGCTAGCAGGTCGCCATCATTTCTACTGCCGTTGAGCAGCGAAGGGTCACTCCGAGGTCGCGATCCGGCGGTCGACCTCTTGCGGCTCAATCGCCTGCAAGGCTGTGAATGGCTGCGGGTTCCAGCAGCGCAGGAGGTGGCGGTCCGGTTGCGTGCTGGTGTCAGCGTGCCCGGCGCTAACGGTTGCCTCCAGCTCCGGATGCTCCTGCCAGCATCGGCGAAGCGCATAGGGGCACCGGGGCGCGAACAGGCACGCGGGGGGCAGGACCCTCGGGTCGGGCACCCGGCCAGGAATCGTATACAGGTGCTTGTGGTCGCCGGCAGCGGATGGGATCGAGCTCAGCAAGCCCTGCGTGTAAGGGTGCCGCGGGTCCGAGAAAATCTCAGACGCGGGCGCCTCCTCGACCACCTCGCCGGCGTACATGACGGCGACCCGGTCGGCGACCTGGGAAACGACGGGGAGATTGTGCGTGATCAACAGCACGGCGAGCCGGCGCTGCTCCTGCTCGGTGCGGATGAGGTCGAGAATCTGAGCCTGGATCGTGACGTCGAGCGCCGTCGTAGGCTCGTCCGCAATCAAGACCTTCGGGTCGAGTACGAGCGCCATGGCGATCATCACCCGTTGGCGCATGCCGCCAGAGAGCTGGTGCGGATAATCCTTGAGGCGTTGCCCGGGAGACGGGATCTGGACCTCCTTGAGGATTTCCACGGCCATCTCCCGTGCCTCCCCGCGCTGAAGCTTGCGGTGCGAGGTGATCGCCTCCACGATCTGATCCCCGATGGTGAACACCGGGTCCAGCGACGTGAGCGGCTCCTGGAACACGATGGAAACCGTTTCGCCGCGCAGCGATCTCATCTGGTGCTCGGGCATTCGCGACACGTCGGCGCCGGCGAGCAGCACCTGGCCGTGGGTGACGCGCGCTGGAGGATCGGGCAGCAACCGCATGATCGACAGCGCTGTCATGGTCTTGCCGCACCCAGATTCGCCGACCAGAGCCAGCGTCTCGCCCTGCTTCAGCTGAAAGGAGACGCCTCGCACCACATCGACCCGTCCCTCGCGTAGAAACAGAGTGGTCCGGAGGTCTTTGACCTCGAGCGCGAGCTCGGACCCGCTCACCCCAGGCCTTTCAATCGGGGGTCGAAGACATCGCGGAGGCCGTCGCCAAGCACGTTCAAGCCGAGCACGAGCAGGACGATGACGATGCCGGGGATCGTGCTCAGCCAATGGTTCAGGAGCATGTACCCGCTTCCCTCGTTGATCATCTGCCCCAGGCTCGGCAAAGGCGGTTGTGCGCCCATGCCGATGAAGGAGAGAGCGGCCTCAGCGATGATCGCGATGGCGATGTAGTAGGAGCCCATAACGAGCGCTGAGCCGACCACGTTTGGCAGCAGGTGACGGATCATGATTTCCAGGTCGCCCTTGCCGAGGGCTCGGGCGGCCGCCACGAACTCTTTCTCGCGAAGAGCGAAGACGTCGCCTCGGACGATACGTGCGAAGCCCGCCCAGTTCACGAATCCCACCGCGATGACCACGCCCGTGAGCCCGGGTCCGATGGCACCGATCAACAGGACGGCGATGAGGATCAACGGGAAGCCCCAGATCAGCTCGACGAAGCCATTGAGGACTCTGTCCACCCAGCCTCGGTAGAACCCGGCCAGCATCCCAACTATCGTGCCGATGCTCAAGGCGATGGCGGTGGTGCCGAGGCCGACCGCCATCGAGATGCGGATCCCCAGCAGCAGCCGGCTCAGCAGGTCGCGTCCGAGCTCGTCCGTGCCAAGCAGGTGCCCCTTGCTGAGCGGCGGCAGCAAATTGTCACTGAGCACCTGTTTCGCGTAGTCGTATGGGGCCAGAGCCGGGCCCACGATCGCCACCAGGGTGAAGAAGACCACGATCACCGCACCGCCCAGGGCGAGCTTGTTGCGGGACAGCTCGTACCAAGCATCCCGAAATCGAGAGGGCCGGGTCGCCCAGAGGCGCTCGACCCTTGACTCCCATGTCGCCTTGTCGTCAAGGACGGTCAGGTCGGCCATCACGCGACCCGAATCCGCGGGTTGGCCAGGCCGTATGCGATGTCGGCGAACCAGTTGGCGAGCAGCACGAAGACGATCAGCAGCAGGGAGAAGACCTGCGCCACCGGATAGTCCCGGCGCAGCACCGAGTCGACCAACAGGTAGCCGACACCCGGCCAGCGGAAGATCGTTTCCACGATCAGCGCGTATCCCACGAGCCACCCGAGGCGCAAGCCGGTGAGGGAAATGACCGGGATCAGGGCATTGCGGAGCACATGGCGGAGGATCACCTGCCACTCCGGCAGGCCTTTGGCCCGCAGCGCCCGAACGAAATCGTCGTGCAGGTGCTCGAGCATCGAAGACCTTGTCATCCGCATCGTCACCGCGGTTCCTTCGGCCGCAAGCACAAGAGCTGGCAGGATGAGCTGCGGTGGGTCGCAGCAGCCGGCGGATGGCAGCCATCCGAGCCGCAACGAGAAGAAGTACACGAGGATGAGCGCCAGCCAGAAGTTCGGAATGCCCATTCCAAGGATGGCTCCTCCCATGGCGAGCTGGTCGACCCATGTGTTGCGCTTCACGGCGGCGAGCACGCCTAACGGAATCGCGATCACGTACGAGATGAGAAGGGCCGTAAGACCGAGCACGAGGCTGTTGCGCGCGTGTGTTCCCAGCAGCTCGACGATCGGCGTGCCATTCGCGAGCGAAGTGCCCAGGTCACCCCTGACGATGTGTCCGAGGTAGATGAAGTACTGCGTGTACACGGGCTGGTCCAGGCCCATCCGCTTGTCATAGGCCTGGCGAATCTCTTGCGATGACAGCGGGTTGAGCACACCGCCTCCGCTGGGGCCACCCGGAGCCGTGCGCAGGGCGTAGAAGATCACGACCGACGAGATCGTGAGAATGAGAAGCATGTAGCCCGTGCGGCGCGCCAGGTAGGAAGCCACCTTGCTCCAGTATTTGAATATTAGGATCAGCTCACGGGTTGAGCGCCCGAGAAACTAGCCGAGCCAGACGTCGTTGTAGTACGGGTAGAGATTCCACTGGTCGGGGTGCCAGCCGTGCACGTTCTGCCGGTTGACCCAGAAAGCGTCGCGGTTGATGACCGGCACGAACGGAAGCTGCTCGGCCACTGCCAGCTGGAACTTCTTGCCGGCTGCAATCAGCTCCGACTCGTTGGAGGCGCTCTGCCACGCGGCGATCGCCTGGTCCATCTGGGGCAAGACGGCGTTGCTCCAGTTCGGTCCCTTTCCGTGGGCATTTGCGCTGTTGACGAACAGAGTCACCACGTCGATCGGGACCGGCCACAGGTAGAAGAACATGAGCGAATCCGGGTTGGCGAACGCCCTGTTGAAGAACGTGCCACGGTCGAGAGATGTGACCTTGAGGTCGACTCCGACTGTCTTGAGCTGAGCCTGGAGGACGGAACCGAGCTGCTGATTGAAGCTCTCGGCCTGGATGATCATCTCAAACGCGAATCGGACGCCGTTCTTGGTCAGGACGCCGTCAGAGCCCGCTTTCCAACCCGCTGCGCCGAGCATGCTCTTTGCCTTGCCGACGTCGAACTGATTGAACTGCTCGACGTCCTTCGTGTAGGACTTGTCGGCCGACGTGATCGGACCGTACAGAGGCTCGCCATGACCGAAAAGGAGCGCCTTGACGATGCCGGCGCGATCGACGGCGTGGGACAACGCCTGCCGTACGTTGACGTCGTCGA
>VBHB01000245.1 GCA_005880315.1 Chloroflexota bacterium | reverse complement strand
CAGGCGCGCGTGACAGCAGTTTCGCAACGCATCGCGCGGGGCGATTTCGCGCTCGGCCCTGAGAATGCGCAGAGGCCGTGCTCGATGTGCGCTTTCAGGCCGATCTGCGCGGACGCGCGGACGTAGAGATGCTCGCGGCGCCGGAGGTGCGCTACTTCGAGAGAAGGCAGATCAAGGAGGCGATCGCCTTCGCTGAAGCCGGCGGCATCGCGGTGCATCGAAATTTCGACCATTACCACGGCTCGACGATTCGGGGCATGAGGCGCGAGCGCCCCTTCCTGCATGTGATCGGCCTGCGCTCGAACCTGGAGGCCTGGGGCCGTCAGCACGGCCTGCGTCCGGAGTGGATCCAGCCCGAGAAACGCCGGAAGGTAGCTCACTACGACGTGTTCGGAGCGCCTGCCGAGCGACTCATCAACGAGCTGACGGGTGGGCTTGATGCTCAATGACGCAGCGCGTTATGATGCCTGTGTCATCAAATGAGGAGAGGAGAGATATGAGCACAGACATCACATCCACGGTGGAAGAGGTCGCCTTTGGGGCTGCCAGGGCGGCGAGGGAAGTCGCTGCCGACCCAATGGGATCGGCGCGCAAGCAGGTCAAGGACCTGGAGCGCAAGGGGACTCCGTCAGCACGAAAAGCCAACCGCCGGTTGAGCGCTCGGATCAACGCCGCCACGGCACCCGCGAAGGCGGCGGTCAAGGGCTTCGCCGAGACCGCGTCGAACGTCGCGGGCGATCTGCTGCCGGAACGCATCGCGATCAAGGGCCTTCAGCTAGTCAAGGTTCAGGCCCGGCGCCAGGACCCGGTCGGCGACGTCGCCAAGCGTGCCCTGAAGATCTTCAACGGGTCTTTCAAGACCGTCGCACGGGTGGCCGGACGGCTGGAGCGTGCCAGCGAGCTGCCGGTGCGCTCATCGGCCACGGCGTCCAAGTCGCGTTCGACTCGCCGCCGCTCGACCCGCCGGACCAGCTCGCGCCGCAGCGCGGCGGCGTAAGCCACAGACCCGACAAAAGGGGCGCCCCTCGCGGCGCCCCTTCCCCGCGCTCCTCGCCTTCCGTTAACGTTGCACGGCTGATGAGCGTGGTGTGCACCGGCTCCATCGCCTTCGATTACATCCTGAGCTTCAAGGGACGATTCAAAGACCACATCCTCCCTGACAAGACGCACATCATCAACCTGAGCTTTCTGGTCGACAGCCTGAAGAAACGGCGGGGCGGCGTCGCCGGCAACTATGCGTACAACCTCGCGCTGCTCGGCTATCCGAGTGCGGTGCTGGCGACCGCCGGATCCGACGCCGCCGAATATCGCGGCTGGCTCGAGAGCCTGGCAATCGACTGCCGCGGCCTGCGCCTGATGAACGACGAGATCTCCGCCACCGGCTTCACCACCACCGACATGGACGACAACCAGATCACGGGCTACTACGGTGGCGCTATGAATCTTGCCGGCACACTTGGGCTCGATGACACTGTGCCCGCGCCCGAAGCCGTGATCGTGGGCCCGAACGCGCCGGACGCGATGAAGCGCCTGGTGCATGAATGCCGGCAGCGAGGCGTCCGCTGGGTGTTCGACCCCGCACATCAGCTTCCGCACCTGTCCGGCGAGGATCTGCTCGATGGTGCGCGCGGCGCTTGGGTGCTGATCGGCAACGACTATGAGCTGGAGATGATCCAGCACCGCACCGGTCGCACGATGGAGCAGCTGCTGGAGCTGTCCGAGCTCGTGGTGACCACCCTCGGCCGTGAAGGATCGCGAATCGACAAGGGCAGGGAGTCGCACGTCGTCAAGGCGGCGCCGGCGAGGGTCGAGTCAGACCCAACGGGAGCAGGCGACGCGTATCGCGCCGGCCTGGTGGCAGGTTTGCTGCGCGGCCTCGACATTGCCACCGCCGGCGCTGTTGCATCACTCGCCGCCACTTATGCGGTCGAGCAGGTCGGCACGATCGAGCATGCGTACTCGCGCGAAGAGTTCTCCGCGCGTTTTCATGAAGCTTTCGCGACGACGCTGCCGAAGAGCTTCTGGGGCTCGGCCGACTAACCCACGTTCCGCTACCATCGCACACCGTGGGGGCGGTCGCCGTTGAGGTCGTCGAGCTTCGTAAGTCTTATGGGGCCGTCGAAGCGGTTCGCGGCATCAGTCTCAGCGTTGCCGAGGGTGAGGTGTTCGCCCTGCTCGGTCCGAATGGGGCAGGCAAGACGACCACGGTCGAGATACTCGAAGGCTTCCGCCGCCGCGACTCAGGCCGAGTGTCGGTGCTCGGCTTCGACCCCGCGAAGGGAGATCGAAAGCTAAAAGAACAGCTCGGGATCGTCCTCCAGACCTCGGGTGTGGACCCCTACCTGACAGTGGCTGAGACCGTGGACATGTTTCGTGGCTACTACCCCAACCCTCGCCTACGCGACGAGGTGCTCGAGCTCGTGGGCTTGACTGAGAAAGCGGACTCTCGTGTCACGAAGCTGTCGGGGGGGCAGCAGCGCCGCCTTGACGTGGCCATCGCTCTTGCGGGTGATCCGCGCCTGTTGTTTCTCGACGAACCCACAACGGGCTTCGACCCCAGTGCCCGCCGCAATGCGTGGGAGGTCATCAAGGGCCTGGCCGGCCTGGGCAAGACCATCTTCTGGAGCAGACCCGGATCACGTTCTCCCTGCCGGAGGGCACCCCCGCCCCGCCGGCCGGCTTCGGCGCCGAGGCGGTGGACGGCAGCTACCGCATCGCGACCGCCGACGCCATGCGCCTCCTCCACGAGCTAACGGGCTGGGCCATCGCCGCCGACGTGATGCTCGATCACCTGACGGTGGCGAGGCCGTCCCTGGAGGACGTCTATCTGCAGCTCACCAGCGGCGTGGCGGGGTCCGAGTAATGGGGGCCACATGAGCACCGTCGGGCTGGCGCTTCGGCAGGTGCGCTTCGAGAACAAGTCGTTCTGGCGCAACCCGGCCGCTGCCTACTTCACCTTCGCCTTCCCCATCGTGTTCCTGATCCTGTTCAACCTGCTCTTCGGCCACGGCCACCTCAACTTCCTCGGGCACTCGGTGTCCACGTCGACGTTCTACGTGCCGGCGATCGCGGCGTTCTCCGTCATCACAGCCTGCTACACCAATATCGCGATGTCTCTCAGCATCGCTCGCGACTCCGGTGCGCTGAAGCGCATGCGCGGTTCGCCGATGCCGGCGTGGGCTTACATGTTCGCCCGCATCGTCCATGCCGTCCTGGTCGCAAGCTTGCTGGTCGTCATTTGCGCTGCCTTTGGCGCCGTGTTCTATCAGGCGACATTGCCGACCAGCACCCTTCCGGCGTTCCTGTTGGCACTGGTCGTCGGTGCAGCCACGTTCTGCGCTTTAGGTGTGGCGGTCACGAGCGTGATTCCCACCTCCGACGCCGCGCCTGCGATCGTCAACGCTTCGGTGTTGCCGCTGATGTTCATCTCCAACGTGTTCATCCCGCTTGAGAACCCACCCGCGTGGATCGACATAGTGGCCAAGATCTTTCCTGTGCGTCATTTCGCCGACGCGTTGATCGGTTCTTTTTTCCAGCTCAACGGTTCAGGCCTCCACGCGAACGATCTTCTCGTGCTAGGTGCCTGGGGCGCCGGCGGCCTGATCGTCGCCGTACGCCTGTTTGATTGGGAGCCGCGCATCTGAGATGGCGTCAGTTTTCTCCCGGATCATCGCCGGTGAGCTACCGGCCCGATTCGTCTGGAAGGACGAGCGCTGTGTCGCCTTTCTCTCCAACCGGCCGCTGCGTCCCGGCCACACGCTGGTGGTGCCGCGCGAAGAGGTCGATCACTGGCTCGACCTCGAGGCCGACCTGCTGGCGCACGTCGTCGTCACCGCGCAGTCGATAGGCAAAGCACAGATGGCGGCATTCAAGCCGGCGCGCATCGGGCTGATGCTCGCGGGTCTCGAGGTCCCCCACATGCATCTTCACGTGGTCCCGATTCGCGGCGTTCATGACCTGGATTTCGGCAACCAGGATCCGAATCCGGATGAGGCGATGATGAAGAAGGCCGCCGAGGCAATCCGTGCCGAGCTGCGGCGACTCGGTTTTTCCGAGGTGGCGAGCGACTGATGCGCTAGGCCAGCGAGCGCTCCAGCTGGTCGACGTGCTCCTCGAGGTGGTTGATCAGCGGATAGCGGGCTAGAAACTCGGCGCTGTAAGTGCCGCCGCCCGCGTCTGTGACCTCTTTCCGCAGTGCCGTCGCCTCGACCGTGCGCAGGAGCTTGGCTGTGCGCGCGTGGTCGGCGAGTGTCGCCTTCAACAGCTCCGATGGAGCTATCTCGGACATCTGCTGGCCGGCAGCATCACGAAGCTTGGTGTTGCCGAGGAGGTCTACCTCCGTGACCTGTCCACTCGAGATGCGGTGAACGAGCACGCCGTAGTACTTCGAGAGCACCGCGATGTGGGCGAGGACCTCGTGATCACTCCACTCGCCCTCACCATGCCCTGATTTGATGCGTGGCGCGATCGTTGCGAGGCGAGCGGACGCTTTCTCGAGGCGGTCGGCGAGCACCATGCGTTCCCGGTCCAGCTGCTGAGTGAGGAAGCTGTTCAGGTCGGCGTCCGTATAGGCCTCGCTCTCGAGCTTCATGTCACCTCTCAATGTATTGGAGAATCGAGGCATGTGCTACTCAGACGACGCTCGACCGCCCCTGCCCCCGATCGGAGGCGCCGCCGCCGACCAGGGCGAGATGACACTCCAGGCCGCCGACGGCAACAGCTTCATGGCGTATTTCGCGCGTGCCGCCAAGCCGACGGGATCCGGCATGGTGGTCATGCCGGATGTTCGTGGCCTGCACCAGTTCTACAAAGAGCTGGCTCAGCGTTTTGCCGAAGCCGGCATCGACGCGGTCGCGATCGACTACTTCGGCCGCACCGCCGGCATGGGACCTCGCGATGACAGCTTCGAGTACATGCCGCACGTGGAGAAGACAACCCCGGAGACGATTGGGATGGATGTCGCCGCAGCGATGGCCTATCTCAAGTCAAAGGACGGCGGTGCGGTTCGTTCGGTCTTCACCGTCGGTTTCTGCTTTGGCGGCTCGAGCTCGTGGAACCAGTCCGCGCTGAATCCTGGCCTCAACGGCTGCATCGGGTTCTACGGCAGGCCCACCCAAAGCGAGCCGTACATGTCGAAGATGAAGGCGCCTCTGCTCGTGCTTGTTGCCGGTGCAGATGCCGCAACGCCGGTGGAGGTTTCCAAAGAGTTCGAGGGCAAGCTGGGCG
>VBHB01000244.1 GCA_005880315.1 Chloroflexota bacterium | reverse complement strand
CGCCCCGCACAGCTTCTTCGACCGCACATACGAGCAGTGGAAGGAAGCGTGCGACGACGCCTGGCGCCGCATGCTCGCCTTCGTCAAGAAGCACAGCTGACCCCCACTGTTAAGAGGGTATTGGCGGCTGGCCGGCGCGGCCGTATTCTGGCCGCCAGGAACCCCCCGGGGTGGGTGGTCTTTACACCCCACGAAATCTGCGATTTCGCGGGGACCCCTAGTTTTGGGGGAGGACGGCTTAAGGCGCACACTGCCAATTCGGTTCGACATCCGGGCCTAATCCCCGCGGCCGGCCTATAGTCAATTCATGGCCAGG
>VBHB01000126.1 GCA_005880315.1 Chloroflexota bacterium | reverse complement strand
GCCTGCCCTCGTCCAGGGCCTTGTGCACGATCTCGCTCAGGGCGTCGACCCGGCGCTGCTTGGGCGTCCGGCTGTCGTCGTGCCCGAGCCGCTTGGCAAGCGCATCGACCGCGGTCTTGAGCGCGGCCCCGGCCTCGGGATCCATGACGCCGCTGAGGTGGTACATGCCATTCATCTCGCTGATGTGGAGGAAGCGCTCTTCGTAGTTCTCTTCGGAGTCGCGCTCGAACCCCTCCGGATCCAACGAGTAGCGCATGTGATCGGCGACCCAGCGCAGGTCTTTGATCGAATGCTGGCGAGCCAGGCCGACCCACTGCTCCTCGTCGAGGCCGGCGACCTTGTCGCCCAGCTTGTCGCGCAGGTGACAGATCACAGACGCCGCCTGGTAGCCGATCTCGCCGCTGGATAGAGCCTTCGCAACCCTCGGCATCGACTCCAACTGCTTGCCGACACACACCCGGTCGAAGGCAGAGGGAACCGACATGCCGCAGGTCTGGCTGATCCAGGAGGCGGCCGTGATGTGGCCGCCGGCGAGGTGCTCGCCCGCCTTCTGAGATTCACGCGCCTCGATAGAGAACTCGCCCTCGAGCACATCGATCACCTGACGCAAACCCCTCGTGTCGACGCGCTCCGCGCGAGCCTGAAACTCGCGCACCGCGGCCTGCAATTTGGAGAGAGGATCGAGCTCGTTCAGCACGCTAAAAGCATACCAAACATCTGTTTGGGAATCAAGCGTTAACAGGCCCAATTTGATCTCAAAAAGGAAGAAAGCTAACCCCACCCGGCGCTCCGCGCCGACCTCCCCAAAACGGGGAGGTAGCGAGCCCTCACTCCATGCGCTCTCGTGGTCTCCCGGCGCCACCCAACCACCCTCTTCCCAGCCCGTCCTCGCGCCACTAACTCCAGACGGTTGCTCTCAGCCGCCGAGCCTCCTAGGCCAGCGACTCCACCCACTGCCGGTGGAGCAACCCGTACCGGCCGGCACGCTCGCGCAGGTCAGAGGGCGCGCCGTCCTCAACCACCCGCCCGCCGTCGATCACAAGCACCCGATCCGCGATCTCCACCGTCGACAAACGGTGCGCGATGATCACGGCGGTCCGGTCGTGCAGAAGGGTGCGCAGCGCGCGCTGCACCAGGCGCTCTGAAGGCAGGTCGAGCGACGACGTCGCCTCGTCGAGGATGAGGACCTGGGGATCGGCCAGGAACGCGCGGGCGAAAGCGACCAGCTGGCGCTGGCCCGACGACAGCCGCACACCCCGCCGCCGCACGTCGGTCGAGTAGCCACCAGGCAGCCCGCTGATGAAGTCGTGCGCGCCGATCGCGCGCGCGGCCGCCTCCATCTCCTCGGCCGTCGCCTCGGGCCGCCCGAAGCGAAGGTTGTCGCCGACGTTGCCCGAGAACAAAAAGCTCTCCTGGGTGACCATCACCACCGCACGGCGCAGCTCTTCGGTCGCGATCGAGCGAAGGTCGACGCCGTCGAGCGTCACGCGCCCCTCGGTGGGGTCGTAAAACCTGGCCATCAGCCTGGCCATCGTGGTCTTGCCCGCGCCGGTCTCGCCCACGATGGCGACGATCTGCCCGGCGGGAATCTCGATGTCGATGTCGTGGAGCACAGCCTTGTCGCCGTAGGCGAAGGTGACGTGCTCGAACGCGACCGCGCCCTTGATCTGTCCCATGCGCACCGGGCTCACCGGCTCCGGCACGGTCGGCGTCTCCTCGATGACGCCCGCGAGCTTTTCCAGCGCGGCACCCGCGGCCTGGAACACGTTGTAGAACTGCGACAGGTCCTGCATCGGCTCGAAGAACTGCCTCAGGTAGAGCACGAACGCGGTGAGCACGCCCAGCGTCAGCTGACCCTGCACCAGTAGATAACCGCCGAACAGCAGCACCGAGGCCGTTGTCAGCCGGCCGAGCAGCGTGATGCCCGGACCGAAAGTGGACGCCAGGCGGTTCGACCAGATGTTGGCGTCGCGGTAGCGCCCGTTGACGTCCTCAAAGATGAGCTGGTTCCGGGGCTCGCGCCGAAACGCATGCACCGCGCGGATTCCGCCGAGTGACT
The DNA here is from genome assembly GCA_005880315.1 of Chloroflexota bacterium. Lineage (GTDB taxonomy): Bacteria > Chloroflexota > Dormibacteria > Dormibacterales > Dormibacteraceae > UBA10449. Next base: position 6,770 of record VBHB01000126.1, on the reverse strand, counting down.
CGACATAGTGGACGATCACGAGCACGATGGCCCGGCGCACCGCGCGGTAAGACCTGGCCGAGTTGCTGCGAAACCAGTAGGTCAGCCCGAGCACGAGAGGCATCGCGACCAGCGTCACCAGGCCGAGCCGAGTATCGAGGTGGATGAGGATTACGGTGATCGCAACCACCGAGATCAGCGATGTGATCACGGATGTAAGGCCCGTCGCGAGCAGCTCGTTGAGCGCGTCGATGTCCGAGGTCAGGCGCGAGATGATGCGGCCGGACGTGTAGCGCTCATAAAAGGAAAGCGACAGCTCTTGCACGTGCCCGAACAGCGCGCGGCGCAGGTCGAAGAGGATGTCAGCGCCAATGCGGCCCGAGAGACGCAGGAACAGGTAGTTCGCGGCCGCGTTGATCACGAGGGCAAGCAGCAGGGCCGCCACGATGATCGTCAGCGTGCCGAGGTTGCCCGTGTGGCCGGGCCGGATGCCGCGGTCGATGCCCAGCCCGACAAGAGACGGCAGGGAGAGGTAAGCCGCAGACCGGGTCAGGATGAGGAGGGCGGAGATCGCGAGCTCCTTGCGGTAAGGACGCGCGAGAGTTGCGAGCAGCCGCCGGCTGCGCCTGCGCAGCAGCCCGGCGACGCTTGGGGAGAACTCGTCGACCTCTTCGGACGCGACTCCGCGCCAGCGGTCCGCGGGATTCGCAGTGCTCAAGCCGTCTGCACCCTCGATGTCTCGTATTCCTGCGACAGCAGAGCGCGATAGAGGTCGTTCGATTTCAAGAGGTCCGTATGCGCGCCGACTGCAACGACGGCGCCGCCGTCGATCAACGCCACGCGATCCGCAAGAGCAAGCGTCGACGGCCGGTGCACGACCAAAAGCCCGGTCACGCCCTCCAGCACGCGCCGCAGCGACTCTTCGATGACGGCTTCGGTGTGCACGTCAACCGACGAAAGCGGGTCGTCCAGGACCAGGATCGGCGGGCTCCCCAGCACGGCGCGGGCGAGGGCAAGCCGCTGCCGCTGGCCACCGGACAACGTGTAGCCCTGCTCGCCGACGCGCGTCTCCAGCCCCCAGGGCAGGTCCCATACGAAGCCGGCCTGCGCAACGTCGATGGCACGCTTCAACTCTTCATCGGAAACGATCGGCCGCCCCATCACCAGGTTCTCGTGCACCGAAGCCGAGAAAAGAATCGGGTCCTCGAACGCGACTCCTATATGTGTGCGAAGCGAGCGCAGCTGAAGGTCGCGGACGTCGATCCCATCGACCAGCACCTGGCCCTCGGCCACGTCGTATAGCCGGGGCAGCAGATAGGCGAGCGTGGTCTTCCCACTCCCGGTGCGGCCGACGATGCCGAGGGTCTCGCCTGGCTCGATGGTCAGGTTGAGGTCGCGCAAGATCCACTCGTCCGATTTCGGATACTTGAAGCCGACGCCGCGAAACTCGATGCGCCCGCTGCAGCGCTCGAGCGAGGTGGCGTTCGGACGGTCGGCGATCTCCGGACGCGAATCGAGGACCTCGTTGAGACGTTCCGACGCGGTCCGGCATTCCTCGCTCATCGAAAGCACCCAACCGATGGCGTCCATCGGCCACGTGAGCATGAATACGTAGTTCATGAAGGCGACGAGACCACCGATGGTGAGGTGGCCCTGGACGACGTTGACACCGCCGAGCAGCAGGACCGCCACCAGGGAGAGGTTGGGCAGAAAGTTGAGCCGGGTCCACAGCAGCGCGCGGGCTTTGATTCCCTCGAGGCTCGTGGTCCGCAAGAGCCGCGCCTGGTCTTCGAAGCGTTTCTGCATCAAGGGCATACGGCCGAAGGCTTTGATGATGCGGACCCCGGTCGCCATTTCTTCGATGATCGTGGTGAGGTCGCCCTGCTGGTCCTGCAAGCGCCTGGCGATGACCCTGTACTTGTCCTGGAATTTCTTGCTGAAATACGCGATCGGCAGCATGCAGACCACGACCACGAGGGCGAGGACCCAGTCGAGACCGATCATCAGCACGAACACGACCACGAACGTCACGAACGTCTGCAGAAACCAGATCAGGCCGAAGCTGACGAAGCGGCGCACGGTGGCGATGTCGGAAATCGCGCGCGACAGGAGCTGCCCCGACTGCCAGTTGTCGTGAAAGGACACCTGCAGGTTCTGCAGGTGCGCGTAGAAGTCGTTGCGCAGGTCGGTCTCGATGCGAAGCGATGCAATGCCTGAGTAGTTCCGGCGCAAGTAGATGAAGACGAACTCGAGCAGCCCGACCAGCACGAGCAGCCCGGCCATCGGCACCAGCTGGCCGAGCTGGTGATGGGTGATCGGGCCGTCGATGATGTACTGGATCACCTTCGGGATCGATGCCGCGGCGGCGAGGCTGCCGAGCTGAGCCACGCCGAAGACGACGACCAGGCCGAGATATGGCCGCAGGTACGGAACGTAGCGCCTCAGCGCCAGGAGACCCAAGTCGATTTACTTTACGGGGCTTGCTATCCGGCGAGGTCGCGGATCGAGACGATGCCGATGACGTCCCCGTCCTGGACCACCGGCAGGTGGCGGAATCCGTTGTCGAGCATCGTCTTGAGCGCGTCCTCGACCTCGACGTCAGGCCCGACCGTAACCGGCTCGCTCGTCATCCAGGACGACACGGAGTGCGAGGGCGCGTCATGGGAATGCGAGATGGCGCGGACGGTGTCGCGTTCGGTGAAGATCCCGTCGAGCTTCGTCCCCTCCATCACCAGCATGGATCCCACCCGATGCTGGGCCATCAGAGCGACAGCCTCGCCGACGGTTGTCGACGGGCTGACTGTGAAAAGCGTCTCGTTCATGACCTCCCGCACGGTGGCCATCGGCCAAGTCTAAGCCCGGAATCAGTGGGAAACGAGCTCAACCGAAGATGGGTAAAGAGGCATGGGATACGCCGCCATGAGGGCGGTTGCGGCGAGGACCAGGAGCACGAGCAGGCCGTCGACTCGCGCGTAACGCCGGCCGCGCCGCCATCCAAGTACGGATATAGCGACCATGGCCAGAACCCCGGCACTCTTTGCGACGAGGACGACGCCGTAGGCGGACGTCCACAAGCTGCTGAAGTCCGCCACCACCGAAGCGGCGCGCAAGACTCCCGTCAATGCGGTGATGGCGAAAGCCAGAAAGGCGACGCGGCCGAAGCGCTCGAGCATCGCCCGCCCCTCCCCCGCACCCCATCCCTCAGGTGGCCGCAGCGTCGCGAGCACGAAGATGCCGCCTGCCCAGATTCCCGCTGAAAGAACATGCACAGCGTCGGTGAATAACACTCCGCCCGCCGGTTGCAGAGCGGCCGCGTGGCCGGCGAACGGCAGGACCAAAACGGCGACGATGGCGGGCGGCACCACCCAGCTGCGCGCGTACATGCAAAGCCCAAGCGCAACGCCCTCTGCGGCAACCCGGATGAGGATCGCCGGATTGGGATGCCCAGCGCGCAACGTGTCCGCCACCAGCACCAAAACGCCACCGATGAAGGCGGCCGTCACCGCGGGTCGCATCGACACCCGCGCCCACCCGATCGGCGGCTGCATCCCGGCCAGCCGCCGCACCACGACCACGCCGACGAACCCGAGCAGGCCCACGTATTCGAGCCACCGCAGCACGGCGATGGCGAGGTCGGCGGGCGGAGGCAGGCTCAACGCCGGAGACAGCCCCTAGGCGATGGTGCCGCCGCCCAGCACCCTGGTGCCGGAGTAGAGCACCGCGGCCTGGCCGGGCGCGGCGCCGAGAAATGGCTCGTCGAGATGCAGCCGGCCCGCGGCGTATGTGGCCTCGATCGGCGCCGCGTGATAGCGCAAGCGCACCTGGCAGCGCACCTGATCAGGAGCAGAGCCATCGATGAAGCTCACATCCCGAAGGTCGACCTCGCGCACGGCGAGCTCGTCCTTGCGACCCACCACGAGCCGGTTGGACGGGGCATCGACCTTGATCACGTACCACGGCCCGGCCTCGCGCAGGTCTCCGAACCCGCTGCGCTGGCCGACCGTGTACAGGGCGGTCCCATGATGGCTGCCAAGCTCGCGGCCGCCGGAATCGACCACCGCGCCTGCCGTCACCGGCAATCGTCTCGATAGATACTTCGCCGTCTCGCCGCGAGGCACGAAGCAGATCTCCTGGCTCTCGGCCTTGTCGGCCACGGGCAGGCCGAACTCACGCGCGTGCTCACGAACCTCGCCCTTGGTCATGCCGCCGAGCGGAAACACGATTTGCCGGAGGCGGTCGCGATCGAGGTGATAGAGCATGTACGACTGGTCCTTGGCGCCATCGACGGCACAGTGAAGCTCGGGTCCATTCGTGCCGTCGAGGATCCGCGCGTAATGGCCGGTGGCGAGCTTCTCGAAGCCCAGGTCGACGACGCGCGAAAGCATCAGGTCGAACCGCACGAAGGCGTTACAGCGGACGCAGGGGTTCGGCGTGCGTCCCTCCAGGTAGTCACGATGGAAGGGCTCGATCACGCGCTCGCCGAACTCCGCCTCCAGGTTCCAGCAGTAATAAGGAATGTCCAGGAGTGTCGCGACCCGGCGCGCGTCCTCGACGGCGTTGAGCGAACAGCACCCTCCGTGGCGCGCCGACTCCTCGCCGTCGCCGCGAGGCCACTGCTGCAGGGTGACACCGACGACCTCGTGCCCCTGAGCCTGCAGCAGCGCGGCGGCGACAGACGAATCGACGCCTCCAGACATCGCAACCGCGATCCTCACGCGCGCCCTCCCAGGATCTGGTTGGCCACGACCTCGGCGTCCTCACCGACGCCCTGGAGGATCGACGACTTGGTCTTCCTCAGCCAGTGCACTCCTACAAAGTAGAGTCCCGGGACGGCGGTCGCTCCGTCGGTCTGGATCGGAAAGCCCATCTGGTCGAAGACCGGTAGCTTGACCCAGGCGTATTCAGGTCGATAGCCGCTGGTCCAGATGACGGTGCCGATGCCGTCGCGCGCGACGTCCAGCGACGCGCGGGTCTTGACCCGCATCGGTGCCGGAATGTCGTAAACAGGCTGCCGCATTCCAGCCTTCGCGCACAACGCATCGATGAACCCCCTTATCTCTGCCCATCGGGCATCGCCGAAGTCCACGCTCGCCGCGAGATCGTCGGCGAAATGAATCGTCGAGCCATCCGCGCCGGCGAAGCGCCCAAGCAGCTCGACGCCCTGCGCGTGCAGCGTGCGGTAATGCAGATCGTGACCGCCGCCGTGCCCGGTCGCCTGCGGATTCCCGACCAGGCGCGCGGCCGGCGAGGGCAGCTTGTCGGGCGTGCGATCCATGAAGCCCGACTCGATCAGCCACCAGACCAGGTCGTGGCCGTCGAGCCGGCGCGGGATCCACGGGCAACGCCCGCAGGCCAGAAATACTTTCCGGCCGGCCTCGTGCAGCTCTTCCGCGAGCTGGCACCCTGTCTGGCCGCTGCCGACGATCAGAACGTTTCCGGGCGGAAGCGAATCGGGGTTGCGGTAGTCCTCCGCGAACACCTGGTGCACGCTCCTCGGCAGCGCGTCGGCCCCCGCCGGGCGGTGTGCCTTCTGGTATGCACCCGACGCGACCACCACCGAGTTGGCATGCATCCGTCGATCGCCCACCGTCAAGGCGAATTTGCCATCCGGGCCGGCCTCGAGGCTCGAAACGTGGCAGCCACCCTGGACAGGGGGATTGAATGACGCCGCCCACCCCTCGAAGAAGGCAATGAGCTCGGCGAGGTCCATGAACCCGTCCGGATCGCCTCCGGTGTACTCGATGCCCGGGAGCTTGACCGCCCAGTTGGGCGTCACCAGGCAGAAGGAGTCCCAGCGGCGAGTCCGCCACGTCTCCGCAACGCGGCCGGCTTCGAGGACGACGTGGTCGACGCCGGCTTGCGATAGATACCAGCTGGTGGCGAGGCCGGCCTGCCCGCCCCCGACGATCGCAACGTCAACGCTATCGGTCATGCGTCGGCCATCTTAATGGGCAGCTAAGCTGCGCCCGTGCCAAAGCTCAGCGACGTCCAGGCCGGGCGCATCGGCGAATACCTCTGCTCCGTCTACGCGATGCTGACCACCGGCGGCGCGCTGGTCCCGTTCCCGGTGGCAGCCGACGACGATCATCGCGACCTGGTCATCGCCGTGAAGGGCAAGAGCGCGTTCGCATCGCTGCAGGCCAAAGCTTGTTTCCAGCTCGGGGCTTCGGGCTTCGTGCAGTCGAACGCCACGTATTCGGCGAGCTCGATCCCGGACCAGCCATCATGGATCTATGTCGTGGTGCTGGTGCTGGACCTCGCACCGGTCATCTGGTGGCTGGTGCCGGCGCCGGATTTCAACCGCCTCAGCTCGCATGCGCCCGCCCGCGGCGGCCGCAGGGTCGAGCTTCATTTCCGAGCCCACCCCATCAGGACGGACGCCTACACGCCCTTTCGGACCGAAACCAAAAACGTCGGCCCTCGGCTGGTAGAGATGATCGACAACCTGCCCAGCGGAACCAAGCCGCTCCCGGGAGCGCGCCTCCTGATCCGCCGAGCCTAGCCGACCAGGTCGCCTTCGGCCGGTTCGACCCTCACGCCCCGGGACTCGAGATATTCGACCCCTTTGTCGAGCTCGTCCGGCTCGCCGGTGACCTCCAGCAGCACCCAACCCGCGTCGCCGGTGACGTCGGCGCGCCGGATGTTGGTGACGATCTCGAACTTGCGGCCGAGCTGGTAGATAACCGGCTCTTTGACCAGGTCGGTCCCGAAGATCAGCTTGAGACGCCGCCTCGCCATGAGGCGAAGTCTAAGTTGGGAAGCTAACCGCCGGCGACCGCCGGCACGATCGA
>VBHB01000125.1 GCA_005880315.1 Chloroflexota bacterium | reverse complement strand
CGTCGATCGCGGAGCCGAGATCGGCCGCCTCGACTTTCACGGTCATCTCGCCGTCAGACAGGCGGCGCAGGGGTCCTGGAATACGGAATTGGGGCATGGCTAGATGTTCACCTTCTCGCGAAACGATTTCAGGGTCGGTTCTATTTCGACCCGGCGCGCATGGCCGTCGACCGAGGCGAGCACGTCGGCGGTCTTCAGGCCGTGGCCGGTGACGTAGGCGACCACGACCTCGTCACCCTTCCAGCGGC
>VBHB01000089.1 GCA_005880315.1 Chloroflexota bacterium | reverse complement strand
TGCGTGGTCAGGTTCGTGATGGTATTGCGTACTAGATAAGCGAGCTTGAATGAGTCGGCTACTTTGGTGGTCGAGAAGTCGCCAATCGTGACTGCGATGTCGGCGGCGCCCGGCTTCGCCTGGAGCTGTGCAACCATCGCCGGCGAAAGATCGATCCCATGCACGCGAACGCCTCGCCGGCTGAGCGGTAAGGCGAGGCGACCGGTTCCGATGCCGAGCTCGAGTGCGGCGCCCGTGCCGGCTAGATCGGCGAGGAAGCTCACTGCCGGTTCAACGGCCGACTGCTCGAACAGCTCCGGCGATCTCTCGTCGTATGTCTTGGCTATCCGCCCGTCGAAGTAGTTCTTCGGCACAGAGCCATTGTGCTCGGGCCGTCCCGCGCGGTGGGGTTCGACCATGACGGCAATAGTCAGGCGAGCAGGGCGCCAAGTTCGTTTCTTGACATCGGAGCAGGGGAGCGCGAGGTTTAGTCGGTCAGGCCTCGGTGCGCGGCTCTGGGCTAGAGCCGGTCGGCCGAGACAAGAACGGGGGTACGTCCATGAATCCGAAATCCATCCTTCGGTTCGCCGCCTTGGCGTTGGTTCTCGGGCTCACCGTCGCGGCCACGAATGCAGACGAAGCGACGGTGTCCATGCGGGCCAAGCTCACGGGGTTCCAGGAGTCACCGCCGAAGTTGAGTCCAAGCACGGGGCGCTTTGAGGCCACTCTGACAGGGTCGACTCTCTCCTACACACTCACCTATTCGAAGCTCTCGACTCCGGCCTTCATGGCTCACATCCACTTCGGTCAGCCGGCGGTGAATGGCGGCATCTTCCTATGGCTCTGTGGGTCTGCGGCCGCTCCGGGTCCCGCGGGAACGCCAACCTGTCCTCCCGATGGGGGCACGGTGTCGAGGAGTGGCGTCACCGCCGCCGACATCCAGGGCATCTCAGCGCAAAACCTGTCGGCCGGGGACTTTGCCGGGGCGCTGAGCATCATCGCCAGTGGCGACGCATACGTGAATGTCCATACGACCGCATTCCCGGGCGGTGAGATCCGCGGCCTGGTGAGGTCGGGCGACTAGCCCGTAGCCCGGCAGCCTCCGGGAGGTCCGGTTGCGCCGCCGCGCGGTCCCACGGGAACCGCGTGGTGGCCGCAGCCCTTACCGTGGTGGCGGGCCGTGGCCGGGGAGTCGATGGTCTTCGTATCAGTGGCCGGGATGGTGGCCTCAATCACAAGCGCCAGTTGAGCCGATTCTGGCGGCGATAGTTGCGACGCGATCGAGACGATCGGGGGTAAAGCAGCATTCGTCTGCGCAACGGACGGTGCCGTGGTGGAATGAGGCCCCTTGCTGAGCATGCTGGAATCGGAGGTGAATGCGACGACGCCCAGCACGGCGGCCGACATCGCACCGGCGGTCAGTGTCGAGGCAAGCCTCTGGGCCCGGTCGGGCGACGCGGCCGCAACGTTCGCCAATCGCCCCACATGAGCGACGGGGCGCATCGCGTAACCCGCCGCCACCAGGATCAACGCTGAAAGCCAGACTCCCGTGCGGCCGATGTACGCCTCGAGACGGCCGAGAGCGAACAGGAGCCGGCGCTGAACGGTCGTGACCGACACGCCCAACAGGGCGGCGATCTCGCGATTGGTGCGGCCCTCCAGGTAAGCAAGAGTGATCACATGCCGCTCATCGGGTCGGAGCTCTGACAAACCGCCTCGGACCGTGTGCCGGTGCAGCGCCGCCGCCAGGCCCTGCCAGCGGTGGGAGGTGTCCTGGATCCCCTGCGGGTCGGCAACCAGCAGCTCCCTGGCTCGGCCGTGGCTTCCAAACCGGCGGCGGGGATCGACGAATTGGACGCCGCTCACGAGCCAGGATCGCATCGCGTCAAGCCCGAAGGGGTCGCTTGCGAGCCGGTACGCCTCTGAGCCGTCGGTTTCCGGCCCGCCGTCCGGCTGGATGACCTCGACCGGGTCGCTTTTCCTGAGCACAGCCATGGAGACCCCCGAGCCTACACCCTGAACGACACTTGCGCTCGGCCTTATCTCGGCAGGCCCAATGCCCGTCGGGTACATTGCGCGAAATGGGGGCTTGCCTGACCAGCGCCATGAAGCCTGGACCCAAATGACCCCACAAGCGCTCACGTTCATCGCGAACTTCGGCGGAGTGGCCGACCAGGTCGCGGCTGGGACCGGCCTCAGCCGGTGGGCGCTGCTCGTCCAGTGGGCCAAAGAGACCGCCACCGGCACGCAAATTCTCAATCGCAACAACCTCGGCAACATCCGCTGCAGCAGCACGACCTTTTGCCAGTACGCCACGCTTGCCGACTTCGGCGCCGCCGCCATCGCGACCTGGGAGAACGGCTTCTACGGAGCTGTGCTCGCCACCGCGGGCCAGCCGGTGCGCACCCAGCTGCTTGCGATTGGAGCATCCCCGTGGGATGCGGGTCATTACGGTCTCAAGGAGTGCGGTTACGCCGGCTGTTCGCTCATCGCGTCGTGGCAAACAGAGTTTGATTCGGTCGATCCTCAACCAAAGCTAAGGAGGGCGGTCACTATCTTGGCGACACAAAATACAGTGAACCTGTTCGTGCGCGGCACCGACAACGCGCTCTATCAGAATCGTTTCGACGGGTCGGCCTGGTCCGGCTGGCGCAGTCTCGGCGGGCGGATGGCTACGCCCGACATCATCGCGATGCGAACCCTGACCGGCATCGACGTTTTCATCGTGGGTCAGGACAACGCCGCGTACCTGATAGCCTCGAATGACGATGGTGCGACATGGTCTCCGTACGTGAACCTTGGCGGCAACCTCAGCAACGGTCAGCTTGCGGCCATCGGTTCGCTCACTCCAGTCTCCGGAACTCCTGTTGACCTAACGCCAGTCGAGCAGCAGCTCACAGCGGTCGGTGGCACGGTGAACAAGATCGAATCCGCGCTGTCGAAGGCCGGCTCGCAGCTTCAGCAAGCCTGATCGGTCGGTTGGGCCCGCATCGCCGGCAGGCAACGCTGCTTGCCGCTCGAAGCAGCTAAGCGCGCCGAGCTCGTCGTGAGCGATGTGCGGCGGCCGGCTTCGCGCGCCGCCCGGCCAGCTCTGCGGAATCGTCGAGTGCGGTGAGGGCTCGCCTCACCTGATCGATTGGCATCGACAGCTCGCCCTCGATCTGCTTCCGTATTACCTCCCAGTGGGCGTGCGCGCGGCTGTGGGCCGCGACTCCCGACCGGTTCAGGCTCAGCTCGAGGGCCCGCCCGTCGAAGGGGTGGGACGTGCGAACGAGGTGGCCTGCCGCGGTCATGGCCTTCAGGTAGTCGAGCACGGTGCTGAGGGGCATGCCGAGGAAATCGGCCATCTCGGTCGCGGTGAGAGGTCCCCTGTCGAAGAGGAGGCTGTAAACAGCGTACTCATCGGGGCGCATTCCAGCCTCTGCCAGCGAGTCGGAGAGCACGCGACGCAGCCGCTGAGCGGTGACGAAGAAGTCGAACAGAAGGGAGACGTCCGCGTGCTTGGCCAAGTGCTTCGACTATAGGCGATTGCCACGGATTCGTGGCAAATGCCACGGGTTCGTGTTAGTGTCCATCGGTGCGGATCGGGGCGGCGGTCGTGCTGACTGCGACCTGCCTGCTCTCATGTGGGCCGGGAGCCGGCGTCGGGCGGCCTTCACCTTCCATGGAAAGCCCGCCCACCGAAGCCTCACCGCAATCTCTGCTTCCGTACTACGGCAGCTACTCCACCGACACGGGCGACGTGGTTGTCATCGCCCGGCTCGGGTGGTTTTTCGACATGCGGACCAGCGTGTACCGCACGATCTATGCGACGAGTTCGCCGGCGCGCTTCACGATTGGCACGCGCTTCCATGAGCCGCTGCCGAAATTTGCGGATCTGCTCTTCGGAAACGGCACTCTCACGATCGCCGAATCGGCTCGAGCGAGGACCGCCCACCACATCGGCTATCGGCACACCGATGTCAGCGTCCCGGCAATCGGGGCTCAACTCTCCGGCACCATAACGGAGCCGATTGGTGCCGGCCCCCATCCGGGAATCGTCGTCGTTCATGGCGCCGAGCGCGGCGAGCGGTACTTCTACGACATCTGGGTGGGGGTGTACACGAGCCTGGGCCTGGCTGTGCTGACTTACGACAAGCGTGGAATCGGATCTTCGACTGGAACGTACCCGGGAGATTTCCCGACCGTGCAAGCCTTGAACGTCTATGCCGATGATGCGTTCGCGGCTCTCAGCTTTCTGTCCCTTTGGCCAGGCATAGACCCCAAACGAGTCGGTTTCCACGGCGGCAGCCAGGGCGGGTGGACGGTTCCGTTGGCCGGCGAGCGTCATCGGCGGGGGGCATTTGCCGTGCTTGCCTCAGCCCCGGCGACGACGGTGGACCAGACCGACCTTTGGGCCGGATTCAGCGGCGGAGGCGCGGTGATGCCCACCGAGTCGACCGGCCAGATGCTGGCCGAGGTTCGCGACACTCATTCCGGCTACGACCCAGCGCCTGCGTTGCGCGCGCTCGCCGTGCCGGCGCTGTGGCTGCTGGGGAGCAACGATCGCACCGTACCAACGGCCGTTTGCGTAGAGATTCTGAGCGCGATGCGCAAGCCGAATTTCACAGTCCAGCTCCTGCCGACCGGGCACGGCCTGCTCGTCAATCCGACAGGGCTGCTCCGCGATGACGACCAATCGCCCGGCCTGGCTCCAGAATTGGTGCCAGCGCTGAGGGCCTGGATGATGCAAGTCTTGTCTCGGTGACCCTCTACATCGTCAGGCGCATCGGCATCGGGTTTCTCGTGCTGGTGTTCATGTCCTTCCTGTTCTTTGCACTCACACGTGCGGTCCCGGGCTCGCCCTTCGGAACGACCCAGAATGAGATCTTCGACACGCCCCAGGCGCAGCGCAGGATGCACGCCCTCGGTTTGGACCGGCCGTGGTTCGAACAGTACCCGGCCTATGTGAGCTCACTCCTGCACGGCGACCTCGGCAGCTCGTTCGCCTACGGCCGCCCGGTCGGACGCCTGCTCGTCGAGAGAGTGCCGAACTCGCTGCTCTTGCTGGGAGCGTCGTTGATCATATCGATCTTGATTGCTGTCCCTATGGGCACGTACGCTGCGACGCACCAGTACTCATGGCTCGACATGGTCACTTCAGTGGTCAGCTACGTCGGGATCTCAACACCCAGCTTTGTGGTCGGAATCCTTCTGCTGCTCGTGGGAGGCGTATGGCTGCGGCACGTCACCGGCAGCCTGCTCTATTTCCCACTGTTTGGCATGCACGCCAGTGCCAACGACACGAGCCTGACCGACCTGGCATGGCACATGGCGCTGCCGGGCACCGCGCTTTCGATCTTCAACATCGCGCGTTTCAGCCGGTTCCTGCGCGCGGGGATGCTCGAGGTCTTGCACCTCGACTACGTGCGGACGGCCAGGGCAAAGGGTCTCGACGCTCGAACGGTCAACTACCGGCACGCGCTGCGAAACGCAATCCTGCCCATCGTCACGCTGCTCGCGCTGCAGATGCCGCAGCTCGTGAGCGGGGCCGTGATCATCGAGGGCATCTTCAGCTGGCCTGGCATGGGCCTCCTCGCCTTTCAGGCCGCCGCCGACCGCGACTACCCGTTGATTCTTGGGGTGGTGATGCTGGTCGCCGTCCTTACCGTGTTGTTCAACTTGCTGGCTGACATCACATACGCGATCCTGGACCCACGCATCCGCTACTGAGCGCCGGGCGTGGTCATGGAAGGAGACGGCGATGGAACATTTCACGTCCATGTGGCTACCCGCGGAGCGCACCAGCGTCGCTCCGGATGGTTCCGATGTTCGGGTTCTGCTCGGCGTGGCCGGTGGCGGAATGGCTCATTTCGAGCTCGCGCCCGGGCAGACCTCGACGGCCGTCCAGCATCGGACCGTCGACGAGATCTGGTACTTCCTTAGCGGTCGAGGCGAGATGTGGCGCGAGCATGATGGAACCGACGAGATCACCGAAGTCTCGGCAGGCCTGTGCCTGACCATTCCAATGGGTACTCGATTCCAGTTCCGGTCGCTCGGCCGAGAGCCGCTCTCGGCGATCGGGGTCACCATGCCGCCGTGGCCGGGTGACTCGGAAGCCATCAAGGTTGCCGGTCGGTGGGAACCAACAGTCCCTGCTTAGTTGGCAGGTGTCGATCTAGGCCGTCGCCATTCGTCGTCATCAGAGATACCGGCTATTTGCTGCCAGGAGAAAAGGAGTAGTCATGGCTGAATACGGGACCTCGGTCGAAACCACGGCCTCGCCGGACAAGGTCTGGAAGATCTGGTCGGACATGTCGACGTGGGGCGAATGGAATCCCAACGTGTCGACCATGGATTGGCAGGGCGGCTTTCAATCCGGCACCACCGGGGTCATGAACACCCGTGCCGGCCAGCACCACAAGATGAAGCTTCTCGACGTCATGCCCGGGCGCGGCTTCGCGCTGGAGACCAGCGTGGTACCGCTGACCACCTTTCGCTTCAACTGCCGGATCGGTTCAGCGGGCGGCAAGACGACGGTCGGCCAGTGGGTCGAGGTGAAGGGACCACTCGGACCAGTGCTGGGCGGGATGATGGGCCCGCAGGTCTCGAAGGAGTTCGGGACTCTGCTCGCCAACCTGGCCAAGCAGGCGGAATCCAGCTAATTGATGAAAGCGGTCCGCATAGTGTTGGCACAGGTGCAGGATCGGCCGTCGGGCATCCGCTCGATGAGCGCCAGGATCAGGCGCCGGACTCGCTCGTTGTTCGCGGTCATGACCGATGCGACGTCGGCGACGTTGACAGAAGCCACGCTCGGATCGCCTTCGAGCCCGGCGTCATAATCGGTGACGAGCGCAACGTTCACGTAGCACATCTCCAGCTCGCGGGCCAGTGCGACCTCGGGATACTGCGTCATGTTGATGACGTGCCAACCTTGGGTCCAGTACCAGCGGCTCTCAGCACGAGTCGCAAAGCGGGGTCCTTGAATCACGACCACGGTTCCGCGGTCATGGATGTCGACGCCCTGTTCGCGGCCGACCGCGACGGCCAGCGGTCGTAGCTCCGGGCAGTACGGGTCCGCCGCCGGCAGGTGGGCAACCCGCGGTCCTTCCATGTAGTAACTGTCGGGCCGCCCCCAGGTCCGGTCGACGAGCTGATCGCAGACGACGAAGTGGCCCGGCTTGATTTCCGCCTGCAGGCTGCCGACCGCGGCCGGGCCGATGACCCGCTCGACGCCGAGCTCTTTGAAAGCCCATACGTTGGCGCGGTAGTTGATCGCCGCCGGCGGGATCGTGTGCTTGGCTCCGTGGCGGGGCATGAAGGCAACTCGGTGGCCGGCCACCGTGCCGATGGTGATCACATCGCTAGGTTTGCCGTACGGCGTACCCATCTCCACGTGCTCCACCTCGTCGAACAAGGTGTACAAACCAGAGCCGCCGAACACCCCAATCGCTGCTGAGCTCAATCGCCTAATCCTCGAAGCCTTCCCCGCTTGAAAAGTTCGCCGACGCAACGGCCGGCCACACCGAAGAGTTTGCCTCAGCTGCGATCCAACCCGGCCAGCGACTACCGGGTGCCGCGTTCAGTCCTTGCCGAGACCAGGACCGCAATCATCGCTGCGATGAATGCCGGGCCGACCACGAGCTTGTAGGGCACCCCGAGCAGCGCGAGCACTACCGCTGCAGCGCCCAGACCCAGGACGGCGACGGCCGCGATCAGCGGCGGCCGAGACCGGCGGCGACGCCATGAGCGGAACAGGGTTCCGGCCGCAAACAGGCAGGCGGCCGCGAGGGCACCAAGTGCGACCAGCTCGTTGCTGCTCACGAAAACGGACCTCGCGGAGGGGGCGTTGGGCGCCCCCTCCCGCGAGATTGGAAGGTAAGACTCAGGCCGGCACCGGGGTGGGCTCGGCCCCCAACCCCGTCTGGGCCCGGACGTCGATCTCGTGGAATTTCACCTCGGCCAGCTTGTCGGCCTTGACCAGCTCGCCCAGGTACGTGCCGATGATCGCCAGGGCAAATCCGATCGGGATGCTGACGATGCCCACGTTCTGAAGTGGGAATGCAGGGTGGGCGTTGGCCGGCAGCGTCCAGCCCGGTCCGATGGCGACCAGCCAGATCGTGACCACCGTGCCGCCGACCAGTGAGGCGACCGCGCCCCAGGTGTTGAACCGCTTCCAGAAGAGAGTGAACAGGATCGCCGGCAGGTTCGCCGCCGAGGCGATCACGAAGGCTACCCCGGCGACCAGCGCCGCAGCGTTGGCGGTGGCGCCGACACGGGCCGCAAGCCAGATCGAGAGAAGGCCCACGAGCCCGGCCGTGATGCGAGCGACGGTCACCTGCTCGCGCTCGCTCACCTGGCCGTGGAGGAGGTGGGTCCGGATCACGTTGACATAGAAGTCGTGGCTGAACGCGCCGGCGGCAGCCAGGGTTAGCCCAGCCACCACCGCGAGGATCGTCGCGAAGGCCACGGCGGAGATGAATGCGAGCAGGAACTCGGCGCCCGTGGTGCCGAAGAACTGGCCGCCCAGGAACTCCGCCAGGCGCGGAGCCGCGAGGTTGCTGTTCGGCTTGCCGACACACTTGCCGTTGACCACGGACGCGCAGATGTGGGCCTTGCCGACCAGCGTCGCCGCGCCGAACCCGAGGAACGTGGTCATGATGTAGAAGGACCCGATCAAGCCCATCGCCCACGCCACCGATTGGCGCGCTGCCTTGGCGTTCGGGACGGTGAAGAAGCGCATCAGGATGTGCGGCAGGCCGGCCGTGCCGAGGATCAGCGCCATGCCCAGCGAGATGTTGTCGAGCAGGGCGAGGTCGACACCAAAGACCTGCTTCTTGCCATACGGGTAGAGGATGCCGGGCTGGGTGAAGTTGAGCTTGGTGGCCGAGTCCTTGACGCCGGCGACGGCGTTGAAGAAATTTCCGAAGTTGAACCCGAAGTGGAGCATGACGAGGATGCTCAAGAGCACAGCTCCGCTCATCAAGAGAATGGCCTTGATGATCTGCACCCAGGTCGTGGCGACCATGCCCCCGGCGATGACGTAGATCATCATCAGGAGCCCGACCAGAGTGATCGAGGGGTCGAGGTGGGTGCCGAAGACGGTCCAGTTGAAGTAGGGCTTGAGGTTCGTGTCGAGGGTCGGAATCAGGATCTTGATCAGGCTTCCCGCTCCGATCATCTGGGCCATCATGTACGAGGCGCTGACGGCGACCGTCGCGAACGCGGCCGCCGACCGGACGGGCACCGGAGACATCCGGTACGCCAGTACGTCGGCCATCGTGTACTTGCCTGTGTTCCGCATCGGCTCGGCGATCAAAAAGAGCACGGTGAGGTAGGCGACCAGCCAGCCCACCGAATACATGAATCCGTCGTAGCCGTTGAACGCGATCAGGCCGGCGATGCCGAGGAACGAGGCCGCGCTCATATAGTCGCCGGCGATGGCGAGGCCGTTCTGCCAGCCTTTGATCTGGCGGCCGGCGGCCCAGAACTGGACGGTGGTCCTTGCGCGGCGCGAAGCCCAGGCTGTGATGCCGAGCGTGACCGCGACGACGATCAGAAAGAGTGCAAGGGTGATGGTCATCGCGCCCCACCATCCTTGCCGGCGGCGGCGCGAGCGCGCAGCTTTGCGGCGAGCGGGTCAAACACGGTATTGGCCCTGCGGATATAGAGATACGCAAGCAGCCAGGCCATCACGAACTGGGAGAGCGCGAAGAGGTAGGCGATGTTGACCTGACCGACGACCTTTGTCTTCATCAGGTCGGGCGCGAGGCCGTTTCCGATCGGCAGCAAGAAGTAATAGACGAGGAAGAAAACTGTCGCCGGTAGCACGAACCGAAGGCGGGCCCGGATCAGCTGTCGGAACTCGTCAGTCTGCTCGAGGCCTTCCCAGTGGGCCGTCTCAGCAGCCGCGGGTTCGGGCGGGGGCGCCTCCTTACGTAACCCCGGTTGCGCCGGTAACGACTTGCCAACCTCCATGGGCTCCTCCTTAGAGACGGCGGGACGCCCCGCACCCAATTCATTTGGCCCCCCAAGGCCGCAGCATGTAAAAACGTACGGCTACGCACGAAGTTGTTCAACCATGCAGCGCGTCAATTTGACTGAGCCGTCAAAAAGCGCGTGGCATCAAGACCCCGCCGCCGTCAGCTCAATACGTCTTTTCGTTCACGTCGTGTTCGCCTGCGTGGTCGGTGGTTGCGTGCGACCGCCCTGCGGGGGTCAGGGACGGTCGCACGGCATGTCGAGATCGGCTCGTTGGTTACGCGGCGTCGTGCGTCAGGTGCCGATGAACCCGAAGCCCGAGGAACGCGATTCGGTAAGGACGAAGCCGGCGACGTCAATGCCGAGCTCGAGTCCGGCCACGTGGTCGAGTCGCGTGTGTACGCCACCGTAGATCCGGCTCAGGCCCGCCTCGGTGGCGGCCGCGCTGTAGCTGTTGAAGGTCCTGACGACTCCCGGCAGCACGTCGGAGGTGACGCTGATCGAATCGCGGTCGCCGAAGTACCGGGCGAGCACTGCGGCGCCGGCCGCGCTGATGGCGCTGTGCGCACCGGGATACGACGGGTCTGGGGCGGTGCCGAGAAGCGGAGTCCAGCTCGGGTCGCCGGCGGTGGCCGGCGTGCCATAGCCGCCTTCGCGAATCCCGGTGATGGGCCGCCAGACGAGGAAGTGGTACTTGGCGTCGTAGAAGGCGATCGTGGTGTCGGCGAACGAAAGGGCAAGCAGCGCAAACAGCTGCGCGGTGCGCGTGAGATCGGTGTGGTGGGCGAGCGCGGACTTCTCGGCGATCTCGTTCCAGGTCACCCAGATGGGGCCGGGCCAGAACCTAGCGATGACAGTCTGGTCGGCGGTGCGGGCGGTGCTCGTTTTCTCGCCGAGGAACTTGACCTCGTCGAGAGCCTGGCCGTATGCCGTTGAGGTGACGGCCGGCGGCGCCGGCGGCCGGAACTGGTCTGCCGAGCGAAGCACGAACGGGGTCACGCCCGGCCACTGCGTGAACACCGGCGGGGTGAATGCGGGTGGCGCCGGACGGTACTGACCGGGCTCGGTCCCGGCCGGAATTGCCGGCTGCCCCGCGGATGATCCATCGTTGGCACGCGACGCAAGCGCCAGCGTTGCCGCGAGATGGCCGACCGCGATTCCCTCCAGCTTGGGGGGGCCGTTCGTGACCGCTGCCAGCTCATCGGCCAGCTGCTGGTCGAGGCTCGTCTGCCAAGACGGGTAGAGGGCCAGGAGCACGTCGTGCCCCGCCTCGGCCGCCGCCGCATCAGGTCGCGCGCCGGCAGGCGCATCGGGTGAGAACAGATAGGGCTCGCCTCGCTCCGTGATGGAGACGACCGCGTCGTAAATGGCGACGTGCAGGATCGCGAAGCTGCGGGTGGGATGAATCGTCGCCGGTTGGGCTCCGGGCGTGTTGACGATCTTGACGAGCTGCCTGTTCCAGTCGACGACGATGGCGCCGGAACCGGATCCAGCAGATGCGGCCGCGGCTACGGTGCCGCCTCCGGTCGCGTGCTGGTACGCGAACGCCGCCGCAGTGGCTGTGAGCGTCAATACCACGCCCGCGAATGCGATCAACGATTTCTTCATATCGGTGCCTTCTCCTCGAGAGCTGTTTTTGGGAGCGGCCGAGCGTGCGATGTGGGTGTCACACGCCGGCCGCGGCAGCGCAGAGCCTCTGCCAGGAGCAGATATGCGAGGTCGTTACACGACCGCTTTGGGTCGATCTCTCGTAACGAAAGACGTACTTGTGATCGAGATGCGCTCGTTGGAACAAGTCGGTGCACATCTGACGGTCATCGCGGGTCATAGGTATGGCGAGATTTCTGAAGTCTTCAACCGCTGCCTCATGCCCGTGTACCAGACGTCCTATCGATGGACGGGCAACAGGCTCGATGCGGAAGATGTGACGGCCCGGGTCATCGTCAACGAATTCGGGCGCCTCGATCTGCCGCAAATGGTGATGGCTGTCGACGAACAGCTCGTCGACGCCACGGTCGAGGCCCTCGGCAAGCACTGGGGGGATGGGTATGGCGTCTCGCCGCTGAGGTGGTCGGCCTTCCCTGCGTGCGAGGTGGCGGCGCCCTGGCGATCGACCCTGAGCCTTCGGGCCCTGCTCGATCCGCTGCCAGGTGAGCTCCGCCTGGTGACCGTGCTTCGGTTTCTACGCCGGAGGACGGTCGGCCAGATTGCTACGCAGCTTGGCGTGAGCCAGCAGGCCACGGCGATCTTGATGTTCAGAGCGCTGGAGGACATCGGCGCGGAGATGGGATTCGGTCCGGCCCTGGACGACCCGTCTCAAGCGCGCGAGGTGGCAGCGTTCATCGATCACCTGGTCACGAGGCGAAGACCTCCGAGGTTCGTAGCGACCGCGGCTGCATTCCAGGCGTTGCTGGCGGCAACCTGCGTGCACGCCGCGATCGCGGGCAACGACCTGCCCAGGGCACGATTCATGAGGTCGCTGGAGCAGCGCGTCTACTCGGGCGAATGGCCGCGATGTAACGCACCCATGTAGTTGCTGTCCGTGGATGGGCGCGGCGTGCCATGGGCGTGATCAACCTCAGAGGCGCCGACGACCCTGAACCCGAACCGGTAAATGACCCAGCAAGCTCCATCTACACGGATTGGGAGTCCGTCTACCAGGACAACGTGGTCGGGATCTACCAACTCGTGTTTCGCAGGGTCGGGAACGCAGCCGACGCTGAGGACCTGGCCGAAGACGTGTTGATCCGCACGCTCAAGACACTTCGCCTTCCCGCGCCGGTCCACAACGTGCGCTCGTACCTGGTCAAGACCGCGAAGACGGTGCTTGCGGACCATTGGCGGAGCCACTACGCGGCTCAAAACGTCGAACTCGAGCTGGAGCAGCTGCCGCCGTCCGGACTCGGCAACGCGGCGAGCACGGTCGCGTCCGAGCGGGCACAGCGTCTGCTGGGTCTTCTGCCCGACCAATTCCGGCAGGTCCTGGAGCTCCGCTTCTTACGCGGATACAGCGTCCGCGAGGTCGCCCACGAGATGGGCGTGACGGAATCCAACGCGCGCGTGCTTCAGTTCCGCGCTCTTCGCAAAGCCGCTCAGTTCGAACGGGAGGTGCTCGCGTGACATCTTCAGCTGCCGATCGCGTCGCGAGGTTTGTCGACGACCTCTTACGGGGCCGGCGCCCGCGCCGATTCCATGCGACGCCGGAGGAAACCGAGGCGATGGGGGCCGCGGCCGGCCTCGCCGCCGGACGTACCGGCGCCGATCTGCCCGACAAGGCTGCCCTGGACAGGATCCATCGCCGCCTCAGCGAGCGCCTCGACGAGAGCCCGCGCGTAGACGCTCGCTTCACCCGGCGCGTCTGGCTGCGCACGCTGGGCACGGCGGCGGCGGCGGCGGTCGTTGGTGTCGGCCTCGACGAAGCGCTGACTCGAGGTGGGGCGATCGGACCCGCGGCGGAAGGGCAGGCGGTGCTGACGCCTGACGGCGCCCAGTGGCGGCCGGTGGCCGCGGTAGAACAGCTCCCAGAAGGGCATGCGTTGCAGGTGTCGACCGGCTCAGTCGATGCGGTCGTCTTCAACGAGGGCGGCCAGATTGGAGCCGTCTCGGGAGTCTGCACGCACTTGGGCTGCAAGCTTCAGCCCGACGAGGCCGACAAGAGGCTGAGCTGCCCATGCCACCAAACAGCGTTCTCGTGGTCGGGCAAGGTTCTCTACTACCGATTGAAAGCGGCCCCGCCGGACCTCCCCCGCATCCAGTCGCGCGTCCGCGACGGACAGATAGAGCTGCTTGTCGTCTGATCTCGTCGCCCTAGTGGCGGAGGATCGTACGCCACGCTAGGCCGATCGCGTGAAGCGCCACCCAAAGGACGGCCGCGAGGACACCGGACATCAGCACGGTCACTTGCAGCTCGACAATTGAGTCGCGAGCCTTGATCGCGGCCTGAACAGTTCGCGGATCGCGCACGCATCCCAACTACGACGGTCGTTACGGAAGGCCCACCTGTAATGCGCCTCGTAGTTGTCGGCGCAATGAGCACCAACGTGAACAGAACCAAGTCGCCAACCAGGCGGGCGTTTCTCGGCTGGTGGATCGCGGGGCTCCTCGGCGCGACCGTGGCTTCTGTGGTCGCTCCGCTGACCGTGTACCTGTTTCCGCCACGAGGCGCAAATCAGGGGATCGGCAAGATCCGCGTCGCGCTCGGCACCTCGCTGGCAAACATTGCGGAGGGCTCCGCTGTGCGATTTGACTCGCCTGCGGGCATGGCTTTCACGATGGCGGATGGCGGCGAGGCCAACGCCGCCGGGGACCCGACTTTCGGAGGCTTCGTGACTCGAGACCGAGGCACGCTGCGGGCATTCGCAATCACATGTCCGCACCTGGGCTGCTCATATGCGTACGACGACGGCCTACGCCACTTTCTCTGTCCTTGCCACGGCTCCCAGTTCGCTCTCGACGGAAGCATCGTGCACGGACCGGCAACATCGCCCCTCTCACACCTCACGTGGCGCCCGGGCGCTGCCGCCGACGAGATCGAGATAGATGGGATGACCCTCGCCAACTGAATCGCAACTAGAACCAAGGAGATTGGAGATGAAATTGAAACGGATGCTTTTGCTCGTGGCGGTGTCTTTGGGCACTGCCTTAGTCACCGCCGCGTGCGGCGGCACCGGCACGTACGGAAGTTATGCGCCCAATGCCAGCGCCGGAACACCCGCCGCCCCAGGAGCGGCAACCATCTCGGTCGCGACTTCGAGCCGAGGCCAAATTCTGGTCGACGGCAGCGGACGAACCGTGTACCTGTTCCAGGCCGACAAAGGGGCGACCTCGTCTTGCTACGACGCCTGCGTCGGCGTATGGCCGGCGGTGGTCACCGCCGGAGCTCCGGTGGCGGGTTCCGGGGTGAATGCATCGCTTCTCGGCACCACGAAGCGCAGCGATGGCACGCTCGAGGTGGTCTACAACGGCCACCCGCTCTATTTCTTCAGTGGCGACAAGAAGTCCGGCGATGTCACCGGCCAGGCACTTAGCAGCTTCGGCGCTGCCTGGTACGTGGTTTCGCCAAGCGGAGCCAAGATCGACACCGATTCGTCGGGGAGCTCTGGTGGCTATTAATCAGCTTCGCCGCTCGCAGGCCGCGACTGTATTGACCCGAAGAGCGCTCCTGCGTGTTGACCGCGACGCCGATTCGGTGTTTCACGAGCTGCACGATCCCGCGGCGCTACTTGGCTGCGTGCCGGGCGGCCGACTTACCAGGGTCTTCGACGACCACAGGTTCGAGGCGTGCGTGATGGCGGGTGTGGGTCCGTTCAGGATCACGTACGCCGGCACCGGGCATATCGAGGACTCAGATCCGGGTTCTCGTGCTGCCTCCCTCACCATCACCGGCGCGGGAGCCGGCATGCCGCGGACACGGGTGCGCATGTCGATGGTGATTTCCCCGGATGGTCCCGGCGCCGAGCTGCGCATGTCGTTCCGGGTAACGCTCATGGGCAAGCTCGCGAGTCGGGGCCTCGTGGACCTGGTGGTGGCCGACGTGCTCGACCGCACCGTTCGGCGGATCAAGGTGCACCTGGAGGCTCGCACCTACTAGGGGGGCGCCAACACCCGCCCGCCCAGGCTGCCATGATCAGCGCGATCGGGCGATGACAGTCAAAGAGGGGTGGCGGGGCAGATTCTTCGAGGACTTCGTCGTCGGCGACATCTATGAGCATCCACTCGGCCGGACGATCACGACCGCGGACAACATCTGGTTCACCCTGCTGACCCAAAACACGCAGCCGATTCATTTCGACCATAACTACGCGTCGAAGACCGAGTTCAAGAAACCTCTGGTCAACAGCTGCCTCACGCTGTCGGTGGTGACGGGGCAGAGCGTCACCGACGTTTCACAGAACGTGATGGCGAACCTTGGGTGGGACGAGGTGAGCCTGCCCAACCCGGTTTTCGAGGGCGACACCGTGTATTCGAGATCCGAGGTGCTCGAGACCCGCGAGTCGAAGTCGCGTAAGAACGTCGGCATCGTCACCGTGCGCACGACCGGTCTCAATCAAGATGGGACCGAGGTGATCACTTTCAAGCGCACCGCGATGGTCTACCGGCGCGGGCAGGGCCCGACCGCCCGGCCGTTGCGCAAGGCCTAGGGGATTGGACTTCGAGCTGTCGGAGCAGCAGGCGGCGTTCCGCGACCTCATGCGCGATTTCGCGCGCAAGAGCATCGCCCCCGTGGCGCGCGAGTGGGAGCTGGCCGGCCGCTACCCGGAAGAGATCGTCGAAGAGATGAAGGCCATGGGCCTGTTCGGGATGCTGGTGCCGGACGAGTACGGGGGCATCGCCATAGATGCGGTTTCCTACTCCGTCGTGTTCGAAGAGATCTCGAAGGCATGGATGGGCGTGGCTGGGATCCTGGGCTCGCATTCGCTGGCGACGCTGATGCTCACTCGATATGGCACGCCCGAGCAGCGTGCGCGCTGGCTGCCCGACCTCGCGACCGGCAAGCGCCGTTCTGGCATCGCGCTCACCGAGCCACAGGCGGGCAGCGACCTGCAGGGCATCGCGACGGTGGCTCGGCGCGAGGGTGATCACTACCTCGTCAACGGCTCCAAAACCTGGATCACGAACGCGCGCCACGCCGATCCTCTGCCGGTGTTGGTCAAGACCGATCCAAACGCACAGCCCCGCCACCGAGGCATGACCATCCTGATGATCGAGCAGGGGACCCCAGGCTTCACCGTCGGGAAGGACCTCGAGAAGCTCGGTTACAAAGGGCCCGAATCGTCAGAGGTTTTCTTGAGCGATTGCATAGTTCCCATCGAGAACGTGCTCGGCGGCGAGGAAGGGCATGGGCTGCAGCAAGCGCTGTCAGCGCTTGAGTTCGGGCGGGTCAACATCGCGGGGCGTGCGGTGGGCGTCGCGCAGGCGAGCCTGGACCGGGCCCTAGCCTACGCGCGCGAGCGTCACGCGTTCGGCCGGCCCATCGCCGACTTCCAGGCCATTCAGCTGAAGCTGGCGGACATGGCAACCGAGGTGCAGGCCGCTCGGCTGTTGACGTGGTGGGCGGCGTCGGCGCTCGACTCGGGTCGCCGGGCCGACCTCGAAACCGGCATGGCGAAGCTCTACGCGTCCGAGGTCTGCATCAAGGCTTCGCTGGAGGCGATGCGCATCCATGGCGGCTACGGATATTCGACCGAATATGAGATCGAACGTTTTTATCGGGATGCACCGCTGATGGCGATTGGCGAAGGCACCAACGACATCCTGCGGACCGTGATCGCCCGCCAGCTGGTACGTGAAGACATTTCCTAACCGCGCCGGCGGCGGCGCGACCCGGTCGCCGCGCAGCTGGCTCTTCGCCCCGGGCCATGACGAGAAGCTGCTGCGCCTGGTTTTCGACGTGGGCGCGGACGTGGTGCTGCTCGACCTCGAGGATGCGGTGCCGCTCGAGATGAAGGATCGCGCGCGCGCGATGGTCGGCGAGGTGGTCGCGTCGCGGCATTGCTGGGTACGGGTCAACCGCGCTCGAAGCGAGGTCTGCGCGCGGGACCTGGACGCTCTGGCCGGCTCGGCGCTGGGACTTCGAATCCCCAAGGTCGATTCGGCAGCCGACGTCGAGTGGGTGGCCGAACGCGCATCTGGCGTGCCGCTCGACTGCACCATCGAATCGGCGCGCGGTGTCCTGGCCGCCTTCGAGATCGCTTCTGTGCCGGCGTGCGCGCTGCTCTCCTACGGAGGCCTGGATCTCGCGGCGGACCTTGGCATCGCGGTCGGCGAACCCCAGACGCTGTATGCGCGCTCGCACCTGGTGACTGCCGCCCGTGCCGCCGGCAAGCCATCGCCCAGCGACGGCGTGTATCCGATGCTCCAGGACGATGCCGGGCTACGCCGGGAGGCCGAGGCCGCCCGCCGGCTGGGCTTCTTCGGCAAGTCGGCGATCCACCCGCGCCAGGTGCCGATCATCCACGAAGTCTTCGCTGCGACGGCCGAAGAGCTGGAGTGGGCCCGAAGAGTGATCGCGGCGTTCGATGCGTCGGGCGGGGCGGCGACCAGGACTCCGGATGGTGAGTTCGTGGACATGCCGGTGGCCGAGCGGGCACGCCGGATCCTGCAGGGCTGACCTAGAGGGCGCGCCGCCTCAGACGAGCTCTTTCTTCGCGAGGATGCGGCGAAGCCAGCCGGTCAGCTCCGTTCCTGCGACAGAGTTGCGCTGGAATATCGCGGCCACTTCACCGTTGAGGGTCCGCTTGTCGTCCTCGGTGAGCGTCTTGGCGGTCAGGACCATGATCGGGATCGAGCGCGTCGCCTCCTCGGCTCGAAGCGACTCGACGACGTCGAATCCGGTCAGGCCCGGCATCATCAGGTCGAGCAGGATCAGGTTGGGGAGCTGGGACTTTGCCATGTCGATTCCCTCCTTGCCACTGCCTGCCCTGAGGACGCTGAAACCAGCTGATGTCAGAAGAGCGTCGAGCAGATCGAGGTTGGCCGGCTCATCGTCCACCAGCAGCACGCGCACCGGTTCGGTCTTCACCTTGCTCGTGAACGTGTACCGACTCAGGCGCGACAGGAGTGCCTTGCCGTCCACGGGCTTGACGAAATAATCAAACGCACCCAGTGCTCGGCCGAGTGCCGGACTGTCGACCACCGAGACGACAACCACCGGGATGTCGCGCGTGCCCTCGTCGGCCTTGAGGCGGGCGAGTACCTCCCAGCCGTCGACCTCGGGCAGCAGGATGTCCAGGGTGATCGCCACCGGTCTCAAGTCGCGGGCCATCTGCAGGGCCTGGCGGCCCGTATTCGCGATCTGGATTCGGAATCCGCCGGCTTTGAGGTGGCGCGACAGAATCTCCGCCGCCGCCGGGTTGTCGTCGACCACCAGAACCAGGGGTAGCCCTGGGTCGGCCGCCTCGACCCGGTGCCGGTCAGTTGGCGCCGGCTCTAGAGTGGCTCCAGCCTGAAGGGGCAAGCGCACGGTGAACGTGCTGCCCCGGCCAAGCTCACTTTCGACCGTGACCTGGCCGCCGTGCATCTCAGCGAAATGCTTGGTCAGGGCCAGGCCGAGACCCGTTCCCTCCTGCTGTTGGCCCAGGCCCGCGTCCAACCGTTGGAACTCCCTGAAGAGGCGACCCAGGTCCTCCTTGGCAATCCCGATGCCACTGTCGCTCACGGAGATCTCCACCCACGAATCGATGCGCCGCCTTCGGATGTCGACCCGGCCTCCGCTGAGAGTGAACTTGATGGCGTTTGAGACCAGGTTCAACAGCATCTGTTTCAACCTCGCAGGGTCCGCACTGAGACGGAGCTCGGGCGAGCGCTCGGCATTCAGCGCTATCGACTTGCTCCGAGCCAACGGCTCAACGCTTGCGCGAACCTCATCGATCAAATCTCCGAGCTCAATCTCCTGAAGGTGCAGCTCCATCTGTCCGGCTTCCACTTTCGAAAGGTCGAGGATGTCGTTTATGAGCTGGAGCAGATGCGCACCGCTGCTGTGGATCTGATCCAGGAAGCGGCGTCGGGTCGCGTCGTCGAACCGGTGAGTCGCGTCGTCGCTGAGCAGCTCCGAGAATCCAAGGATCGCGTTGAGCGGTGTCCTCAGCTCGTGGCTCATGCTGGCGAGGAACTGGCTCTTCGCTCGATTGGCTTGTTCCGCCTCCCCTTGCGCTTGTCGCAATGCCTGTTGCGCCAGCCTTGCCTCAGTGATGTCATCAGAGATGCCAAGCAAGAAAGCCGGTTCCCCGGCCATGTCCAGGATCGGGATTTTCTTCGTGTGCAGTGTTCGAGTTCCCTTGAGCTTGGTCTGGATGGTCTCCTCCGGGATGTCGACGAGATGACCACCTCGCAGTGTCTCTCCGTCCGCTGAGATGAACTGCTCCGCCTGGTCGGCCGGGAAAAAATCGAAGTCGTTCTTGCCAATGAGCTCGTGACGAGAAAAGCCGAGCAGCTCCTCGCCGGCGCGATTGACGCGGATGAATCGGAGATCCTTCGCGTCCTTGACAAAGATCATGTTGGGGATGTTTTCGATCACCGAGTCCAGGAAGTGATTGGTTGCGCTGACCTCGGTGGTTCGCTCCGCGACTTTGATCTCGAGCTCGCTCGCGGTCATCTGCTGGTCGCGCATGAGCTGCGCGACGGCGATCGCCCGCCCCGCGCGGTTGGCAAGGACCTCCAGAAGCTTGACGTCCTCCTCGCCTAAGGGAGTGCTCCCCTCCATGCGATTGAGGTTGAGCCCGCCTACCACCCTGTCCTGGGCGACCATTGGAATCATCGCCGCCTCACGTATGCGCCACGTTCGGATGTGCCGTGCTTGGTGCGGTGCAACGTTTGCCGGCAGGTGATCGGGATCGATCTTGACGACAACGCTCCGTCTCTCGCGCACCACCGTTTTCCAGGGCCCGGCGGCATCGAGCTCGATGGGTACGCCGAGAAGCGCCTGCGCCTCTTTCAGCACTTTGGGGTTCGGGTGATAGGCCGCTACCGGTTCGATTCGCTTGCCATCAGGCGAGAGCAAGACCACAGAGCAGAAGTCTCCGGTCGCACGCGCGATGTGCTCTGCGACGATGGCGAGCAGCGCTTCCATGTCCGGAACCGCATCGCTGAAGGCATCCGACGCGGCCGCGATTGCAGCCAGGCGAACGGGATCGTCGCTCGGAACCGCATCCTGCGGTCCATGCTCGCCGGTTGACATGGCGCAACTCTATTCCACGTCCAGTCGACAAGCGGCCACTTTAGGTCCCAAATCGAGTTCAAATCGGCTGTCACAGGGACCAGCTGCCTGTTATCTCGGGCCCTATCGTTTGATCAGAGTCACTTAACGGTCTGGTTCTCATCACGTCGCTCTCCAGCACCCCTCGCCGTCGGTGCTGGATCATTCACGCAATGGCGTCCCCGCGCAATTTGCATGCCCTTACGTTCGATGTCTTCGGCACCTGCGTCGATTGGCGCTCGGGAATCGCGGCCGAGGCTCGGCGAATCGGTGCGCTCACGGGCGTAAGTGCCGACTGGGAACGCCTGGCTGACGCCTGGCGCGCCCTGTACATGCCTTCCATGGACAGGGTGCGGCGAGGTGAGCTGCCCTGGACCAATTTCGACAGGCTTCACCGCCTGTCGCTGGACCAGGTCCTGCGTGACGTTGGCGCGGAAGGCTTCGACGCGGCCGCGCGCGAGGAGCTGACCACGGCCTGGGAGCGCCTGCCTGCGTGGCCCGACGCTGCGCCGGGATTGACGCGGCTCGCGCGGAGGTTCAAGGTGGCAACCCTTTCCAATGGCAATCGATCCCAGCAGGCAACGCTGATCCGATTCGCCGGCCTGCCTTTCGAGCGGTTCATATCGGCCGAGGACTTTCACCACTACAAACCCGACCCCGAGGTGTACCTCGGTGCGGCTTCCGCCCTGGGGCTGAGCCCGGGCCAGGTGATGATGGTGGCGGCGCACAAGGCTGACCTCCGGGCGGCTCAGGCCGCCGGCCTGCGGACGGCGTTCGTAGAGCGGCCGCTGGAGAAGGGACCTGGCGGCGGTGCCGACCTACTGCCTGATGAGAAGGCGGAAATCCAAGCCAGCGACTTCATGGACCTCGCGGACAAGCTGGACTGCGACTAGTTGAGCCGGCACGGGCTCAACGTCCGGTTGCTCTCGGCCGGCCCGCTCGTGACCATGGTCGATCGCTTCGCCTTCGCACCGGTCCTGATCCCGATCGCGCTCGATTTCCATGCCCCCCTGGGCGCGGTCGCGATCGGGGCCACGGCGTATTACCTTGCATACGGGTTGGCGCAGCCCGCGTGGGGATTTGCATCCGATCGCTTTGGACGGATACGCGTGATGCGGCTGAGCCTGGCCGCCACTGCGGCGGGCTGCGCTCTCTCCGCCCTGGCACCCAACCTCGGCCTGCTCATCGCCGCCCGCATCGTGGACGGCGCGGCGGTTTGCGCAATCTTGCCGACGGCACTCGTCTACGTCGGCGACATGGTCCCCTTCAACGCACGGCATGCCGTCATCGCCGATGTCCTGGCGGCGGTCGCGATCGGCACGGCTGCCGGCAGCCTGGGGGGCGGCCTGTTCGCGCACTACGCGAGCTGGAGACTCGTATTCGGGTTGACCGCCGTGGTCGCCGCCGCGCTCGTCGTGGCCATGCGCCGGCTCCCTGAATCGGACATCGCACCTGCGGCAGGGGGCCCAGCCGCTCAGGTTCGCGAGGCGCTGCGGCGGCCGTGGGCTCGCTTCCTCATCCTCTTCGGCCTTCCTGAGGGCGCAATGGTGTTGGGCTTCCTTGTTTACTTCGCCCCTGCCCTGGAGTCCACCGGGACCAACCCGGCCGTCGCCGGCCTGGTCGTCGCGGCTTATGGAGGCGCCGTTCTGGTCGGGACTCGCGTGGTCAAGGTCCTCGCGCCGCGAGTCCCCGCATGGGTTCCGATCACGATAGGTGGCGTTATGGCGGTGGCCGGCTTTGGGGCCGCGGCCCTCGACCAGCACGCCGCCGCCATCCTCTTCGCCAGCGTGATGATCGGCGGCTGTTACGCCTTCATGCATTCGACGATGCAGGCCTGGGCGACGGACATCGCCCCTGAGGTGCGCGGCACCGCCGCAGCGCTTTTCGTCACCAGCGCGTTCACAGGGGGTGCGATCGGATCGGGTGTGGGTGCTCTGCTCGCCCAGCAGCGGCACTTCGGCGAGCTCTTTGGAGCCGCTGTGGCGCTCAGCGTGCCGGTCGTCATCCTGGCGGCTGTGATGAGGGCGCGTTATCCCGGCGCGGCGGTGGCGGCCGGCGTGGGCGAGGTGGCCGGCTCCTAGCCGAGCGGGCTAAGATGGGTCAGGCACTATCGGCTGGGGCGCTGGTTGATGGGGGTGATGACGGTGCGCAGGTGGGCAATGCTCGCGATGGCCGTTGTGGCCGTGGTCGCATGCGGCGGGAGCGAGTCTGGCGGGAACACGACCGGCTCGACGATCACACTCGGGGCGCCCCTCGGCCTCACCGGTTCGCTGACCAAGGAGTCGACGCTGACCCAGCAGGGCTACAACCTTTGGCTCGACTGGATCAACGCCCGCGGTGGCATCGTCGTGAACGGTGTCAAGCACCCGGTCAAGATCAAGTACTACGACGACACCAGCAGCGCCAACCAGTCGGCCGTGCTGATGCAGAAGCTGATCACCGAAGACAAGGCGAACTTCCTCCTCGGCCCGTATGGCAGCGCCGCTACCGCGACTGACGCCGCGATAGCTGAACAAAACCAGATCCCCATGGTCGAAGCCAACGGCGCCGCCCAATCGATCTTCAACCAGGGTTACAAGTACACCTTCGGCGTGCTCAGCCCGGCCAACAAATACCTCCAGGGCGTCATCGACATGGCGGCCACCCTCAACCCCAAGCCGACTACCATCGCGATGCTGAGCGCAGATGACAACTTCAGCCTCGAGGTCGCCAATGCGATCAACACCTACGCCCCCACGAAGGGAATGAACGTCGTCCTGTTCAAGAAATACAAGAACGGAGCCACCAACCTCGCGGCCGAGGTGCAGGCGGCCAAGGCGGTCAACCCGGACATCGTGCTCAACTCCGGTCACTTGACCGAGGCGATCGCCATCAACAAAGCGGCCAAGGAACAGAAGCTGAACGCGAAGATCTTTGCCTACTCGGTCGGTCCCTCGACCCCCGACTTCATCACCGCCCTGGGCGCAGACGCCAACTTCGTCTACGACGGCTCCCAGTGGACACCGCAGGTGAAGTACACGCCGGCTTTCTACCTGACCGTGGCCCAGTACGTCGCCGCCTACAAGGCGAAATATCCTTCGCTCGGCGACCCGGACTACCACGTCGCCGAGTCGACGGCCGCGTGCCTTGCATTGGAGCGCGCGATCGAGAACGCGGGCTCCCTGGATCCGAAGAAGGTCCGCGACGCGCTTGCGGCTCTGGACGTGACGGTCTTCTTCGGCCAGATCAAGTTCGACAGCCGCGGCATCAACATCTACAAGCCGATGGTGGTCGAACAGATTCAGAGTGGGGTTCACCACACCGTCTTCCCCGCGGACGTTGCGGACGCCCAGCCCATGTACCCGACTCCAGCCTGGGACCAGCGCTGATCCGAACGCGAAGCTAATACGGTGGCCGACTTCGTCCAGCTGGTCATTCTCGGCCTGCTGGCCGGAGGCGTCTATGTGGCGGTGGGCGTTGGCTTCGGCCTCGTGTGGGGAGTCCTCAACATCGTCAACCTGGCGCACGGCTCCCTGGTGATCGTCGGCGGTTATCTCACCTGGCAGCTGTTCACCACTCTCCACCTCGACCCCTTCCTCACGCTGCCGGTGGACGCTGTGGCGCTTTTCGTGTTCGGCTATGCCCTCCAGCGCGGCGTGATCAACCGGATCATCCGCGCCCCGCTGCTGTTCACGTTTCTGCTCACGTTCGGGTTGAACCTGATCGTCGTCAACATGCTCCTTTTGATCTTCGGGTCTGACTTCCGCTCGGTCACACCCTCCTACTCAGGCCAGGGGCTCGAGCTCGGAAGCATCGTGATCCCCTACGTGCGACTGATCTCGCTTGGCGTGGCCATCGCCCTGTCGGCATCCCTCGCCTTCGTCCTGAACCGGACGCGGACGGGTCTGGCGATCAACGCGATCGCGGCTGACCGCGACGCGGCCCAGCTCGTGGGCATCGACCTGCGCCACGCATACGCGGTGACATACGGCCTGGGGGCGGCGTGTGCCGGAGTGGCCGGCGGCCTGATCGCGATGATCCAGGCGATCACGCCGACAGCCGGAGAGCCATACACGCTGCAAGCGTTCGTGGTCGTGATCCTCGGCGGGCTGGGAAGGGTAAGCGCGACCGTGGTTGGCGGGCTGGCCTTCGGGCTGGTCGAGGCGTTCGGCCAGTCGATCCCGGGCTCGGGCTCGGTTTTCGCCAACGCGATCGCGTTCAGCCTGATGGTGCTGGTGCTGGTCACGCGCCCCCAGGGCCTGCTGGGGCGCCTGCGGTGATCGTCAGGGGCGACTCCGATCGTCGCTGGCGGCGCATTTTCTTGATCCTGGGCATCGTCGTCGCCGCTTACGCCTTGCTGGCTCCGCTGACCTCTCTCGATGCCGCCCAATCGGCCGGCGTGCCACTTCTGGCGGATCGGCTGTGGTTCCGGATCGCGACGTTCATCGCGATGTTCGTCGTCATGGCGACCGCGTGGAACATCATCGGCGGGATCACCGGCTATGCCGCTTTCGGCAACGTGGCCTTCTTCGGCATCGGCGCGTACACGACCGGCATGCTCATCGCCAAGGCAAGGTGGCCGTTTCTGGTCGCGCTGCCCGTCGCGCCGATCATTGCCACGGCCTTCGCCACCCTCATCGGGCTGCCTTTGCTCAGGTTGCGCGGACATTACTTCGCAGTCGCGAGCCTCGGGGTGGGCGTGGCCGTGGGCGAGCTGGTCCAGAACGTCGAATATCACGGGCAGCCGATCTTCGGTGGCGCGAGCGGGTTGTTCCTGCCCATCTATTCGATCGACAACCGGGGGCTCTTCTTCTTTTATCTGATGGTGCTCGCGGCGGGGATCTCCATCGCCGTCACCTGGTGGGTGCTGCGCAGCCGTTTCGGCTACGGGTTGATCGCGATTCGCGAGAATGAGGAAGCCGCCGCGGTCCTCGGGGTCAACACCACCGCCTACAAGGTTGCCGCCTTCGCGCTCGCCGCCGCGCTCACCGGGATGGCGGGCGGGATCTTCTCGCAGTGGAACGTGTTCATCAACCAGGACAACGCGTTTCCCATCGAATACAACGTCCAGATGATCCTGATGGCGCTGCTCGGTGGCACGGGCACGGTTTTCGGCCCGGCGGCGGGCGCCGTGCTGCTGCAGCTTCTGATCCAGTTCCTAGGCGGCAGCCTGCCGATATCGGCGGACATCCCGTTCGTCTCCGATGCCGCGCGCCCGATCGTCGCGCAGGTCATCCTCGGCGTGCTCCTGGTCGTGGTCGTCATCTTCGTACCTCGAGGGGTGATCGACTTCTTCGGCGGCCGCAC
Organism: Chloroflexota bacterium; assembly: GCA_005880315.1. Classification (GTDB taxonomy): domain Bacteria; phylum Chloroflexota; class Dormibacteria; order Dormibacterales; family Dormibacteraceae; genus UBA10449. The sequence goes on along the minus strand of VBHB01000089.1, from coordinate 13,080 downwards.
GCGCCTGAGCCTCGCCTACCTCCGCCGGTCGCTTCGAGAGACGTCGCTGTGAGTGCGGAGACAAAGCCACAGCTGGAGCTGCGGCAGGTCACCAAGCGATTCGGTGGCGTCGCTGCCGTCGACGGCGTCACATTCGAGGTCGCCAAGGGCGACATCGTCGGCATCATCGGCCCCAATGGCGCGGGCAAGACCACCCTGCTCAACTGCATCAGCGGCCTGTACCGGCTGGACGGCGGCGACATCCGCTGGGATGGAGCCTCGATCTCGGGCATGGCGCCCCATCGCGTCGCCAGGCTCGGCATCGGCCGCACGTTCCAGATCGTCCGGCCATTTGGGTCCATGACCGTGCGCGAGAACGCCGCCATCGGTGCCCTGTTCGGCAGCGCCGAGGCCCGTCGCAAGCCTAAGGAGGCGTTCGAGATCGCGGACGAGGTGCTCGAGCTGGTCGGGCTCGCGGCCAAGGCCGGCCATCCGGTGTCGACGCTCACGATCCCAGACCGCAAGCGCCTCGAGGTTGCGCGCGCCGTGGCCACCAAGCCGCACCTGCTGCTGCTCGATGAGGTGATGGCCGGGCTCAACAACGTCGAGATCGACCAAGCGCTCGACATGATCCGCAAGGTGCACGCGACCGGCGTCACCGTGCTGCTGATCGAGCACGTCATGCGTGTGATCATCGGCGTCTGCCGCAGGGCGATCGTCCTCGATTTCGGCCAGGTCCTGGCCGAGGGCGAGCCGGACGTCGTTCTGCGTGACGAGCGGGTTATCCAGGCTTACCTGGGCGAGCGGTATGCAAAACGCCTCAAGTCCTGAGCCGCTGCTCAAAGTTCGCGGGCTGACGGCGGGCTTTGACGCCGGCCCGGTGCTGTTCGGGATCGACCTCGAAGTCGAACCGGCGGCGCTCGTGGCCCTGGTCGGCGCCAACGGCGCGGGCAAGTCGACCCTCCTCGGCGTGCTCAGCGGACTGGTCCCTGCCGCGGGCGGGAAGATCTCGCTGGCCGGAGCAGACGTGACCAACGAGCGTGCTGAGAGCCTGGTTCGCAAAGGCGTGGCGCACGTCCCGCAGGGCCGTCGATTGTTCGGGACGATGTCGGTCGAGAAGAACCTGCTGCTCGGCGCTTACCTGCGGCGCGACCGCGAGATCCGCGACGACATGACCCGCGTCCTCGACCACTTTCCCGCGCTCAAGGACAAGCTGCCTCGCGAGGCCGGCACGCTGTCTGGTGGCGAGCAGCAGATGGTCGCCATCGGGCGCGGGATGATGGCCAGGCCGAAGCTATTGATGATCGACGAGCTGTCGCTGGGCCTCGCACCCAAAGTCGTCGACCACCTGATCGAGGTCGTGCGAGAGATCAACCGCGAGGGCACCGCCTTGATCCTGGTCGAACAGGATGTGCTCGTCGCGCTCGATGCGGCGGACCGCGCCTACGTCCTTCAGAACGGAAAGGTCGCCTTGAGCGGACCGGCTGGAGAAGTCAAGAACGACCCTGGCGTCCGAAAGGCATATCTCGGGCTGTGACCCCATGTGAAGTAGCCTTGAGCCCGTGCTCAAGGTCGCGGTCCGCCTCCCCGTGGCGGTCGCCGATGTGGGGGAGTATCTGGCGGACGTCACCGCGCTGGAGTCCGCAGGCGCCGACACGATCTGGGTTGACGACTCCACGCTCGACCCCTGGATCTTGCTCGGTGCGATGGCGGCGTTGACCCACCGCGTCAGGTTGGGTTGCCGGCTCACCTCACTTCGTGCGTGGCCTCCATCGCGGCTCGCCGTCTCCGTCGCCGCACTACAGCTGCTGAGCCGCGGCCGGACCGTGGTCGGGCTGCCGAAGGGGGGCGATGCGAGCAAGCACGTTGTAGCCCTTCACGCGGCCGCATCGAAGATCCTCAGCTTCGGATCGCCGGATAAGGCTTCTGACGGCGTCATCGTGGCCGTTGAATCGGCCGATCAGATCAGCGATGCCGCCCCCACACATATAGAGGTATGGGCCTCGATCGCCATGCCGCCCGATCGTGAGGCGTGGACGAGCACTCTCAACGCCTATGAGGTGGCGGGAGCGAGCGGTGTGATCGTGCCGTGGGGAGATCGCCTTGTCGATCTGCTGCGAAACTCCCAGCCCGATGACCGCTCCGACCTGTTGATGTCAACCGGTTGAGAACTTGACACGAATTCGGGCCTGAGCTAGCGTCAAGCCACTCCGGCGGGTGTGATAGGGGAGCTGGCTGCGTTGCCTGGAGTCACACGTCGCGACGTTTTGAAAGTCGGGCTGGCCGGCGCCGGCGCTGTTGTCGCGACCGGTCTCGGCTTCGAGATCGCCCTTGCCGAGTCGACCAAGGTCAAGCAGAACCTTCGCATCGCCGGGGCCAAGGAGTCTCACTCGGTCTGCCCATACTGCGCGGTCGGCTGCTCACTGGTCGCGTACACGCGCCAGAACAGCGACGGCAGCGTGCAGCTCCTTCAGATCGAGGGCGATCCCGACAGCCCTGTCAACGAAGGCCGCCTGTGCCCGAAGGGCGCCACCGCGATGCAGCTCGCGACATCGCCCCGAAGGGTCGACTCGCCTCAGTACCGTGCTGCGGGCGCGAGGAGCTGGAAGAGCGTGTCGTGGGACTTCGCGCTCGGCAAGATCGCCCAGAACATCAAGGCGTCGCGGGACGCGACTTTCGTGGCGACGGACGGAAACGGCAATGTGGTCAACCGCACCGAAGGCATCGCCTTCGCGGGAGGCGCCGCATTCAGCTCGGAGGAGGGCTATTTCGCCACCAAGCTGATGCGGGGCCTGGGACTGGTACACCTCGAGCAGCAGGCCAGGGTTTGACACGGCCCCACGGTGGTCAGTTTGGCCGCCACATTCGGAAGGGGAGCGATGACAAACCACTGGCGCGACATCAAGAACGCCGACCTCATCCTCATCAATGGAGCCAACCCCGCTGAGGCGCACCCGGTCGGGTTCCAGTGGTTCATGCGCGCCAAGCTGGATCGCGGCGCCAAGATCATCCACGCGGATCCTCGCTTCACGCGCACCTCCGCGGTCGCTGACATGTACCTCCGCATCCGCACGGGCACGGACGTGGCGTACTTCGGCGGGCTCATCAACCACGTCCTGCAGAACAACCTCTTCCACGACGTATACGTTCGCAATTACACGAACGCGTCCTTCATCGTCAAGCAGGGATTCGGTTTCACGGACGGGCTTTTCTCGGGCTATAACCCAGCCAAGCGCTCATATGACATCAGCAGCTGGAGCTATGAAGTCGGGGCCGACGGTTTCGCCAAGCGCGACATGACCCTGCAGGACCCGAGGTCGGTCTTCCAGCTGATGAAGACGCATTACTCGCGCTACACGCCGGATGTGGTGTCGAGCATCACGGGAATTCCCGTCGACGAGTTCAACAAGGTCGCCGAGCTGGTCGGCCAGATGGGCAAGCCCGACAAGGTGATGACCATCGTCTACGCGGTCGGCCTGACCCACCACACGACGGGCGGGCAGCTGATCCGATCGGGGGCGGTGCTGCAGCTGTTACTTGGCAACATGGGCCGGCCGGGTGGGGGCATGAATGCCGAGCGCGGCCATGCCAACATCCAGGGCAACACCGACCACGCAATCTCGTGGGAGATCCTCCCTGGCTATCTGAAGATCCCAGCGCCTGGCCAGAAGAACCTTGACGACTATGTGGCCCAGAGCGCGCCCAAGAAGTCGGATCCGAACTCGTGGAACTTTTTCGGGACCAACTACCGCAAGTTCATGGTCAGCACCCTCAAGGCCTGGTACGGCGATGCCGCCACCAAAGCCAATGAGTTCGCATTCGACTACGTGCCCAAGCCTGGCCAGAACTCGTCTTGGATGTCGATCTACGACCAGGCGCTGAAGGGCAAGATGGAGGGCGTAATCCTGTCCGGCATGACGGCCGCCAGCATCGGTCCGGACGCCAACCAGGTTCAGCAGGCGCTGGCGAACCTCAAATGGCTGGTGGTCATGGACCCGCTGCCGACCACGAGCTCTGAGTTCTGGCGCGCCCCTGGCGTCGACTCGAGCCAGGTCAAGACAGAGGTGTTCATGCTCCCGACCACCCACTGGATCGAGAAAGACGGCTCGTTCGTCAACAGTGGTCGCTGGTCGCAGTGGAAGGATCAGGTCATCCCGCCGCAGGGCCAGGCGCGCCATGACCACTGGGTCCTGAGCGACCTCTTCAACCGCGTGAAGGACCAGTACAAGCAGCAAGGAGGCAAGTTCCCCGACCCGGTCATGGCCGTGACGTTCGATTACAAAGATCCGCTGAAGCCTGAGCTGGACGAGATCGCCAAGGAGATCAACGGTAAGGATCTGTCCTCCGGTAAGCAGATGACTTCGTTCGCCAACTTGAAGGACGACGGCACCACAACCGCCGGCGACTGGATCTACACCGGCAGTTACCTAGACACAGGCAACCTCATGAAGCGGCGCAACGGCATCCAGGATCCGAAGGCGAACGACCCCACCGGGATGGGCTTCTATTCGAACTGGGCATGGAGCTGGCCGCTCAACCGCCGGGTGATGTACAACCGCGCCTCCGCCGACCTCGACGGCAAGCCCTGGGATCCCGCGCGGCCGGGGATCAGCTGGAACGGGACCAGGTGGGTGGGCGACGTGCCGGACTACCCGGTGACCATGGACCCCCACGATCCGAAGGCTTGGCTGCCGTTCATCATGAACGGCGAGGGCGTCGGGCGGCTGTTCAGCAACGGCATGGTCGACGGCCCCTTCCCCGAGCACTACGAGCCAGTCGAGTCACCGGTCGCGAACCCGCTACACGCAACCAACTCTGCGTCGCCGGTCGCGTTCCTTTACGACCAGGCGGCCGGCCGCTCCAACCGATTCGGAACCCCACAGGAGTTCCCCTACATCGCCACCAGCTACCGGCTCACCGAGCATGAGCATTACGTGACGCAGCACGTTCCGCACCTCGTCCAGCTGCAGCCGGAACCGTTCGTGGAGATTCCATGGGAGCTCGGTCAGACCAAGGGCATCAAGACGGGTGACAAGGTTCGGGTCTCGTCGAAGCGCGGCAAGCTTGAGGTGCTCGCCGTCGTCACCAAACGGCTGGGGCCGATGACCGTGGCCGGGCAGAAGGTGTACCAGATCGGAATTCCGATCCACTGGGGCTACGTCGGCATTGCCGCCGACGCCGACCCGAGCCACGGCCGGTATTGGCTGGCCAACGCGCTCACCCCTTTCGTCGGCGATGCGAACGCACGCACGCCTGAGTTCAAAGCCTTCCTGGTCAACGTGGAGAAGATGTGATGGCGCAGACAGCCGTCGCGACCGGGCCATATACAGACAGGCGTGCCCGTACCCGAGACCTCCGGGCCCGGTATCTCTTCGCGGGTGAGGTGCTGGACTTCTACGGCGCACTCCTGGGGGTCCAGGAACAGGCGTACGCGGAGGCGCAATCGGCCCGGCCCGGGGCTCTCGACCTGATCGCCTATGTGGCCGAGAACGTGGTGCCGGCGGTGGTGGATATGACCGTCGCGGCAGGGCCGCTAAAGCTGCGCGAGGGCGTGGCCGATCGCCTGAACAGCACCGATCCGCGCGAGCTCATCGCCGCTTGGATCGGGGGTGAGGAGCAGGGCGCGCTCGACCGCTACGTGGCGCGGGCGTCGCTGAGCCCGGTGCTCGAAGCATTGGGCGCGGAGGTGGCGGCGACCTGCACCGGGGTACGCGACGAGCGGCATTGCCCCTCTTGCGGAGGTTTGCCGCAGCTCAGCTACTTCGCGGTCGCGAGCGAAGACCTGGCGGCCGGCGGCCGTTTTTTGGGGTGCGCGCGCTGCCATGCCACGTGGGGCTATGCCCGGATGACGTGTCCCGGGTGCGGTGAGGACTCGAGCTCACGCCTTCCGATCTTCAACGAGGAAGGCAATGCCTCCGGTGAGCGCGGCAGCCTGGTCCGCGGGCTCGAAGGAAGACTGGGCGATCATCGCAAAGACAACAAGGCTGTCTTTCCGCACGTCCGCATCGAAGCGTGCGAGACCTGCCGCCACTACCTGCTCAACATCGATCTCCTGGCCGACCCTGCCGCCATCCCGATCGTCGACGAGCTCGCAGCCCTCCCGCTCGACCTGTATGCGAGGGAAAAGGGCTTCTCCAAGATCACCCCGAACCTCATGGGCTTTTAGCTGGTGGCAACAACTATCAAGCCCGGCGAGTCGTATGGCTTCTTCACCGACACGAGCATTTGCATCGGCTGCAAGGCGTGCGAGGTCGCCTGCAAAGAGTGGAACCAGCTCCAGGGCAACAGTCCGAAGTTCCTCGCCGACAGCTACGACAACACCGGCCAGCTCGACGCGCAGAACTGGCGCCATGTGAAGTTCATCGACAACGTGCCCGAGCAGACCGTCGATGCCGGCAACGGCACGGCCTGGCTGATGATGTCCGACGTCTGCAAGCACTGCAAGCACGCCAGCTGCATGGAAGTCTGTCCCACCGGCGCGATCATCCGCACCGAGTTCGACACGGTTTTCATCCAGCAGGACGTCTGCAATGGCTGCCGCAACTGCGTTGCCGCGTGTCCGTACAGCGTGATCGCCATGAATGAAACCACCGGGACCGCGCACAAATGCACGCTCTGCTACGACCGCCTGCAAGGCGGGCTTGAACCTGCGTGCGCCAAAGCTTGCCCAACCCAATCGATTCAGTTCGGTCCGCTTGCCGACCTCCAGAAGAAAGCCGACGTCCGCCTTGCGGCCCTGCACTCGCAAGGCTCGACGCAGGCGCAGCTCTACGGCCGCGACGACACGGTCTACGGAGGGCTCAACGCCTTCTTCCTGCTCATGGACAAGCCTGAGACGTACGGGCTTCCGAACGCGGCCAACGCCGGGCTGCCTTCTCGCAACGACGTCGGCGGCTACCTCGCCGCGTTCGTGACTGCGGTGGTCGGTGTGGTGGCGGGAATCGTCGCCTTCAGGCGCCGAGGAGAGTCCTGATGCACCTCGCCGCGGAACACTTCGTCCGATCGCCGCAGTGGACCTGGTACATCCTCTTCTACTTCTTCTTCGCCGGCCTGGCGGGAGGCTCCTACGTGGTGTCAACGCTTCTCCGCCTGGCCGGAGATGTGCGCGACGAGCCCGCCGCCCGGCTCGGTTTCTACATCAGCCTGGTCGCCACCGCGATCTGTCCGATCCTGCTAACCGCGGACCTCGGCGTCAGCTGGGCCAGGTTCTGGCACATGCTCGTGGACGTAACCCCTGGCGACACTGGGCTCAACTTCAAATCTGGGTCGCCGATGTCAGTCGGAGTCTGGGCGCTGCTGCTTTTCGGATTCTTCGTCGGGATCTCAGCGTTGGACACCTGGGCGAGGGACCGCGGCGGTCGCTCCGAAGGGCTGCTGGGAGCAATCATCGGGCGCGCCTTCAACCTCGTGGGTGCGATCTTCGGCCTGTTCATCGCGTCATATACCGGCGTGCTGCTCAGCGTGAGCAATCAACCCGTCTGGAGCGACACGTGGATGCTCGGTGGATTGTTCCTGGCGTCGGGTCTCAGCGGCTCGGCGGCCTTGATCGGCCTCCTCACTCGGTATCGTCCCGAGGCCGCCTTCAGCCTTGGCCGCCTCCACGAGGCGGACGCGTATTTCTCGATCCTTGAGCTCGTCCTGTTGGTCGCATTCTTCATCACCGTAGCCGCGGCTGGAACGGCAGGGAGGACGCTGCCTCTGCTCCCGTTGTGGCTGCTCGCACTGGTCGGCATCGGGTCGTCACTGGTGGCGGGGAGGGGGCATATGCGAGTCCGGCCCGCCGGGAGCTCGGCCGTCATCGCCCGCGCTGGGACGGATACCCTGATCGTGTCCCTCCTCGTGCTGCTCGGTGTGCTCGCCCTGCGGGCGGCGGTGATCTTCAGTGCCCAGTAGCAGTTACCCCACGATGTCGGAGACTTCGTCTTGAGCTCGTGGGGACCCCGGCTGCCAACGTCCGATGAGGTCCTGGGCGTATTGGCCGCGATCCAGGATCCCGACCTCGGTCGCGATGTCGTGAGCCTCGGCATGATCAAGGATCTCGACATCGGCGGCGACGGAAGGGTCAGCTTCACGTTCGAGTTGACGACGCCCGCCTGCCCGGTTCGCGACCGCTTCCAGGCCATGGCCAAGAAGCTGGTCGGCGATCTTCCCGGCGTGACCGCGGTCGATTTGAAAATGACGGCCAACGTGCGCTCGGCCTTCAACGGCCGGCGGCCCGACCAGATGCTGCCCGGCGTCAAGCAGGTGATCGCGGTCGCGTCCGGAAAGGGAGGCGTCGGCAAGTCCACAGTGGCGATCAACCTCGCTTGCGCCCTCGGCGCGAGCGGGGCCAGGGTCGGACTGCTCGACGCGGACATTTACGGCCCGTCGATCCCCGGCATGATGGGCGTCCAGGCCGAGCCCAAGGTCGTGGACTCCAAGCTCGTACCCCTCGAGGCTTTCGGAGTCAGGCTCATGTCGATCGGATTCCTGGCCGGCGCCGACAAGGCGATGGTATGGCGAGGGCCGATGGTTTCGCGGGCGATCGAGCAGATGCTCAGCGACGTTCGCTGGGGCGAGCTCGACTATCTCGTCATCGATCTGCCGCCTGGCACCGGCGACGCCTCGCTGACGTTGGCCCAGGCCGTGCCCCTTACCGGCGTCGCCATCGTGTGCACTCCCCAGGCCTCTGCGCTCAACATTGCGATCAAGGCACTCCAGATGTTTCGAGGGCTCAACGTGGCGCCTCTGGGTTTGGTGGAGAACATGAGCTGGTTCGTCTGTGGCAAGTGCGCCGAGGAGCATTTCATCTTCGATCACGGCGGTGCGGAGCGGGCGGCGCGGCGTCTGGGCGTCCCTTACCTCGGTGGCATTCCTCTCGAGAAGGTGATCCGCGAAGAGGCCGACGCCGGTGCGCCGGTCGTGGTGTCCCGCCCGGACTCGGCCGGCGCGAAAGCGTTCCGCGACGTCGCCTCGGCCATCGCGGCGCGGGTGTCGGTGCAGAGCTTCCGGCAGCTGCCGGTGATCAGCGTTCGGTAGGCAGCGGATACTCCGTCTCGAGCTCTTGCCTCACCTCGAGGATCAAGGCTGCTACCGCCGCGTCATCGACGCCGCCCTTTGCCGCGCGCAGGCGCTCTGCCGCGACTCCCGCCATGTAACAAGCCAGCGGGGCAAAGCGCCGTTCCTGGGTGCGGGCCGCCACGCGAGCCAGCTCCAGCAGCTCCAGCGCCAGCTCGGCGTCGAGAGTAGGCGGCTCGATCTGGGCCGACCGACGGCCCGCCGCGGCGACCCAACGCTCACCCAGGTCGTCGAAGAATCGATTCATGCGTCACCTATATCACGGAAAATCAAGTTCGATCATGGAACGATCTCAGCGGAGCTCCTTCTGGTCGTCTGGGTAGGCGAATGAGCGACCGATATGCGCGCATGCAGTACCGACGCTGCGGTCGCAGTGGGCTGAAGCTGCCCGCCGTCTCGCTCGGCCTGTGGCAGAACTTCGGCGGCGAGGGCCCAGTCGCCGTTCAGCGGGCGATCGTTCAGCGGGCGTTCGACTTCGGGATCACGCATTTCGACCTCGCCAACAACTACGGCCCGCCGCCCGGCTCGGCGGAGGAGAACTTCGGCCGGATCCTGGCGACCGACCTTGCCGGTCATCGCGACGAGCTCGTCATCTCGACCAAGGCCGGTTACTTGATGTGGGCCGGCCCTTATGGGGAGTGGGGCTCGCGCAAGTACGTGCTGGCGAGCCTCGACCAGAGCCTGAAGCGCATGGGCCTGGACTACGTCGACATCTTCTACTCACACCGCTTCGACCCCGACACTCCCCTCGAAGAGACGATGGGGGCGCTGGACACCGCGGTGCGCCAGGGCAAAGCGCTGTACGCCGGCATCTCGTCGTATTCGTCCGGGCGTACACACGAGGCAGTGGACATCCTGCGGCGCATGGGTACGCCACTGCTCATCCATCAGCCGTCGTACTCGATGCTCAACCGATGGATCGAGCCGGACCTGCTTGAGACGCTGAAGGATGAAGGCGTCGGCTGCATCGTCTTCTCCCCGCTCGCGCAGGGACTGCTCACCGACAAGTACCTCAAAGGCATTCCCGAAGGCTCGCGCGCCAGCCATGCCAGTCCCATGTCGCCGGACATGCTCACCGAAGAGAACCTCGCCAAGATTCGCGCCCTCAACGAGATCGCGAAGCGGCGCGGCCAATCGCTGGCCCAGATGGCGGTGGCCTGGGCGCTGCGCGGCCCAGTGGTGACCTCGGCGCTGGTCGGAGCGAGCAGCGTTGCGCAGCTCGAGCAGAACGTCGCCGCCCTGGACAAGCTCGAGTTTTCGCCTGGCGAGCTCGAGGAGATCGACCGCTACGCGACCGAGAGCGGGATCAACATCTGGGCCGCCTCCAGCGTGACCTAAGACAGTCGACAGTCAGTTCACGTTGGCCATGAACCTGACGCGTTGGGACCTTTGGCCCAATGCGACTGCCAGGCACTGCGTTTAGGGTTGGCGCTGAGGAAGAGGGTGAAACGTGTTCGTCTGGCCGTGAGCAGAACTGCTCTGGCATTGGTCGCATCGCTGGCACTGTTCCCTCTATCAACTTTGAGCGTGCATGCCGACGCAGATCCCGACAACCACGGCCATCACTACGGCTGGTACAAGCAGCATCACAGTCCGCCGCCACAAGTACCTGCGCCGCATCCGGCACAACCTCCGTCGTCGCCCCCATCCGCCACCCATGGCCGGGACGCAACAGCTGGTGCCGATACGGTCGGCGGCGGGGGGAATGACGTGGCTGTCAAGACGTCGGCGAGCTCGGTTGTTCCAACCGAGGCTTTGCCTCAGCCAACACCTGACAGGGATGAGGATTGGTGGTTACCGCTCGCGCTTGCGCTCGCGGTTGCGGCCTTCTGGCTCTACGTCTTCGCCTTGTTCGTGAGAGCTAACGCCAAAGGGCAGAGGGCTCGAGCCTCAGCTGCTCGGGGCGCTTGATCGCGAGGGAAAGGTTGCCGGCCACGTTGTTCACGAGGTGGTTTCGAGTGATGTCAAATCCTGCCGGCTTTGCTTCGCGGACCCAACGCGGCCAGGGAATGGTCGAGTACGCGCTGATCCTGGTACTGGTATCGATCGTGGTCATAGTCATCTTGCTGACGATGGGCAACCAGATCCAAAACGTGTTCTCGAACATCGTCGCCGCGCTGGGCTGAATCCGACGTCCGCGACCAGGCCAACGACTTTCCTATAGGACTTTTGTCCCAATGGGGAGGGGTCCGCTTTGCGGTGGGTAAAGGCGGTGCTTGACGTCTGGCAGCAAGGCGACCATAGTTGGGTTTCCGCGAGGGGATTTCAGCCTCCGTTAAGGCATCCCCGCGGTTTGAAGGGAAGGGAAGGGATTTGGCGCTTGAGTTTTCCAAGCCTATTGGGCTGGAGAAAAACCACGCCCGCCTGAAAGGGCCGGCGCCGACCTCAGCGCGGGTGGACCTGGCCCTGTCGCTGGCGAACCCGCCGGTGGGCGCTGTCACCGATCGCCCCAGAGTTCTGATCACGGACGACCAGGCACTTTTCCGTGCCGGTTTGGCCCGGCTGATGGCAGCCGATGCTCAGTTGAGAGTGGTCAACCCGACGGACGACGGCCTCAACACGGTAGAGCGGACTCTCCAGCTCATGCCGGACATCGTTCTGATGGATGTGCAGGTCCCAGGTTTGGCTGGCGCTGAGAACAATGGAAGCAGCTCTCCTATGTCCAGGTTCAAGGTCGTCGTCCTCGCGGCCGACTTCGATCTCGACACCATGCGGGCGATGCAGAACAACGGCGCTGCCCGCGATTTGGGAAACGACGTAATTTCCGGTGGGGTCGTTTCTCGGATCCTGGCTCTATATCCCGCGAACGACGAGAGTGCTCCGCAGCGCCGCCCGGAAATATCGAAGCGGGAGTTGAGCGTCCTGTCATCCGTCGCGGCGGGCCAATCCAACAAGCAGATCGGAAAGGTGCTGGGGATCAGTCAGAAGACAGTGCGCAATCACCTCAGCAGGATCTTCCATAAGCTCCGTGCCGGTAACCGGACCGAGGCCGTCATGAAAGCCATGCGGCTTGGGTTGCTGACCGTCTGATTTGCGCGAGACCGTCCGGTGGGGGAAGGGGAGCCACCTCCGGCAAGGTAGCCCCCCTTCCTCTCTGCGTCGCGCGAAGCGTCTGTGCTTCGCGGCGCGTGATTGGTCGGCAGGTTAGTACGTGCGGTCTTTGCCGACCCTAATCGTCGTCGGGTGTGCGCTCAATGGGTTTTTAGTCCCAATGCTGTTCATGCTCGCACGATGCTGGCGAACCGGATGACCCTTCGAGCTCATGGTGACAAAAGTCCCCCTTGTGGAGGGGGGTGGCCGCTACTAACGTGAGCCCGACCTAGGTACCTGTGGTGGGAGGTGATCGCACGCCGGCAAGTGCTGTCGCATCCGAAGGGATGAAGGCGCGCGGAGCGCGTTGTTACCGCGTGCCCTGTTACTCGAGACCTCATCGGCGTTCAGCGGTGAACGAAGCCAGATGAGTCGAGCCATTCCGGACCAGCACCATTACGCGGGTTTCTGGCTGCGTCTTGCCGCGCATCTCATCGACCTCACGCTCATCTATATCGTCGAGGGCGTCCTCGCGGTCGGCGTCGTGATGATGAGCCCTCGCGTGTTCGGTGTCGTGGACATCCTCTATGGATTGGTCAACTTCGCTCTCGTGACGGCGGCCTTGTCGTGGGCCTATTTCGCGCTCTTCGAGAGCTCACCGATGCAGGGGACCGTCGGCAAGTACGCCGTCGGGATTTACGTCACCGACCGGTACGGCGACCCCATCGCGTTCTGGCGCGCCTCCGCGCGCTACTGGTTGAAACTGCTGTCCACCTGGACCCTTGGGGTGGGTTGGCTGCTCGCCGCTTTCACGCCGCGCAAGCAGGCGCTCCACGACCTGTTTGCAGGCACACTCGTGCTCAGCAGGCAGGGCTATCCGGTTGCTGCGCAGGTACCGGGCGCCGATTTGGCTGATTACTGGGATGGCAGGCGCTGGGTGGCATCCGCAACGCTCCCGCCGGCGGAGCTGTAGCGATGGCGCTGCCTTTGCCCTTACCGCCTCCTGCCAGGCCC
>VBHB01000239.1 GCA_005880315.1 Chloroflexota bacterium | reverse complement strand
GTCATAGGCTACGCTGGCCCGGATGATCTACAGGCGCAGCGGGCGCAGCGGCCTCCTGTTGCCGGTCATCTCGGTCGGCCTCTGGCAGCGTTTTGGCGGCGAGTCCCCATCAGACGAGAATCGGGCCATCATCCGCCGCGCGTTCGAGCTCGGCGTCACCCATTTCGACCTCGCCAACAACTACGGCCCGCCCTACGGGTCGGCCGAGACCAACTTCGGAAAGATGCTCCGCACCGACCTCGCCGGTCATCGCGACGAGCTGGTGATCTCGACCAAGGCGGGCTGGGACATGTGGCCCGGGCCCTATGGCGACTGGGGCTCTCGCAAGTATCTGCTCGCGAGCCTTGATCAAAGCTTGGCCCGCATGGGCATCGACTACGTCGACATCTTCTATCACCACCGGACCGATCCCGAGACTCCGCTCGAGGAGACGATGGGCGCGCTCGCCACCGCGGTGCACCAGGGCAAGGCCCTGTATGTCGGCATCTCGCAATACCAGCCAGACCGGACGCGGGAGGCCGCCGCGATCCTCGAGAGAATGGGCATCCGCCTGCTCATCCACCAGCCCGTCTATTCGATGTTCAACCGCTGGGTCGAGCCGCAGCTGCTGGACGCGCTCGCGGAGTTGGGTGTTGGGTGTATCGCCTTTTCGCCGCTTGCGCAAGGCATGCTCACCGACCGCTACCTGCAGGGCGTGCCGGCAGGCTCTCGTGCTACGCAGGGCTTGTCTCTCAACCCCGACACCGTGACCCAGAACCTCGAGCGGGCGCGCGCCCTGCACGCCATCGCCGAGCGCCGCGGCCAGAAGCTCTCGCAGATGGCGCTCGCTTGGGTGCTGCGCGACAAGCGCGTCACGTCGGCGATCGTCGGCGTCAGCAGCGTGAGCCAGCTGGAGGAGAACCTCGGCGCGCTCGACAATCTGTCCTTCACTCCGGACGAGCTCACGGAGATCGACCGCATCACCGGCTAAGCGGGTCGGAGGCGGAAGAAGAGGAACCTCGGTTTGGTGGCGAGGATGGCGTAATAACTGGCGCGCGGACCTCTCTCCGTTTTTCAAGGCAGCGCAGATTACGGCTTGCGGGCGAGCACGAGGATGTAGGGCGAGCTCAACCGCACGCGGCGGTCGCGCGATTCGTTCAGCTCATCGACCAGTTGCCTCTCCGCAGCCAGGACCTTCGCATACGTCTCTGGCGGCTGCATGGCTCTCAATGCCGCCTGCGGAGCATTCGTCTTCTCCCAGAAATCGAGAAACACTTCTGGCGACTCGGATTCAAAGAACAGGGTGCGGTGTGTGACGTCGATCGACGAGGCGAACTCGGCGAAGCGCCGGCGCAGCTCGCCTTCATCGCCCCACGCGAAAGGCGATGGCAGCTCGAACGCGGGATGCGCGGAAAACGACGCGATGAGCTCCGAAAGCCGGCCGAGGAACCCGCCCGGACTGTAATTGGCCATCGCGACCAGGCCACCCGGCGTGATGACTCGAAACATCTCGGCCGCCACCAGCTGTGGACGCGGCGCGAACATCGCGCCGAACACCGAAGCCACGACGTCGAACGCGCCATCATCGAAAGGCAGCTCCTCGGCGTCGGCTTCGCTCCACGTGATGGTCGCTCCTGCCTTTGCCGAACGCTTGCGACCGAGCTCGACCATCTGCGGGGTGAGGTCGGTGGCGGTGACGGCGGCGCCACGACGAGCGGCGGCGAGGGCGAAGTTGCCGTTTCCTGCCGCCACGTCGAGCACCTTCATGCCCGGTCGGATGTCGCAGGCGCCGGCCAGCGCTTCAGCGTGTGGTTCGAGAACTTCCGCGAGCCGGGCGTAATCGCCGAGCGACCACATCCAGCGCTGCCCATCCTTCAGCCGGTCGTAGGGAGAGCTCAAGCTTAATTATATACCACATCGGGCTCACAAATTGCAACAGTGGGAGTAGCGGTGATCAAGGGGTCGTTGTGATTCGCTAGCCGGCCGGAGGCCGCCAACTATTCGTTGAGCCGGTCGATCAGCTGCCGCAGCCGGCCGAAATGGCTGCGGTCGAAATCGAGCTTGAGGCGTGGGAGATCGGGCACGTCCCCATCCTGCCGCTCACTGCTGGAGGTGCCCACGCGTTGGATCGGCCCTCGCAGGCTGTCGATAAACTCCTGGCTCAGTGCGCCGACCTTCTCGTCCGGGATGTCGACATTGAGGCGGAGGATCAGCTTGCCGTCGACGTAGCGCTGCGAGTGGTAGACGCGGTAGAACCGCTGGATGTGGGCGACCGCGTCGTCGACCGATTCGGTCAGGTAATAGAGCCCGACGTCCTCGCGATCTATATATCGGTGCGTCTGGAGGACGTCCTTCAGGGTCTGGTCGATCGCCGGCCAGTAGCCCGTGTTCGCCTCGATCATCACGATCGGGTGCAGGTCGCTCTTGCCGGTCTGGCTCAAAGTGAGCAGCTCGAACAGCTCGTCGAGAGTGCCGAAGCCCCCAGGGAAGAGGACGAACGCCTCCGCCTCCTTCATGAACATGAGCTTTCGCGTGAAGAAGTATTTGAAGTTGATCAGCTTGGGGTCGGATGCGATGAAGGGGTTGGGCTTGGCCTCGAACGGAAGCACGATGTTGACCCCGAACGAGCTCTCCTGGCCGGCGCCCTCGTTGGCCGCGCTCATGATCCCGGGACCGGCGCCGGTCACGACCATCCAGCCCGCCTCCGCCATGCGCTTGCCGAGCTCCTTGGCCAGCTCATAGTTGGGGTCGCCGGCGGGCGTGCGCGCCGAGCCGAAGACGCTCACCTTCTTGCGGTCCCGGTACTTGGAGAAGACGTTGAACGCGTACCGCATCTCCTTGACTGAGGCGTTGATGAGCTTGCGGTCGAGGCGGCTCAGCGGCTCCTCGGCCATCCGGATCGCGGTCACCAGCAGCTCATACGTCGAGCGAGCGTCGACGGGGGCAAGGTCGAGCTCCTCGACCAGCG
>VBHB01000238.1 GCA_005880315.1 Chloroflexota bacterium | reverse complement strand
AAGAACCTCGGGGACGTCTTTGGTCACGTGACAGAATCAATCCTATGCAGGAGAGAAGCGAGGAGCAGATCATCAGCCGCCTCCTCGAGCTGGAGAACAGCGGCCAGGCTGAACGGCGGGCAGAGCTGAGCGGGGAGCGCTACATCGCCCTCATCCAGGATCCGGAGACGAGCGGCGGCTACATCCTCCAACACGGTCTCGACGAGACGGAAGGCGCGGAGGTCCCCGAGGGGACCGAATTCTGGGACTACGGGACCTGGGACGAGGCCCGGGCGGCATACGAGCAGCTGCTGAACGAGGCCCGGGCGGCAGGCGAGCTGGTCGAGGACGATACAGTCGAGGGAATTGGCGATTCTGAGACCGGCGGGGCCGAGGTTCGCGACCGATACTCCGCCAGCGACGAGGATCCGCTGGTCGCCGGCGACGAGCGCCAGGACACTGTCACAGACGAGTCAGACTCCGAAGACACGCCATAAAAAGAATGACGCTGGCGCTAAACGGGTAGACTCTCTACGTCGGCTTTGCCGGCCCGCTCGCTCGGGTCCTCTCTCCCGTCAATCTGACGGTGTCCTGATCGTCGCGCCAAATACGACCCCGGAGAGGATCAGGAGATAGCGTTGCAGTCATTCGCAGACGCGGGCGTAGGCCCGCATACCCTGGCGGCTCTGGCCGCCCTCGGCATCAATGAACCGGTGCCCGTTCAAGCGCAAGCCATCCCGCTCATAAGCCAGGGCCGGGATGTCGTCATCGAAGCCCCGACCGGATCTGGCAAGACCCTCGCCTTCCTCATCCCGATGGTCGAGCGCCTGCCGCGCCGCGGCGCCGGGCCGAAGGCCCTCATCGTCACCCCCACCCGAGAGCTCGCGCTCCAGGTGGAGAAGGTGCTCCGCTCGCTTTCGACCGACCTCAGCTCGGCCGTCCTCTACGGCGGCGTCGGTTACGCCACCCAGCGCCTGGCCTTGAAGAAGGGCGTCGACGTCGTGGTCGGTACGCCCGGCCGCATCCTCGACCTGGTATCGCAGGGCAAGGTGTCGATGTCGCGCGTCGAGTACCTCGTGCTCGACGAGGCGGACGAGATGCTGGACGCGGGCTTCGCGCCCGCGATCGAGAAGCTGCTCGGCCTCACATACGAGCCGCAGACCGTCCTCGCCTCGGCGACCATGCCGACGTGGGTCGCGAACATGATCGAGAAGCACACGCACGACCACGCCGAGGTTCGCGTCGCGAGCGACAAGGACGCTGACCTCGAGCACGGACTGCTGCGCGTCGCACGCGAGAACAAGCTGCAGACGCTCAGCCGTGTGCTGCGCCGCCACGGCGGCACCGCCATCGTCTTCGGCCGCACCAAGCATGGCGTCAAGAAGCTCAACACCAGCCTGCGGCAGCTCGGCCACAACTCTGTCGAGCTCCAGGGCAACCTCTCGCAGGCGATTCGCGACCGCACCATGGCCTCGTTCCGCGACGGCCGCAGCCAGGTCCTCGTCGCCACCAACGTTGCCGCACGAGGGATCGACGTCGACAACGTCGGTCTGGTGGTCAACTTCGAGCTGCCGGACTCCGCCCAGTGGCTTACGCACCGTGTCGGTCGCACCGCGCGAATGGGCGTCGCCGGACGCGCGCTGACCTTCGTGACCCCGGAAGATGAGCTGGCCTGGGTCAAGCTCAGCCGCCAGGGCGCCCCGGATATCCGCGAGCTCAACGCCAGGCTCTTCATCGACGAAGGGAACTGGCAGTACCAGGAGCACAAGCCCGCGCACCTCCCGACGGCCTTCGCCCCCAGGCCAGGGCAGAACCGAAGCCGCTTCCGGCGCCGCCCAGCAGGCAATCGAGGCGGCAGATGAAACGCGGGGACGCCATGCTCGCCGTCAAGCCCACAAGCGACGTACGCGTCGCGCTGCTGGTCGACGACGAACCGGACTCACGAGCAGCCCAGCAAACCCGGCTCGAGCGGGAGGGCTACACCGTGTTCGTGGCCACAAACCAAGCCGATGCGCTCAGCCGAGCCAAGCAGGCGCTGCCGCAGATCATCTGCGTCCATCTCGCGACCGGCGGCACCGTGCCGTTGATCCAGGCGCTGAGGGCAGACGACTCATGCCGGCACATCCCGGTCGTGGTCCTCAAGGACCAGCCCCATGTCCGGGCCATGCCCGAACGCGCGAAGCTGCACGCGATCCCGCACGACAGCTGGTAGGTACTAGCGCCGGGTAGCGGCAGCCGGAACGTGGATCGGGGTAAGGGTCGCCTCGAGCTGCTCGCGGAGGTCTTCGAACTTCGGCGGTAGGACCAGGCGCTCGCCCAGGTGCGCGGGGTCCTCGTCGATGGCGAAGCCCGGGCCCATCGTGGCGATCTCGAACAGCACGCCGCTCGGCTCGCGGAAATAAACGGACTTGAACCAGAAGCGGTCGATCACCGGCGTCGGGTGTGCGCCGCCCTCGATTACCCGCCCGCGCCAGGCCACCTGCTCGTCGTCGAGCGACGCCCACGCCACGTGATGGACGGTCCCGGCGCCGGGATAGCCGCTCGCGGCGGGGGCGTGGTCGTAGACGTAGCGGCCGCCACGACTCGAGCCTCGGGCGAGCCATGCCGAGCTGGCCTCCCGTTCGAAACCGAGGGCGACCTCGAGCAGCGCGCGGCTCTGCTCGGGATCGTGGGTGTACGCGCGCACCTCTTCGAATCCCTGGATCGCGAGCTCGGCCGGAATCTCGGGGTTCGACGCGGTGAGCGGGGCGTCCGGGGTCTCAACGACCCGGAGCTCCAGGCCCAGGCCTTCAGGGTCCGAGAATTCGAACGAACCAGGCGACCGCTTGCCGGTCCCG
>VBHB01000007.1 GCA_005880315.1 Chloroflexota bacterium | reverse complement strand
GGGCAACATCATCCACGCGATGAACGACGAGCAGGACATGCGCAAGTACGGCGGTTTGTTCCGCCAGCTGCCTCGCACGTCCTGGTCGTTCCTGATCGGCTCGCTGTCGCTGGTCGGCGTGATTCCCTTCGTTGGTTTCTTCTCGAAGGAGCAGATTCTCGGCGCTGCGTTCTCGAAGCCCGACGCGTCGCTCGCGCTCGCGGTGTGGGCGTTCGGTTTCATTACGGCCCTGGTCACCGGCTTCTACACCGGGCGGATGTGGTGGATGTCGTTCGCCGGCAAGCCTTCGCCGGATCGCCCGGTCGAGCACCCGCACGAGGCCCCCCCGATCATGCTGGTGCCGGTCCTCATCCTGGCCCTGCTCGCCACCATCGGCGGCTTCATCCAGACCCGCGCGCTGGGTTTCGGTCCGCACCTGGTCGACGACTTCCTGCAAGCTGCAGTTGGCAAGCAGGCCTGGGAGGGAGGCGCCTCCGAGGTGATCGCGACCTTCGTCACGATGATCCTGGCCGCCGTCCTCTTTCTCGCGGCCTATCGCATCTACATCCAGCACGCGTGGAAGCCGTGGAGCGCGATGGTGCCGTGGGCGCAGCGCGTGCTCGAGCGCAAGTACTACTTCGACGAGCTGTACGACGCGGTGTTCGTCCGCACCATGGACGGCCTGGCCCGCGTCGGCCTGCGCTACATCGAGGAGCCTGTGATCGACGGAGCCGTGGCGGGCACCGGCGAGCTGGCCGAGGCCGGCGCGCACAACCTCGGCCTCACCCAGACCGGCTACTTCCGCAACTACGTGCTGGTGTTCGTCGCGGGCGCCGTCGTGGTCGCTCTGCTCGTGCTCGCGCGGGTGAGCTCATGACGCTGACGTCGATCTGGCTCGTGCCTCTGATCGGGGCGATCCTCATCGCCTTCATGCCGCCGCGATTCGCGAAATGGATGGGCGTGCTCGTGGCGCTGGTCACGCTCGGGATCTCAGGCGGCGTCGCGCTCGCCTTCGCCCCCAACTTCCACGGCTATCAGTTCACCGAGCAGGTGCCGTGGATTCCGCAGCTGCACATCTTCTACCACCTCGGTGTGGATGGGATCAGCGTCTGGCTGGTCGTCCTCAACGCGCTCCTCACCGTGATCGCCGTGCTGGCCACGCCGGTGGAGAAGCCGGGCGCCAGCCGCTTCATTGCCCTCTTGCTCGCCATGTCGGCGGGCATGGCCGGGGTGTTCCTGGCCGTCGACCTCGTCCTCTTCTATGTGTTCTGGGAGGCGATGCTCATCCCCACCTATTTCCTGCTCTGGCTCTTTGGCGAGGGCGAGAAGCCGGGAGCGGCCGCGATCAAGTTCGTGCTCTACACGCTCGCGGGCTCGCTGCTGATGCTGGTTGGGGTCATCGGCGAGTACGTGTTCACGGGCCAGCAGACATTCGACCTGGCCAAGCTGGCCACCATCCCGCCGTCGGCGACGATCCAGTTCGGCCTCTTCTTCGTGTTCGCGCTCGCGTTCGCGATCAAGACGCCGCTCTTCCCGTTCCACGGCTGGCTGCCCGACACATACATGGCAGCGCCCACCCCGATGCTGGTGATTTTCGCTGGCGTGATGGGCAAGACGGGGGCCTACGGGATGCTGCGCATCCTCATACCGCTGTTCCCGAACCCTGTCGACTGGTGGGACTGGCGGTGGGTCATCCCGGTGCTGGCCGTGGCCGCGATTCTCTGGGGCGCGCTGATGGCAATCGCCCAGCGCGACATGAAGCTGCTGGTCGCCTACTCGAGCGTCAGCCACATGGGCTTCATCGTCCTCGGCATCTTCGCGTACAACGTGCAGGGCCAGCAGGGCGCCATCTTGCAGATGGTCAACCACGGGATCATCATCCCGGCGCTCTTCCTCTTCGTCGCCTGGATCGCAGATCGTGCGGGCAGTCGCGACCGCTCCGCGCTCGCGGGCCTCGCGCCACGCATGCCAGTGATGGCGGGGGTCTTCACGATCGTGGTTCTGGCCGCCCTCGGCCTGCCTGGCCTCAACAGCTTCGTGGGCGAGCTCATGACGTTGCTCGGGGCATGGGAGCGAGCACCGGTGCTGGCGGCGGTGGGCGCGATCGGACTGGTGCTCGCGCCCATATACATGCTGCGCATGTTCCAGGGCGCAATGTACGGCGAGCCCGCGGGGCCTCGGCCATCAGGGGACATCTATGCCGGCCAGCTGGCGCTGGTGGCGCCGCTGATCATCCTCATGTTCGCGATCGGCCTCTATCCCTACGCGCTGACCCAGCTGATGACGTCGGTCGCTCAGGCAGGTCTCTACCGATGATGCTGGCCACCCTGACCATCCCAACCTACGGCTGGTCGCAGGCGCTGGCCGACCTCGGCCAGGTCTCCCCCATCGCGACGCTCACGGGCTTCTTCCTCTTCGCGATCGTCGCCGACCTCGCAATCCCCATGAAGCGCCGGAGCGGCGTCGTGGCCATGATCGCGGTCACCGGCCTGTCGTACTCGCTCGGCACCGCCGTCTACCGGTGGCTCTACGCGACGGGCGACTACGCCTACCAGAAGATGGCGACCGGTGACAACTTCGCCCTCTTCTTCGACGTCCTCTTCTGCAGCCTCGGCATCCTCACCGTCGCCGTCTCGCACTCGTACCTGGTCAAGCGGGGAATGCGCGAGGGCGAGTTCCACATTCTCATCCTCGCCTCCATCATCGGAATGATGGTGTTGGCGTCGGCCACGTCGCTGGTCACCGTCTTCCTCGGCCTCGAGCTCCTATCGATCGCCCTATACATCGCCAGCGGATTCGCCCGCGACGACAACCGCTCCCAGGAGGCGGCGGCGAAATATCTCCTGGTCGGCGGCTTTGCCAGCGCGTTCGTGTTGTACGGGATGGCGCTCGTCTACGGCGCCTCGGGCACGACGATCATCCCTGACATCGCCACCCAGCTGGCTAACGCGTCAGCTTCCAACCCGTTGTTGATCCTCGGCGTGGTGCTCATGGGGGTCGGCTTTGCGTTTAAGGTCTCAGCCGCGCCGTTCCACATGTGGACGCCGGACGTGTACCAGGGCGCGCCGATCCCGGTCACCGCGTTCATGTCGGTCGGGACCAAGGCCGCGGCTTTCGCGATGATCGTGCGCGTCTTCGCCGGCGGCCTCCCCCACCTCGCACCCGAATGGCAAGCCCTCCTGGCCTTCGTTGCGGCCACGAGCATGGTGGTCGGCAACCTGATGGCCATCACCCAGACGAGCCTCAAGCGACTGCTCGCGTATTCCGGCATCGCCCAGGCCGGATATGTGCTGATCGGGGTCATCGCGGGCGGCAAGGCCGGCCTCGCCGCGGTCCTGTACTACCTCTTCGTCTACATGTTCATGAACTTCGGCGCGTTTGCGGTGGTCACGCTGCTGGCCGGCCCTGAGGGCGACCGGGACCGGCTCTCCGACCTCGGCGGGCTCTACCGGCGCAACCTGCCCATGGCCGTGCTCATGACGATCTTCATGCTCTCGCTCGCGGGCTTCCCGCCGTCGGTGGGCTTCTTCGGCAAGCTGTTCCTGTTCACCGCCGGCGTGAGCGCCGGGTACACGTGGCTGGTCGTGCTCGCGGTGCTCATGAGCGTAGTCTCCGTCTACTACTACGTGCGCGTGCTGATCCCGGTGTGGACGACGGCGACACGCGCCGAGCCGCTGCGGGCTTCATTCAGCAGCACGATGGCGATTACTTTGAGCGGGGTGTTCTCTGTGATCCTGGGCCTCTACCCGACATCGCTATTGATCGCGGCCCAACTGGGAGCGAATCCGTTCGGCCCCTAACGGAGCTTTGCAACCGCGGCTTTCAACCGCCGCTCACGCGTGTCCGGCCTCTTCGCCTCTTCGAGTGAACGCGCCATTTCCTTTTGATTGGTAAACGAGAGCTTCGCCCAGGCCGCCGCGGCCTTCTGGTCCGCGGCCAGAACCTGCGCGAGATCCGGCGGGGGCTCCACCGTCCTAGGCGTGGTGTCGAGCTCGATCAGGACCTCGATGCTGTCGCCCAATCCGACCCCGGCGGCCTCCTGGATCGACTTCAAAACGCCCAGGCAGTAGGTGCCGTCACCCATCGGCATCAGCGAGCCCCGATATGGAGTGCCCGCGATCACGGCCTGGATTTTCGGCATGCCCTTGAGGCCCAGCTCGGTCGCGACGTCATCAGGGATCGGCACGAGGGTGCCGCCACCTCCACGCGGCGTGGCCGTGAGCACGCCTACGAACTTGACCACGAAGCGAGATTCTAGGCGAGCAGGGTCGGACCCTTCGGGAACGGACGGGGATACGGACCCGGCGTGAAGTTCTCGAAAGCCGGCGGCGATTTGAAGAACCCGCCGACGCTGTTGAGGCTGTCGCCCAGGGCCAGGGCCGCGGAGTTCAGCGAGCCCGGGGCAAGAGCCGGTCCGCCCCAGCTACCGGTGTCGAGCCTGGCGATCATCGCCTCGATCGCGACGATCGTCTCGGCCGACGAAAACGCACAGTGCCCGGCGCGGTGTACGAAGAGCTGCCGAAGCAGGTCTTGCTTGCCCGCGGCCCTCACTGCATCGGCGTACGCGGTTTCCTGCTGAGGCACGACCAGCCCGTCACCGATCGTGTGCATCGTCAACACCGGCACGCGCAGGTGGCCGTCGAAGCTGATGAACCGGTCGAGATATGCCACGGCTTTGGGGTCGGCGTTGATGCGCGTGCCGGAGTTGAGCGCGCGAAGATCGGCCGCGAGGTCGAGCCCGGCGGCGCGATAGAGCGCGTTGACCTCGGCGCTGTCCGACGATATCGCGAGCTGGTGGGCATAGTCGACGCCTGTGTTCCACGACGGGTTGCCGCCGGCCCTCATCTCGAGCTCGGCCCGGTACTGGAACTCGAACGGGAAGTCGATTTGCGACTCCCAGCGCCCTTGTGCCGCTGCCTGGGCTGCGTAGTCGCCGACCGCGGGCTGAAGGCCGGCTGGGTCGAACCAGCCGGGAAGGTCGCCGAGGGCGGCGATCAATGCAATGCGTGCCTGGCCCGTGGGAGTTGCCGATGCGGCGTCGAAGGCTTGCGACGCGAGCTGGATATTCGCCTGGGGGTCGGTGATGCCGACCAGCTGCAGCGGCAAGCTGGGCGCGAGCAGGATCTTGAATGCGTAGGCGGCGTCGAGCCCCGTGTTCCAGGTCGCCACCCCACCGGCCAGTACGCCGCAGATCGGAAGCGCCCCGGCAAACCGATCGGGATACAGCTGGACCAGGCCCGCGGTGACGATACCGCCCAGCGATCCGCCCCACGCGATCACCCTCTTCGGCTTCGAGAAACGCTGCTCGAAAAGGTCCAGCAGGGCGATCTGGTCCTTGAACGCATCTTCCAGCGCCCAGCCTGAGGAGCTGTACGACGAGCCCGCGATCGCGTAGCCGTTGTCGAGCAGCCACGTCGAGATGTCTTTGGTCGGCGAGTCGGTTGCCGCGTTGTTCCGCCCTGGCGCCACATAGCCGTGGCTGTAAAGGAAGAGAGTTCCGTTCCACCTCGATGGGACTTCGATGCGGTACTGGGCCGCCCCGATGCTGCCCGCGGCCGCGGCCGTGGTCGGAGAGGGGCTTGGCATGGGGCTGTGAGATGAGGTAGGGCTCGTTGCGGGCGCGCAGGCGACGAGCACGACGGTGGCCACGGCGAGCATTGCCTGTTTCACCGCAAGGAAACCCCTGACGCCAAGGACCAAATCAGATATTCGAGCGTGACTGTCCGCCATCCACCGAGATGCACGCACCGTTGACTAGGCTTGCCTGCTGCGAGCACACAAACGCCACGGTACGGGCAACCTCGTCCACTGTGCCGAACCGCCCTAGCGGCATCTCCGCGCGCACGAAAGCGGCGATGCCGTCCGGGTCGGCCTGCTGGCGCCGGTGCCAGCCGCCTCCCTCCCATAGGATCGAGCCAGGCGCAATGCTGTTCACGGTCACGCCCTTCGAAGCTACATCGCGCGCCAGCGAAGTGGTGAAGCTGATCTCAGCCGCCTTCGCGGCGTTGTACGCCGGCGCCCCTCCGGACTCGCGGCCCCAAACCGAGGAGATGACCACCACGCGGCCCCAACCGCGGCTGAGCATTCCGGGCAGCACGAGCTGCGTCATGCGCACGCTGACGCCGACGTTGCCCCCGAACGCGGTTTCGAACTCGGATGGCCCGGTGTCCGCCCAGGAGCTGCCCGCGCGAAGGCCCAGGTTGTTGATGAGGATGTCGACCGGCCCCAGGACCGTTTCGGTTTCGCTGACGGCGCGGCGGCAGCCGGCTTCAGTCAACAGATCCGCGACGACGCCCAGCCCGCTTAGCGATTCCGCCGTGTGCTTGACGTCGACCTCGGTGCGAGCCGCGACCGCCACCCGCACGCCTTCGTCGGCCAGGGCATGCGCGATACCAAGACCGATGCCCCTGGTGCCGCCTGTGACGAGGGCGACCTTGCCGGCGATCCCGAAATCCACCCGAGCATCCTAGACTGGGGGTATCGCCATACCGTCACTGCCCTCGAGCGCCCTCAATCTCGACGGGCCACCAGTCACGCCAAGACCTTCGGCGACCGTACTGCTTGCGCGCGGCAAGAAGCCGTGGGAGCTGCTGCTCATGCGGCGCCCACGGGGCGCGGAATTCGCACCCGGCGCATACGTCTTCCCGGGCGGTGTCGTGCACGACGAGGACGCCGAATGGGGCGACGACGTTGCCGCAGCCGCGATCCGCGAGCTGTTCGAGGAGGTCGGGATCCTTCTCGCCCGCGGCAAGGGTCGTTTCGCGCAGGCCCGCGACTGCGAGCGAGTCCGCGAGCTGGTCGCCGGCGGTAGCACTTTCGGAAATGCGCTGCGGTCGTGTGGGTTGGAGCCGGCGCTGGACCGGCTGGTGATGCTGGCGCGGTGGGTGACCCCTGTGACCATGAGCCGCCGCTATGACGCTCGGTTCTACATCGCCCGGCTGCCCGCCCGCCAGACGGTGCACATCCAGCCGGACGAGGTCATCGATTGGGTGTGGGCAACGCCAGAACGGGCGCTGAGAGACCCGGCGATCACGCTCGTCTATGCAACCCGGAAGGTGCTCGAGTCAGTGGCCGTCGACGCCGACGTGAACATCCTGTTCAAGCGAATCCGGAAGCTTAAGAGCGTGCCGATCGTCGAGCCGCGAATGGTCCAGACCGAATCAGGCTGGGAGATCGTCGTCTAGCGCCAGGAGTCGCGCCAGCGGTTGTAGTGGATGACCTCGACCCCGCCCTGGCGCAGGACATCGAGGCCGGCGGGGTCGCGATACGCCTCTCGGTAATAGACGCGCGCGACGTTGGTGTTGATGATCATCTTGGCGCACATCACGCATGGGGACGCGCTGACGAACATCACCTTCCCAGGCAGCTGCGCGCCGGCCTTGATCAACGCGTTTTGCTCCGAGTGGATGCAGCCGCAGTTTCCGGGCTGTGTCGAGTCACACCGGTTCGGCAGGCCCCGCGCGTTGCCGTTGTAGCCGATGCCGAGGACCTGGGTCAGGTCGCCGGTGGTGATGACGCTGCCGACCTGCAGCCGGGCGCAGGTGGACCGCTTGGAGAGCTCCTCGGCCATGCGCATGTAGACCTCTTCGAGAGGGATGCGATCCGGGGTCGGGTCTAGCTGCTGGATGGGATCTTCGGCTGCCATTGAGGTCAGGTTAACAGGCTTGTCTATACCCACTTCCAGGGCTACAATGCCCCACATGTCGCTATTCGAACTGTTGTTCGCGCTCCTACTTGTATGTGTGCTGGCCGGGATCGTTGCCGTAGCGTTCTTCGCCTGGAACCTCATGCGGCGGGCTGACGGCCAGGCCGCGGCGGTGGCGGAACTGCGCCAGCGCTTGGATACAGGAGGCCTGACCCAGGAGTCCCGCGCCTCCGAGCTGCGCGAGCGGCTGGCGCAGACGCAGTCGGTCGTTGAGAGGCTCGGCTCCGCGCTGGTTGCACGCCAGTCGATCGAGGATGAGGCGCGCTCGAGCCTCAAGCGCCTGGAGAGCGTCATCGCCGGCAGCTCGACCCGCGGCGCCGCGGGCGAGCACATCCTCGAAGAGGTTCTCAAGCACCTCCCGCCCGAGATGCTCCAGCGCAATGTCTGGGTCGGCGGCAAAGTGGTCGAGCTGGCCCTGCAGCTGCCGGGCGGCAAGCTCCTGCCGATCGACTCCAAATGGGTGTCCAGCGGCGCGCTCGAGCAGCTGGCCGAGCCCGGCCTCGACGCCACGCGACGCGCACAGCTGGCCGCGCAGGTCGAGCGCGAGGTCGAGCGACGGGTGCGCGAGGTGAGCCAGTACATCGACCCCGCCGCCACGTCGACGTTCGCCCTGGCCGTCATCCCCGACGCCGCCTATGACGTCTGCCGGGGCGCCATCGTCTCCGCCCATCGCCGGCACGTGATGGTCGTCGGCTATGCCATGGCCCTGCCCTACCTGCTCACCCTTTATCAGCTCCACCTCCAGTTTGCCCGGACGGTCGATATGGAGAGGCTGCAGTCGGCCCTCATCGACGTCGAGCGGCACCTCGACACGCTGGAGGCGATCCTGGACAACAAGCTTCAGAGGGCCCTGACCATGCTCCAGAACACCTATACCGAGGGCAAGCAGGTGTCGGCCAGGATCCGATCGGCGGCTCAAAGCGTCCAGGTGTCCGAAACCGGCCCCTCGGAGGTTTCCACAGAGCCTCTGAGCCTCGCCCTGCTCGATTCAGCTCAGTAGGCCGGTTGTGCCCGGTTTCCCACAGCAAATCCAGAGCCTGTGCCCATTCCCTCACCAGGGTTGTCCACAGGTAATCCACCCACATGTGGTACTTCGGGCGTCATCGACACCAGATATCTTGTGTTTGGGGCTTGACATCCCAAAAGCCGCCTCGTATATTCAACGTCGTTAGATCGAGGCCCTGGGGCATAAGTGGCGGGCATGCTCCGGGGCCTCTTCCATCCCCAAACGAACAAGTTCAACGACCCACCCCACGTCCTAGCAAAAAAGAGCTTTGAAAGCACCCACACCGGGGATGATTGAAGGAGGCGTTCTCTAAGAAATGGCCAAAAACGCAGCTGACCTCGCCAACTCCACCCGCAAGAACGGTAACCACAAGAACGGGGCCGCCAAGCCGGGGCTTCGGTTTGGCCGTTACTTCACGCCCGAGGGCAGCCACGCGTACGACCTGATCGAATGGGAGCGGCGCACGGCGGCCATCACCGGCGAGAAGGGGCAGGTCATCTTCGAGCAGAAGGACGTTGAGGTCCCCCGCTCGTGGTCGCAGCTGGCCATCAACGTCGTCGCCCAGAAGTACTTCCGCGGCGGCGCCGGCACGCCAGAGCGCGAGACCAGCGTCCGCCAGCTCATCGACCGCGTGGTCGAGGCACTGAAGAAGTGGGGCCTCGAGGGTGCCTACTTCGCCACCGATGAGGACGCCCAGAACTGGGCCGAGGAGCTTCGCTTCCTCCTGGTCACCCAGCACGCGTCGTTCAACAGCCCGGTCTGGTTCAACCTCGGCGTGCCCGGCCGCGCCCAGCAGGGCTCGGCCTGCTTCATCGGCACCGGCACCAATCTCTCCGTGCTGCGGTCTTCGAAGGAGCAGCTCTCGGGAGGCGGCACGGCATCCGGCCCCGTCTCCTTCATGAAGGGCTACGACTCGTTCGCCGGATCGATCAAGTCGGGCGGCACGACGCGCCGGGCGGCCAAGATGGTCATCCTCAACGCCGACCACCCCGACATCCTCGACTTCATCCACAGCAAGGCTGACGAGGAGAAGAAGGCGTGGGCGCTCATCGAAGCGGGCTACGACGTCGGCTTCAACGTGCCCGGCGGCGCCTACGACTCGGTCCAGTTCCAGAACGCCAACCACTCGGTCCGCGTCACCGACGAGTTCATGCAGGCTGTCGCCGACGGCAAGCAGTGGACGACCAAA